>JBAXWR010000048.1:0-35218 GCA_037128295.1 Mariniphaga sp.
ATCAACACGTTAAAAAACAAAATTTAGTAAATCCCGGTTTTACCGGACAACAATGTTTTTTAATATCTTTCAGGACTTAATTATCATCGGATATGATCTTCATCAAATCGGCTACTCCACAAAAATTATCCATAACCTCATCGGTGATCATTACGGCATTTACGACCGTTTTACTGGTGATTTCTCTCTGGCTAGGTCTAAAGACCCTTATGCTGGTATTTATTCCGATAATCTTCGTAGTAACCTATTTGACAACACTTTACATATTGGCAATATTGATCAACGACAAAATTACACCGATTTATAAAACCATTAGGGAAGTACCCATTGAAGGGAAAAAGCATACCAAATTGAGCATTGGCAACCAGGACATCATTGCGGAGGTGAATCAGGAAGTCAAACTTTGGGCAGAAGGGAAACTTGCAGAAATAGACCGTTTACGCGATCTTGAGAAGTACCGTAAGGATTTTGTCGGGAATGTTTCCCACGAGCTGAAAACTCCAATATTCAATATTCAGGGTTATATTCTGACTTTACTGGATGGTGGCCTTGAGGATCCCAAGATTAACCGTCTTTACCTTGAACGGACAGAAAAAAGCATCGACAGGATGATCAGTATCGTAGAAGACCTTGAGTCGATCACCAAACTTGAGTCGGGCGAGATGAAATTAAATATGGAAACTTTTGACCTGGTTAAACTGACAGAAGATGTTTTTGAGTTTGAGTCACCCGATGCCAACAGCCGGAGGATAGATACCGTCCTTACCGTGAATGCAACCCGACCGGTAAATGTAAGGGCCGATAAAAAGCGTATTTTTGAGGTGATCAGTAACCTCGTGGGAAATGCAATCAAATATGGAAAAAAGGGCGGTAAGGTCAGTGTGGCCTTTTACGACATGGACAAAATGGTGCTGATAGAGGTGGCAGATGATGGTATTGGCATTGAGAAAAAAGACCAGATCCGTATTTTTGAACGATTTTACCGTGTTGATAAAAGCAGGTCAAGGATGCAGGGAGGTACGGGCCTTGGGCTTTCGATCGTGAAACATATCATTGAAGCGCACGAACAGACAATACATGTTAAGAGTCAACTAGATAAAGGAACAACATTTACTTTTATGCTCGAAAAAAGCAATAAGTAAAAAAAAACAAGGGGTAACATCAATTTGTCCAAAATAATACTACATTTAATACATATAAATATTCAAGTTTATTTCATATATAACATATGGTAGATAAAGACAATACACCGAGAATACTGCTTGTTGACGATGAGGAAGACATCCTCGAATTTGTTAGCTATAATTTACAACGCGAAGGTTTTAGGGTATATACAGGCCGCAATGGCCGGGAAGCAATTGAGTTGGCAGGTAAAATAAAGCCTGATCTGGTCATCCTCGATGTGATGATGCCCGAGATGGATGGTATTGCTGCCTGTGAAGAAATCCGGAAACTTCCTGTTTGTAAAAACGTTATTATCGCTTTTTTAACCGCACGTGGTGAAGACTATTCGCAGATTGCAGGGTTTGAAGCCGGAGCCGATGACTATATTACAAAGCCAATACGACCCAAGGTTTTGATCAGTCGTGTAAAAGCATTGCTTAAGAGGGCAGGCGGCATATCTTCAGATATCAACGACAATGAGAAAATCCTCAACATTGGTGACATGGTGATTGATAAGGAGAGGTACATCCTGAAAATTGATGGCAAAGAACTCACGCTGCCAAGAAAGGAATTTGAACTTTTGTCGTTATTGGTTTCAAAACCAGATAAGGTATTTACCCGAGACGAAATTTACAAATCTGTGTGGGGAAACAATGTGATCGTGGGAGACCGGACTATTGACGTACATATCAGGAAGTTACGCGAAAAAATAGGAAACGATCATATCCGGACCTTAAAAGGAATTGGTTATAAGTTCATTACTTAAGCTAAAGTTCTTTACGCATCCTTGCAACAGGAATATCCAGTTGTTCACGGTATTTGGCAACAGTCCGTCTCGCGATTTCATAGCCTTTGTCATTGAGGATAGAGGTGAGGTCGTCATCTGTAAGTGGTTTCCTCTTACTTTCATTGTCAATACATTCCCGCAATATTGATTTTATTTCGCGTGTGGAAACCTCCTCACCAGTGTCTTTTTGCATCGACTCGGAGAAGAAATATTTCAGTGCATATATCCCAAAATGTGTCTGGATGTATTTGCTGTTGGAAACCCTTGAAATGGTAGATATATCAAGATCTGTCCGGTCTGCGATATCTTTCAGGATCATTGGGTGCATTTTTGTTTCATCACCTTCCATGAAATAATCTTTCTGATAGATCAGGATTTCCGTCATCACGTGCATAAGCGTCTCCTGACGCTGACGAATGGCATCAATGAACCATTTAGCCGAATCGATCTTTTGTTTAACAAACAAGACAGCATCCTTCACATCACGGGTCATAGATTTACGGTTATCCTGATAGGACCGTAACATGTTGGAGTAATGCCTGCTGATATTTAGTTCAGGAACATTCTTCTGGTTAAGGGTAAGTTGCAATTCACCATCAACAACTTCAAGAATAAAATCAGGAATAATTGCCTGATTACCATGACTGATGTTATTGCTAAATGAACTCCCTGGTTTTGGGTTAAGTTTCAGGATTTCATCGATCGCATCTTTTAAGGTCTCTTCATCAACGCCAAACTTCCGTGCAATCTTATCAAAATGTTTACGGGTAAATTCATCAAAAGCATCCCTTAGGATTTGCCCCGCCAACACAACTTCAGATCTCTGGTCGATTTTACGGGAAATTTGCAAACGCAGGCATTCCCTTAGATTTCTTGCCCCAACACCTGGTGGATCAAGATCCTGGATTACCCTTAGGATTTTAATCAACTCGGTTTCGTTGGTCTTTAAATTCTGGGCAAATTCGAGGTCATCTACGATTGAAGGTACTTCGCGACGCAAATAACCATCCTCATCTATATTCCCGATAATGTGCTCTGCTATAATACTTTCACGTTCATTTAGCATCACCATGCTGATCTGGTCCTGTAGATACTCATGAAAGGAAGTGCCGTCTGAAAAAGGTAGATCGGTTAATTTATCATCTTTGGAGGTATTCGAAGTATTCAATTTATAGGATGGGTAATCTTCTTCGTTCAAGTAATCGCTTACCGAAAACTCCTCATTATCGTTGTCTTCATTCGTTTTTAAATCATTCACATATTCCTCCTCACCGGTACCAAATTCCTCACTTTCAATTTCGAGTACAGGATTTTCCTCCAATTCCTTTTTGATCCGTTGTTCCAATTGTAAAGTAGGAAGTTCTAAAAGCTTGATTACCTGTATCTGTTGTGGCGAGAGCTTCTGAAGTAATTTTTGTTGAAGACTTAATTTCTGCATAATTTGTAAAACCTTTTTCCGTCCGAAAGTTAGGTAAAATTTTCATATTTTGAAAAATAAGAAAAGCCCCGGAAAAAACCATTTCTTCCAGGGCTCCCCTATTTTGATATCAGATAAAATGTCTGTTTGTCGCAATCAAGAACCGCCAAATCTGCTCCTAATTGCCAGTAGCCAGTAGCCAGTAGCTAGTCGCCATTTAAAACTCACAATTTTTAGGGGTACGGGCAAATGGGATCACATCGCGGATATTTCCCATTCCGGTAACAAACAAAAGAAGTCGCTCAAATCCAAGACCGAAGCCCGCATGAGGACAACCACCAAACCGGCGTGTGTCGAGGTACCATTGCATATCTTCTTTAGGGATGTTCATTTCATCCATCCTTTTTTCCAACATTTCAAGCCGTTCTTCACGTTGAGATCCGCCAATGATCTCGCCAATCTGTGGGAATAGCACATCCATTGCCGAAACTGTTTTCCCGTTGTCATCCATTCTCATATAAAATGCCTTTATCTCTTTGGGATAATTGGTGAGGATGACAGGTTTCTTAAACTCCTGTTCAACCAGGAATCTTTCATGCTCGCTCTGTAAATCGGTGCCATAACCTGTAATTGGGTATTGGAACTTCCCTTTTTTATTCTGTTTTGAATTTTTCAGGATCTCGATGGCTTCGGTATAAGTCAATCTGACAAAATCGTTATCGGCCACGAACCTTAACTTTTCGATCAATTCCATAGAGCGTTGGTCAGCAGGCTTATTCTTCTCCTCCTCAATTAACCTGCCACTTAAAAAGAGCAAATCGTCCATGCAATGGTCTAAAGCATAGCGAATTAAATATTTCAGAAATTCCTCTGCCAAATCCATATTGTCGTTCAGGTCGAAAAATGCAACTTCCGGCTCGATCATCCAGAATTCGGCAAGATGGCGCGATGTATTTGAATTTTCGGCACGGAAAGTTGGACCAAAAGTGTAAATTCTCGCCAGGGCCATGGCAAACAATTCACCTTCAAGCTGACCAGAAACTGTCAGGTTAGCTGCTTTCCCAAAGAAATCCTGAGAATAATCAATCCCACCCTCTTCGTTTACAGGTGCATCCTTGGCAGGAAGCGTGGTAACACGAAACATTTCACCTGCCCCTTCGGCATCGGAACTTGTAATGATGGGGGTATGGATATTATAAAAACCCCTTTCATTGAAAAAATTATGAACAGCAAATACCATTGCATGGCGAATCCGGAAAATTGCACTAAAAGTTGCAGTCCGCGGACGAAGGTGGGCTACTTCGCGCAAAAACTCGAGAGTATGGCGCTTGGGCTGGATCGGATATTTTTCGGGATCAGCAACTCCAATCACATCGATACTTTGTGCCTGTAATTCAACAGATTGACCTGAGCCACCCGATTCAACCAATTTGCCTGTCACGCCAATGGCAGCACCGGTATTGATGCACTTGAACAAATCTTCACCAAAAGCTTCAACATCGGCTACTACCTGTAAATTATGAATTGTTGAACCATCGTTCAAGGCAATAAAATTTACATTTTTACTTCCTCTGCGGGTACGTACCCAACCTTTTACTGTGATTTCGGCACCCACCTGGCCCGACTTCAAGATATCAACAATTCGTATATTTCTCATAATCTATAATATAAAACAATAAATCCAAAAGTGGATTCCTCTAATAAATCTTCTAAAATGCAAAAATATAATATTTGCTTCTATAACCGAAACCATGTGCCAATAAAACAGCCAAAATCATTACTAAAAAACATAATTGCAAATATTTGGTCAGAAATATTTGTATAATGAATAAAATAGGGTATTTTTGTTCATTATAGCATTTCTAATGATTAAAAACATACTTTTTCAGCAACGCGAAGAGCGCGACAGTTTACTTGCTTATCCGTATATTGATCGAATGGATGCATCATCTAAAGCAGAATACTTGACAACAGGACTGATTAAACTGATTACCGGACCCCGGCGAGCAGGGAAATCTGTCATGTCGCTTCAAATACTAAAGGATAAAAATTTTGCTTACCTGAACTTCGACGACGATTTATTATTGAAGCATTTTAATGAAGATTTGGTTGTTCAAACCCTGAACGAAATATATCCCGGCTACGAGTATCTTTTTCTGGACGAAATTCAAAACTTGCCAAATTGGGAATTATGGATCAATAAATTGTACCGTAGGGGAGCAAATCTTATAGTTACAGGGTCGAATGCGAAACTTCTCTCGCACGAAATGGCCACCTCCCTCACAGGCAGATATTTAAAAATCTCAGTATTCCCATTCAGCTTTGAAGAGTTTTTAGATTACCATAATGTCTCCTTACTTGATCAAGATTTATTGAGTCCGGAAAAAATAGGGATCATAATGAATTACCTGAATACTTATCTACAGAATGGGGGGTTTCCCGAAGTTGTATTGAACCCAACCATCTTAAAAAACTATTTATCGTCTTTATTCGATTCGGTACTCTTAAAAGATATTTTACGTCGGTTTCAAATACGTCAATATCAGCAGTTTTACGATTTGGCATATTATCTGCTAGCAAATTATACGAATCTATTTTCATTCAATCAACTAAAAGAAAACCTAAACTTCAACAGTGTTGCATCAGTTCAAAAATATATTAGGTATCTATCAGAACCATACTTATTTATAAATCTGACAAGGTATCTTACAAAAATAAAATTGCAACAAAAATCACAGAAAAAAAGTTATATCATTGATAACGGATTCATTCAGGCACGGTCATTCGAATTATCCCAAAATTACGGGAGATTACTTGAAAATGTAATATTCATAGAATTGCTGCGAAGAAATTTCAATCCCGAATTGGATCTTTTTTACTACAGGACCCGTAATAACAAGGAAATAGATTTTGTATGCCGCAACGGCTACATTATTGAACAATTAATACAGGTTTGTTACGACATCTCTAATCCAAAATCGCTAAAACGTGAAATCGAAGCCCTCATGGAAGCGTCATCAGAGTTAAATTGCAGAAATTTATTGCTAATAAATTGGAACAAGGAAGAAGTAATGATAAAAGACGAACTGAACATCAGATTGATTCCCGCATATAAGTGGCTGTTCAATAAATAGATGATATTTACTAGAGCATTAAGGAAAACAAAACAATGAAAACATTCGTAAATTGGACGGAATTATGCGAATACTTGGGAAATAGGTTCGGCATCGACGTAGATCTGAACGGTGTACTTTTCCTCGTTGGGATCCGCGAAAAGGGATTGACTTTTCAGAAATTCACAAAGGAAGAGAAAATCAGCTTGATCAACCTTGGAAGTTGCATTCTTTATCAAGAGTTAGGTTTAGTCGAAAAAACCGGAGAAGATCCTGATGGGTGGCCGCTCTTCCGCCAAAAAACATTGGCTCCTGTAATTCCCGAAGAATTAAAGGTTAAAACTTTGCAGGATTGTTCCATTCGATATTTTGGAAAAATTTTTGACTAATCATAAATGATATAATATATTTACATACAGTATATTATATCATTTTTTAAGCGGTAAAAACAATCCAGATCGGAAGTATTACTGTTGCAAGAAATGTTGTTAGAAGCACCAACCTTCCAGTCAACAAGGCATTTAACTGATATTGTTCAGTCATCGCATAAGCCGTCAGGCCCATTGGCATGGCAGCATCTAAAATAGAAGCCCGGAATTGAAGGTTATTCATCCCTGATCCCTTGGCTGCAAAATAGAAAAGTCCGGGTAAAATGATCATTGTGACAATTGCCAGACAGAATACCGGCCACCACTCCTTAATCCGTCCAATCTCCTGCGAACCCAGAAAAATCCCCAACGAGAGCAACACAACTGCTGTAACCGATTGTCCGAAAAGGTCGAGGGTTTTGATAACGGTACTTTGAACCGGGATATTCAACCCTGAAATCAATAATCCGACAATAACTGAAATAAGAAGTGGATTTGTAACAAGCCGTTTAAGAATTTCTGGGGTATGGACTTTCTCATGCCCTGTAAGTTCGATTAAAACGATTGCCACGGTGAACATCCAGATTGGGTAAACTCCCGACAAAAGAATTGCGGACGGCAATGCTTCAACTCCCAATGCACTGGATATCAATGGAATTCCGAGATAGGCTGTATTTCCAAATCCCAAGAGCAAAAAAAGCGATTGTTTTGTCTTGACAGTTGTTTTTAAAATTGCACTTACCGGAAACGCCAGTAAAGTGCAAAAAATAATGTATCCCGAATTCATCATGATCAAGGCAGAATATTCGCTGAACTTAAAATCAAGACGTACCATGGCAACCAGGATCAATGAAGGCAATCCTATCCAAAGGGCGTATTTATTCAGAACATCGACCCATCCCCGATGGACAATCTTTAACCTAATCATACTGATACCGATCAATATGATTAGGAAAAGTGGCAGAATTGATCTGGCAGCTAAGAAAAAGGAACTTATCATTGAACAGAAAGAATGTCTTCGATAATATTCAATTCTTCAACTGAAAAGATCAAGTTGTTTTGAGAGGCCAGATTATCTTTCAATTGAGCCACAGAACTTGCACCTATCAAAACAGAAGTTACCCTTTTGTCTTTTAAAAGCCATGCAATTGCCATTTGTGCCAACGACTGACCACGAAGTTTGGCAACTTCGTTTAACTTTTTCACTTTGGCAATGGCCGGATCAACCTGCTCCAATTGCAAATACCCCCACGCTTTTGCAGCCCTCGAATCGGCTGGAATTCCATGGAGATACCTGTCTGTCAGCAACCCCTGAGCCAAAGGAGAAAACGCGATTATTCCAATTCCTTCATTTTCAACTACATCCAATAAGCTATTTTCGACCCAACGTTCAAACATCGAATATTTGGGTTGGTGGATCAGGCATGGCGTACCGAGTTGTTTAAGAATAGCAGAAGCTTTTTTCGTCATGTCGGCTGGATAGTTAGAAATCCCCGCATAAAGTGCCTTGCCTGAACGGACAGCCTGGTCGAGCGCCATCATGGTCTCCTCAAGCGGGGTTTCAGGATCGGGGCGATGGGAATAAAAGATATCGACATAATCGAGTCCCATCCGTTTTAGGCTCTGATCGAGGCTAGAAATCAAATATTTGCGGGAACCCCATTCCCCATACGGGCCAGGCCACATCAGATACCCTGCTTTAGTGGAGATGATGAGTTCATCACGGTAAGGGACAAAGTCTTTTTTGAAAATCACACCGAAATTTTCTTCTGCCGAACCAGGAGGAGGCCCATAGTTATTGGCCAGGTCAAAATGGGTGATCCCTTGATCAAACGCATACCTTAACATATCGCGGCCGTTCTCAAAAACATCGACACCGCCAAAGTTATGCCATAGTCCCAGGGAGATTTCCGGCAGTTTAATCCCACTGCGGCCACAACGCCGATAATTTGTCTTGTTGTTATAACGGTCATCCTTTGGTAGATAGTTCATAATTATGTCTTTAAAATTTGTGAATTCAAAAATAGGATATATTAAGATAACGCAATGAAATATTTCTATATTTGTTCATTCCAAAAAATGGAGACCAAACAATTATTAAATTAATGCAATATTAACGACTGATGGAACAAAAAACAAACAGTAATCTACGTCTTGGCATGACCTTTATGGCCTCGATCTTTTTTATTTTCGGATTTATCACAAATTTCAACATCGCAATGAAAGATCAGGTGCAATTGGCATTTGATCTGAAGACACTTTATCCCGGTTGGGAGAACTTTTTCGCGCAGTTGGTCAATGGCGTGTTTTTCTTTGCCTATTTCTGCTTTAGCTTCGTATGTGGAATGATCATTAAAAAGATCGGTTATAAGAATGGAGTTATTGCTGGTTTGCTTTTGGTCGCTACCGGAAGTTATTTGTTTTTCCCTGCCGTGTCGGTATTGTCATATCCCTTGTTTTTAGGTGCCATTTTTGTTATGGCCACGGGAGTAGTATTCTTACAAACGGCAGCTAATCCGTATGTTGCAGCATTGGGGCCACAGGAATATGCACCTGCACGACTGAACCTCACTCAAGCCCTAAATGGGGTAGGGACAACAATCGCTCCTTATTTGGCTGGTATTTTAGTCCTGGCTCCTGCAGTACTTGCACTTAAAAATGGTGCTTCAGCCCAACAGGCAGCCGATTTTGTAAAAATGCCCTTTATTATCATTGGTTCAATTGTTGTCATTATCGCATTCGGAATTTTATTTATTAAATTGCCCGAGATTAAAGGTGATGAGACAGTTGCATCCATGTCTGCCTTGCGGAAACCCCAGGTGCTCCTCGGAGCAATCGGAATTTTCTGTTATGTGGGAGCTGAAGTGGGAACCGCATCACAGGTAAGCAATTATTTAACAGGCCTATTGGATATGGCAAAGGATCAGGCAGTTAAACTTACAGCCATCTATTGGGGAGGCCAGATGATCGGGCGGTTTTTTGGTTCGGTCTTGCTTGGGACCCTGGCAAAAAAGCTTAAATTGAAATACTCATTAATTATTATGGGATTTGCCTTTTTTGTTGGATGGTTCATTTTCTCTGCAGGTGTTGTCGAAGGGAAATTTATTTTTAACTCCCAACCGGTTTATGGGTTGATTTTTTTTACGATAGCAATCGTCAATTTCCTGTTGATGGTGTTGGGAAGAGGTATCGCAAATGTATCTTTGGGAATATTTGGGGCAACCAATATGTTTTTGGTTTTGGCCGGATTTCTATTGCCCCCTCAATTCGGCATGTGGTGCCTGCTTTCGGTCGGGTTCTTTAACTCGATCATGTTCCCGAATATCTTTTCTTTGGCGGTCAATGATCTTGATCCTGCCGAAATGCCAATTGCCTCAGGGATCATCAACACGATGATCGTTGGAGGTTCTGTTGTTCCTTTGGTCATGGGAGCAATTACCGATTCAGTAAGCATTAAAGCAGCATTATTGGTTCCCATTATCTGTTTTGGATACATTACATTCTTTGCATTAAAAGGGAGCAAAATTCGATAATAGAAATACAAATATGGATTAATAATTTATAAATCAACATTTTAAATAATGAGACAAGTAGCAATTGGAATTGATGTCGGCGGAACAAATACCGCAATTGGAGTCGTTGATCGTGAAGGAAATATCTTGTATGAAAAAAAACCTCAGATGGCAACTCCTCAGAAAAGGGAGAACCCTAACATGACAGGAGCTGTTTCGGACGAGCTCATCGAAAAGTATATCTCGAATCTTTCATTTGAAATTAAGACTGCAATAGAAACTGTACAGCAGATCAATCCTGAGATTGAAGTAGTAGGGATAGGTATTGGCGCCCCAAACGGAAATTACTATACCGGAACCATTGAAACGGCAGCTAATCTTCCTTTCGTGGGCTCTGTACATTTCACAGACCTGATTCAGGCCAATTTCCCATCTATCAAACACATTAAACTGACCAATGATGCCAACGCGGCTGCTTTGGGAGAAATGATTTATGGAGGTGCCAAAGGAATGAAGAACTTCCTGATGATTACTTTGGGGACTGGTCTGGGAAGTGGATTGATCGTTGACGGTGACCTTGTTTACGGTGCCGATGGTTTTGCGGGCGAAGTAGGTCACACCACACTCGTTCCAAATGGAAGGCTTTGCGGATGTGGCGGCTACGGACACCTCGAAGCATACTGTTCTGCAACGGGAATTAAACGCACTGTTTATGAACTACTTACACAATTCAATGCAACAGAAAGCGAATTGGCAAAAGTACCTTATTCGGATATGACGGCCAAGATTGTTTATGACGCTGCCGAGAATGGCGATCCTATTGCAAAAGAGGTTTTCCAACATACAGGGGAATTACTTGGACGCTCACTTGCTGATGCAGTCCATTATTTAAGCCCCGAGGCTATCTTCCTTTTTGGAGGTGCTGCTGCTGCCGGTGAGTACATCTTCAAGCCCACAAAAGAGAGCATGGAACGCCACCTGCTTCCGGTTTTCCGCAACAAAGTAAGAATCCTCCCTTCAAAATTAAAAGAAGGTTCAGTCGCAATTGTTGGTGCCAGTGCATTGGTTTGGAAAGAGATGGAAAAGGCTAAATAAAGCTATATAATTAGTTTGACACCTAAAACCCTCAATCAATTTACATTGGTTGGGGGTTGTTTCAAAATAAATTTAAATAAAAGCCATGAAAGAGATATCTCAGGATTTTGAGATGGAGTTAATTAATGAAACGCAAATTTTCATTAAAAAGGTAGAAAAGGGTTTGATTCAAATCGAACTGGGTCTAACGATACCTCAGGATGAAGTTAAGCAAATAGTCAACGAATGGTGAAATAATCAAAAACCTTCCAAATTATGAAAAGAGTTATCCTTGTTCGCCATGCAAAAAGTGTTTCTTACGGTTATGATCAGGATTTCGACCGTACCCTCACTGACCGCGGGGAGGACGATGCCTATAAAATCAGTCAGGAACTGAAGAAATTAAACATTAAACCCGATCTGTTCATTGCAAGTCCTGCCGTCCGAACAACACAAACTGCCAGGATTTTCGCTGATGCTTTGGGCTATACCCAAAAAGCAATCCTTTTCGAGAAGAAGCTTTTTAGTGGAAAGACACCTGATAACTTTTTAACCATGCTTAAAGAGTTACAGGACGAAAAAGAGACTGTGATCGTTTTTGGCCATAACCCCACAATCTATTATTATCTGAACTACTTGTTAAACGACTTCACTTCCGATGTACCCACCTGTTCTACTGTTGGGATTGATTTTGACGTCAACAGTTGGAGTGAACTCAAAAGAAACCAAGGCAAAATGGCGTTCAGGTATATTCCCGATATGTTCGATTGAAAAAGAGTGGGAGACTGTGTGAGGGAGAGAGGGAGAGAGGGAGAGAGTGTGAGAGGGAGTGACTATGAGAGAGAGTGTCTGTGAGAAGGAGTGCAAATTAATGACGAAATAATGTATTGATTTATAGTATTTTAGCATAAATTAAACCATAACCTTAACTTTAAATGTTTAAATTCCAACTGTCTGATCTTTACACGTTTCTGCCAATCTCTAAGTCTCCCTATCACACCTTCTCCCTATCACACCTTCTCCCTATCACACCCTCTCCCCTTCTCACACTCACCCCATCATTATCTTTCCCAAATCAGTTTTTTCCCAAAACCCAACCGGTTATCGGTCATTTTTGCATAATCGATCCGGAGTGTCCAAAGAGTCGTATCCATCAGGGCAGCAAAGGGAAAACGTTTCAGATAAACATGATTGACAAGGTCTGCCAGTTCCCCTTCAGGCATTAATAACTCGCCGGAAAACTGAATGCCCTGTATTTTCCCAACAACAGAGGTCTCCAAAACAATGGAACCTGCAACCTTTGGATTTTGAGTCCCTTCCTTGATATGCCGGGTCTCATAACCGGAGGTAAAAATCAAATTCATTGTTTGCTCATTAAAAGCATAAAAGCAATTGGCACACCATGGCTGATTGTCAATGGTAGTAGCGAGGGTAAGGACGTGGTGGATCTTCAGAAATTCAACAATTTTCTTGTCAGGAACTTCCATTACCAGTTCAATATAATGGTCTGTTTGACTTCGGGATGAAGGCTTAATGCAACGGGACAGGACTTTGTAATAGCCGCAAAAATTGCCTTGTCTTTATCCGAAAAGCCATTTTTCGGAAAGGTAATTTCAATGATGATCTCGCCTATCCTGCGAGGTTCGGATGACATGATTTTTGTCGTTTCGAGAATTGTACCAGTCAGGTCAAGCCCTTTTTCCCTGGCTTTGATCCCCATAATGGTGATCATACAGTCAGCTAAGGCAGTAGCGACCAGATCTGTCGGAGAAAACGCCTCCCCTTTTCCTTGGTTGTCAACCGGAGCATCGGTAATTATTTTTACACTTGAACGGATATGCTCATTTTCAGTTCTGAGCTCTCCAAGATAAGTTGTACGAGAAGTTGCCATAATCAATAAATTTTGAGGCGCAAGTTAATAAAACGGTTTAAAAGTTGAAGGTTTAAAATTCAGGACAATGATCAAATTTTGAACCAATCAAAATTAAATTTATTTGTATGTAATTGAATTTGTGAAACTTAACCCAATATTTCAGATTTATCGTATTTCAATTTTATTTCATTTGTTTCCAGCTTTGATAAAAAAGTTAATTTCGTTTCAAATTTTAAAACCATACAACATGTTTTCTGGAATTGTTGAAGGAATGGGCACAGTAGTTGCCATCGAAAAAGAACGTGAAAATGTTCACTTTACACTCAATTGTAAGTTTGTAAACGAACTCAAAGTTGATCAAAGCCTCTCACACAATGGGGTTTGCCTCACGGTAGTCAATAAAACTGAGTCCACCTATACGGTTACTGCCATTATGGAGACATTGTTGAAAACAAATCTCGGTATGCTAAATGTTGGGGATAAGGTAAACCTTGAACGGAGCATGATGATCAATGGCAGACTCGACGGCCACATCGTTCAGGGCCACGTCGATCAAACAGCCATCTGCTCAAAAGTCGAAGAATCTGATGGAAGTTGGTATTTTACCTTTAGTTACGATTTCGATATTGATAAAGCGCGTCAGGGATATATGACTGTTGAGAAAGGCTCTGTTACGGTGAATGGTGTAAGCCTAACGGTGGTCAATTCCAAAGATGATTCGTTCCAGGTGGCGATTATTCCTTATACCTACGAACACACGAATTTTCACACTTTCAAGGTTGGAACCAAAATCAACCTCGAATTTGATATTATTGGGAAATATTTAAGCCGTTTGGCATCGTATAAATAGGATGTAGGGGCGTACCCTTGTGGTCGCCCAAAATAGAAACATTGAATTGCTAAAATTGTAATTCGTTATATATTAGCGCATTACATATTATAGGGGTATTAATAAATTTGGTTAAAATATTGAAGAATATTATGAAGAATCTTTTGTTTATCGGTTTGGTTTTAATTTTCTCAACTGCTTTTCAACCAGAGCAGAAAGAGACGTTGGTACAAAAGGCTGCCAGAATACATAACGCTGTTTTTACGGTGGATACCCATACCGATACTCCGATGAACCTTTCGGAGTCTGATTTTAACCTAGCCGAGCGGCACGACCCAAACACTACGGGCACAAAAGTTGACCTTCCCCGCATGAAAGAGGGTGGGCTCGATGCCCAGTTTTTCGCTGCCTTTCTTAGCCAGGGACCACGCACAGACGAGGGACATGCCAATGCAAACCGGAAGACCTTCGAAATTATCAAAACGATCTACAAAAGTATAGAAGCAGCACCTGAACTGGCGCAGATTGCCCGAACACCCGATGACGGTTACAAAATCGAAAAAACAGGGAAACCTGCCATCTACATTGGCATTGAAAACGGATATGCCATTGCTCATGATTTGACCATGATCGAAAAGTTTTGGCAGCTTGGGGCGCGGTACATTACTCTGTGTCATTCCTCGAATAACGACATCTGCGACTCCTCAACCGATAAAAAAGGACCCGAATACAACGGGCTTTCACCTTTCGGCGTTCAGGTCGTGAAGGAGATGAATCGTGTAGGGATGATGATCGATGTTTCTCACATGTCGGATTCCTCCCTGACTGATGTCCTAAAAATCAGCAAAGCCCCGATTATTGCAAGCCATTCCTGTTCAAGGGCAATGTGCGACAACCCCCGCAACCTCACCGATGAGGACCTGAAAGCCATCGCCAAAAATGGTGGCGTAGTCCAAATGTGTATTCTTACCGACTATGTAAAACCATCGGCACCAAACCCCGGGCGCGATTCTGCCAGGGCAGCCTTGCGGTTAAAATACAATAATTTTGAAGGACTCACACCCGAAAAGGAGAAAGCAGGACACGAGGAATGGCGTCAGATCGCCAAAAAATTCCCCCAAAAACTGGCATCGGTAAAAGATGTTGTTGACCATATCGACCATATCGTAAAAGTAGCAGGTATCGACCACATTGGGATTGGGACCGACTTTGATGGTGGTGGCGCTGTCGCCGATTGCTTTGATGTGAGCCAGATGGGAAACATCACCCTGGAATTGGTCAGGCGTGGCTATACCGAAGAGCAAATCCGGAAAATCTGGGGTGGGAATTTTATGCGGGTATTTAAAGCTGTATTGAAATATTCCGGAAAACAGGTTTAACCCCAAAAAGATCTCAACAATTCATGGCCCAAAAAGGTTATATTAGATAAATAATAAGACCTTTGATTTAAAGAATGCCCAGTAACCACGTGGAAATATCAACTCAGGAGATAGTCAGCAATAACCTTCTGATTATTGACGATGAGGTACAGATCACCCAGTCGTTGCAAAGATTATTCAGGCGAAAATACAATGTTTTTATCGCCAACAATGGAAAAGATGCTTACGATATTCTGCTCAAAACGGATATAAATGTCATTATTTCGGATCAGCGAATGCCGGAAATGACAGGTGTTCAGTTTTTTACGAAAATAAAGGATGAATTTCCAGATGCAATCCGTTTGATCCTGACAGCCTATACTGATGTCGAAGAAATAATCAGTGCGATCAATGAAGGGAATATTTTCAGGTATATTAAGAAACCTTGGAATCCACTTGAAATAGAATCTATTGTAAATGAAGCATTTGATAAACATAGACTGATTACAGAGAACAATCAGCTTATTCAGAAATTAATCGTTGCAAAGGAAAAAGCAGAAGAAGGGGACAAATTAAAGACCGAATTCCTGAACAATATTTCCCATGAAATCAGGACTCCCCTTAACGCGATCAGCGGGTTTTCGGAAATAGTCGCCAATTTGAACGAACGCTCAGTTAAATTGACCGACTATTCCCAACGAATTATAGCGAACAGTAACAAGCTGATCAATAAGGTATCTGACATTATAGAAGTTTCGCAAATCTATTCCAGACAGTGTATCATTTATAAAAAGCAGTTCGATTTTATATCGTTGATCAAACCTGTTTTTAATTCGTTTGTTTCGCAGGCTCAAAACAAATCAATAGCTTACACCCTGAATATCGAACCTGCGGTGGACACCTATACCATCATTTCGGATGATGGTAAATTGCACAAAATATTCCTCCACCTGATCGACAATGCGATAAAAAACACTAGTAATGGTTTTGTAAGAATTGAGATCAGGATTGCAAATGAGATGATTGTTGCCTCGGTTTCGGATACAGGGTCGGGTATTCCAGAAAGTCAGAAAGAACAAATCTTCAAGCCATTTGGGCAATTGGAAAAAGGAACCAACGTGAATAGCGGAAATGGATTGGGTTTGACAATTGCACAAAAATATGTCGAACTGCTGAATGGTTCCATGTTGTTAGAATCTGAATTGGAGAAAGGAACAACATTTAACCTTAGAATACCGGTTCAAACCGGAACATCCATTCAAAATGAACCTGTTCGGATACATAAAAAATTGCTGGATACCATCTTGATTGTGGAGGATGAATATGATAACTATCTATATTTAAAAGAAATAACCCAATCATTATGTGAAAGGATCTTATATGCTGACAATGGAAAGAAAGCTGTTGAATTGTGCAAAACGAAACCATCCATTGATCTCGTTTTTATGGATATCAGGATGCCAATCATGGATGGATATATGGCCACAAAAATGATTAAAAAATACCTTCCCGATTTGCCGGTAATTGCCCAAACAGCCTATGCCATGCCCAATGATATCGAAAAGATTTTTGAAAGCGGTTTTGATGATTATCTGCTTAAACCCCTATCCATCAAATCTGTACACGAAAAGATCAGATTATTTACGTAACAGAATATTGAGTAGTCCTATCTGAATTCAGTATTCATCACTTTCATAAAGTCAATTGGTGTTTCCAATATTGACCTCATTATTAATATTTTAGATGAACCAGAGGTGTTATAGTCACGCTTATAGTCCATCATATTGTAACCATATTTTTGATAAATTGAATATTCAAAGCACAAAGATTCGAAAACCTCCGATTTAAAATCTATAAACCCGTTGCCGATGTAATGGATCATCCGCTTGTCTTCGAAGTACAACTCCCCATCGCGGGTGGTTAAAGCAGGGGAATCGGCCATCACCAGAAAGATGTTCATCCCTTTATCGTAATCGACATCGATCTCCATTCCCCCAATTGCCTGTCCGCCAATCTTTACGAAGTCCCTCTTGTACGAACTGACGAAATCCTTCAAGACAATCTCGGTTTCTTCATGCGAGACATACCTTTTCCCTTTGCTTTCGAGAAAGACGTCGATGTAATTCTGGTAAACCCTGAAAGCCTTCTCTCTGGCCACGATCGGGTTTTCGTCTTTGAATACTTCACTAACTTCGACAAGGTTATTTTCGGATCCTTTGGAACGGAACATCGTTCCCCGGATATAATAAAAGAATTTGGGTGGCATAATATCTTAAATTTAGTTTGCAAATGTATAGAAAACTGGTATGAACCAAAATACGACGAAGACAACAAGACACAAAGCTTCACAAAGAGTTGATAAACAGATATATTCTTTGTGAAACTTAGAGCCTTCGTGTCTTTGTGGCAAAAAAGGGATTCAATTCAATGTAAAAGGCAGAAAACAAAATTCAGGCGGTCAGATTCCTGTGTTCATATTCGAAGGTACCTGTTAGATTGATATGGACAGGAGAAACAACCTTAAGGAGGCGGTGTCCCGGTGACTCTTTCCCGCATCAACAGTCACCCGGACATAAAACATGATTCAAAAGTCCATTCTTTAGCGTAAATAAAAATATATATCTGAAAATAAGGTAAATACGGTTAGGGTGTATGTCATTCCATAGCTATTAAGGTTCCGAAAAACAAAAATAAGGTTTTTTGAAACGGATTCATTCCATATTGTTCCTATTAATAGTTAAAGGAATAAAATAAGGGAATAAGGTCTTAAAAAGTGGTGGTCATATTACACTTTTACCAAGGTTAAATAGCTGATAATGTGGTCTTTAATCCGAATCAAACCTTATTTTTCCTTTGTTTCAACCTTAATAGCTAGGGGTAATCCTTCGAACGAAACCTTATTTACCTTATTCAATGATGATTTCCATTTAATAACCAGCATCTGCACTTTCAGGACCTGTTCCCGAAATTTCTGAATAATGGGTGCTGCACCATTTGAAATTATTACCTTTTTTTCATTAGCAAAATATCCCATCTTTTGCTGTAACGCTCAAAATCCGCCAATACCAATTTTCCCATATATTTTTTAAATCAAAACAATATGAAATGTTTTAACACATTTGAACATGTTATACAACATGTTTGGCGAATTTATAATCGGATTAGTTCCCAGAAATCCAGTATCAAGCCTTCGGATCCTTGTCCCGTAAGGATTGGAGTGCTGCAATGACTCCCTATCCACCTCGTTTGAAACGTTGGTATGAACGGATCAATTTGTATTCGACCCCCAGAAATCAGCCATAACATTTATTAATACCCTCAATTTGAATCTCGTTTAGAAATTCATAACTTTGTTAAAAAAAATAATCAATATGCGACAGCTTAGTATTCAAAGCAGGAAACTTAATATCATCGAGCAATTGATTCTGCTTGATGACGATATGGTTTTAAAACAAGTTGAGGATCTGATTAATATATCATTGCACGAACCAACCTTAAAAAGGATAACAACCCAGGAGTTGATCCAAAGGGCGCAATTAGCGGAAAAGGACATTGAGAACGGTGATGTCTATTCGGGGGAAGAGGTTAAAAGGATCTCTCAAAACTGGTAACAATGAAAGTGCTTTGGACAAAATCTGCATTAGCCTCACTTCGTGATATTTATATCTATTATAAAGAAAAGGCAAGTATTGTTGTCGCGAACAGGATAAGGGACGAAGTGCTGACAAGTTCTGATCAATTAGAACACCATGCATTATCCGGGCAAATCGAAGAATCGTTGGAAGTTTTGAAAGAAAGTCATCGGTATATTTTAAGAGGCCAGTACAAAATCATTTATAAAATTAAGAACGGTAAAGTATATATTACTGATGTTTTTGACACTCGTCAGAATCCTGAAAAGATCAAAACAAGAAATAAATGACAAAAATTAATTCGCCGACATCCAATATCCCGTTGCAGGATCAGTCTCACGCAGCGTTTTAAGCGCAGCAGTGGCTTCAGACTTATCGGTATAACTTTGAACAATGACAAGAAAAGTTCCGTTTGGCTGGACCTTCATTTCAGATTTAAAACCGTTGGCACGGAGTTTCTCCAGAAATTTATCGGCATTTTCGCGCAACGAAAAACACCCCCCGATCAAACGGTAACGGGAATTTGATTTGATTGAAAATGCTTCTGGTTGTGCCTGATTTACTGATTTTTGCGTGTTTGTAGCTTCAATTTTATTAACAATTTGCTTTTCAGGCAGATTGGTCTTTAAGGAATCTATTTTTAAAGTTGAAGGTGATTTGATGGTCTCATTTAAAGTGATGGGTGCTGCACTTGAAGTCTGAAAGTTGGGCATTTGATTGTTATTCCTGATGTATTTGGAAACAGGAATGAAAATAAGCGCGAGCAAAAGCGGAACCCCAACTACAAGGGCTTTAACTTTTCGTGAACTAAAAACGGGACGAACGGCTTCTTTATCAACAAAAAGCCTTTTGGTTTGAATCAATTTCTCGTGTTCTAGTTGCGGAAAGTGGAAACCTTCCAGACCATAAGCCTCCAAAAGGAAGTTTTCATGAACAACAGGTTCAAAAATCAGTTTTTCGTTCCTGTCGAATTTCAGAAATCCAATATGCTTAAATTCAATCTGATCCCCATTTTCAAGCTTTGACCAGGTTTCGTCAACAAACTCTGAAATAACCTGACGGGCTTCAATATAGCCTATCCCTTCGGTTTCGGAAATATAATTCACAAGTAAGCCATCGTTCTTATTCAGTTTACCGGAAAAAATAACCTCCTTGATCGGTGGATTAAACCTATTACCAGCAAGATCCATCTCCGCCGGACGATAATTCGCAATGAACCCACCAAGGTCAGGTATGATCACACAATCGTGCAAACGCAACAATTCAACTAAATATAACGAAATATCCATAATCTGCTTTTTCAGGGTAACAAAGGTATTCAAATAATTGTAAATTTGAATTCAATTAATTTAATAATATGGGACGTCAAGTTTTAGTTACAGGAGGTACAGGTTATATTGGTTCACATACAGTTGTTGAACTTCAAGCAGTAGGATATGAAGTTGTTATCATTGATGATTTGTCCAATTCCACTGCCGATGTCATCGATAATATAGAAAAAATCAGTGGGATCAGGCCTGCTTTTGAAGAGTTTAACCTGCTCAATAATGTGCAGTTGGAGGCATTTTTTGAAAAATATTCAGAAATTGATGCAATTATCCATTTTGCAGCCTTTAAGGCCGTAGGCGAATCGGTGGCCAAGCCCCTCTCCTACTACCGTAATAACCTGGTATCGCTGATGAACATCCTGGATTGCATGTCGAAATACCATGTTCCAAATCTTGTATTTTCCTCATCCTGTACAGTTTATGGGCAACCTGATCATTTGCCTGTTACCGAAAATACGCCTAAAAAAGATGCGGAATCCCCTTATGGCAACACAAAGGCAATCAGTGAGGAGATACTTCGTGATGTTGTACAAGTAACGCCACAAGTTAATGTGATTGCCCTTCGCTATTTTAATCCGATCGGTGCTCACCCAACCTCTTTGATTGGAGAACTTCCACGCGGTGTCCCTGGTAATCTGGTGCCGTTTATCACTCAAACTGCAGCAGGAATTCGTCAAGAGCTAAGCGTTTTTGGGGATGATTACGATACCCCCGATGGCAGCAATATACGCGATTATATCAACGTCGTTGATCTGGCAAAAGCACATGTGATTGCGATTGATAGGCTTATCAACAAAACGAATGCTGACCGATTCGAATATTTCAATATTGGCACCGGAAAAGGGGTTTCCGTTCTTGAAGTCGTCCACACCTTTGAAGAAGCCACAGGTGTAAAACTGAACTACAAAATCGTAAACCGCCGTCCTGGTGATGTGGTTAAAATCTATGCCGATACCACAATTGCGAATACGGTCCTTGGATGGAGTGCTGAGACTTCATTGGCAGATACGCTCCTTTCGGCCTGGAATTGGGAAAAAAAGGTCAGAAATTTGTAATACTATCCATATTAAGAATCTATTAAAATTAAAGCTATGAAATCCATTTTGATTACAGGGGGTGCTGGATTTATCGGTTCGCACGTGGTAAGACTGTTCGTAAACAAGTATCCCGATTATCAGATTGTCAACCTCGACCTGCTCACTTATGCGGGAAACCTTGAAAACCTGACAGATATCGATAAGATGCCCAATTACGAATTTGTGAAAGGGGACATTACAGATGCGCCCTTTATCAATTCTCTGTTTAGCAAATACCAGTTCGACGGGGTTTTGCACCTTGCTGCCGAGTCACACGTAGATCGTTCTATCCTTGATCCAATGACCTTTATCATGACCAATATTGTGGGAACGGTGAATCTCCTCAATGGTGCCAGGGAAATCTGGAAAAACAATATGGAAGGAAAACGGTTCTATCACATCTCGACCGATGAAGTTTATGGATCTTTGGGTGAAACTGGATTTTTCCTTGAAACCACGTCCTATGACCCACAAAGTCCATATTCTGCATCCAAAGCGAGTTCCGACCATTTGGTAAGGGCATATCACAATACTTATAAACTTCCTATCGTGATCACCAACTGTTCGAATAATTATGGCCCGAACCAATTTCCCGAAAAGTTGATCCCATTGGCCATTCAGAACATACGGCACAACAAGCCAATTCCAATTTATGGTAAAGGTGAAAATATCCGCGACTGGCTTTATGTTGAAGACCATGCCACTGCGATTGATGTTGTATTTCATGAAGGTAAAAACGGTGAGACCTATAACATTGGCGGCCATAACGAATGGACCAATATAGCGTTGATACGTCAGTTGTGCCAGGCTATGGACAAGAAACTGGGACGCGAACCGGGAAGTTCCGAGCAATTGATCACTTACGTTAAAGACCGCGCAGGTCATGATTTGCGATATGCCATCGATTCTTCCAAGATTCAGCGCGAACTGGGTTGGAAACCCTCTTTGCAATTTGAGGAAGGCATTGAAAAGACTGTTGATTGGTACCTGAACAATACCGACTGGCTTGAAAATGTTTCATCGGGAGCCTACGAAAAATACTACGAAAAACAGTATAAATCAAGATAATAGAAATTGGAAATTGGAAATTAGATTGGTTCCTTAACAAATTGGCGTGTTTACAAGACTAAGAAAGGCTGCGAAAAAAATCGCAGCCTTTCTTAGTAATAACAATTGAATCAATCAGTTGAGAAATCGTGAAATCAACTGGATTCCTTATTTTTTTGCTGGTTTTGCAGTAACTGCAACTGGGCCATTCGGAGTATCGGTTTTTCCTTCCAACTTACCATCTTTAAAGTTTAAGATGAGAGTTATTGGCGTATTTTCAACTTCAAAACCCAAGGTAAGGGCGTCCTTATCAAAAGCTGTTTGGGGAATCGTCATCACCTGTCCCTGAATTGTAAACTCAGCAACCAATTTCTGATCCACCTCTTTCAGTGTCAACAAACCGCTATCGTATGGTGATGGGGCAGTTGGTGCAGAAAATTCCCACACACCGAGTATTTTCTTATAACCCTTGTCTGCTGCATTGGTTGAAACCGCCATTGAAAGAATGAACAAAAATGCCAAAAGTAGTCTTGTAAATTTCATGTTAATATGTGTTTATGTAAATTGAATGGTTGCAAAAGTAAGTATTATTCATCAAACAGAGTGGCTTCGTTGAACGGCAAATGGTGAAAGGTCAAAAATTCCTTGTACTCGTCCTGAAAGCTTTTTTTCCAATGGTATTGTTCCTGGTTCTGAATATACAACAATGTGTTATCGAGTTGCGAACGGCTGATCGAAAATGCAGCAAACCCACTGTCCCAGCCAAACGACCGAAGATGTTCATAACCCTGTCGTAACCAAGTTGTTGAACTCTGTTTTAATGGTACAATCGCCGATTCGATGGCCAATTTCGATGGAATTGCTAACAAAAAATGGATGTGGTTTTCGGTCCCTCCCAAAGCAATAAGCTTCGTACCTTTCGACTTAGCAACGGCTGAAAGGTAATTCATCAGATGGGTCCTGATATCGGCAGTCAAAAAGTTTTTCTGCCTATAAGTCCCAACTACAACGTGCATGATACAACTTACAAACTCCTTCGTCATACGACCTGATATTTAAATGGATAACAAATTTGGACAAATCGGTCAACAAACAGGTTGATACCTTTTCAGGCATGAAAGTACAAACTATTTTCGATACTACAATGGGGCTGCTTTCTGCGAAGAAGCTTCATTTTTTTAAGCAGCTGGCAACTGACGACTGGCAAACGGCGACTGGCGGCTGGCAAACGGCGACTGGCGGCTGGCAACTAGCGGCTGGCAGTAAGCATTCCAGATAAAACTTAACTCAAATAGTCGAAATTCGTAAAAAAACAGATTTCAGGAGCTAACCATTTTTCGAACACTGCAAGTTGCCAGAAGCCAGTTGCCAGCCGCAATTCTTGGGAATCAGAATTTGCAGAAAAGCCTTCATTTCTTGAAGGAGCAGTGCTAATCGGTCCTCCCATTCTCAATATCCAAAAGTTGATGTTCATCAACACCTTTAAACCATTCAGCCAAAGTTTGACGGGCCTTCTGCCTATGGGAATTGTTTATCTCTCCTTTAACAATTGAAAACGCGACCATCAAAACGCTCAAATCATCAGTAAAGCCAATTAATGGGGCAAAATCCGGAATCAGATCAATTGGAAAGATAAAATAACCCAAAGCTGCGACAATGGTCATTTTCGATTTCATGGCAATTGTATCGTCAACAAGCATATAATACAGAAGAAGTGCAACATAGGCCACTTTGACCCCAGCCTTTCCGGCAAATCGTCGAAGCTTCTTCCAAAACGATTCTTCTGAATAATACTTAGAATACCTTTCTGAATTTTCCATTATTTTAAACCGATATTTGTGTAATCGACCCTTTCGTTTGCATACTTTTCAGCAATAACATCAAGGATCCTGATCACCTCTTCCAGCTCAAGAGCCTGTAACAATTGAACCTTCAGATCCCGAAAATCTTTTAAGTTTGGGAAGTACCTCGCGAAATGACGCCTCATCTCAAGGATTGCCCTTCTCGGTTCATCTTTCCAAGCCAATGATTGGTAAAGTTGCTCTTTAACATTGGCAACCACTTCGGGAACCAGCGGTGCAGCCAACAACTCCCCGGTTTCAAGAAAATGGCGCACATCCCTGAATATCCAGGGACGGCCAATTGCTCCCCGTCCGATCATCAGGCCATCAACCCCCGATTGTTCTAAAAATGCCTTTGCCTTCTCCGGTCCGTTGATATCGCCATTCCCAATAATCGGAATTACCATTCGCGGATTGTTCTTCACTTCTGCGATCAACGTCCAATCAGCTTCACCGGTATAGAGTTGGCTCCTTGTCCGGCCATGAATCGCCAAAGCCTGTATACCAACATCCTGTAATTGCTCAGCAACACTTACAATCGGCATATCAGTAGCATCCCAGCCTAATCGTGTTTTGGCGGTTACAGGCAGCTTTACTGCTTTAACAACCTCTGCAGCCATTTTCACCATCTTAGGCAAATCACGCAATAAGCCAGCCCCCGCACCTTTGGTGGCTATTTTCTTCATCGGACAACCAAAATTGATGTCAATGAAATCGGGTTGCAACTCTTCCGCTACTTTGGCTGCACCAACCATTGAATCAATATTTGCACCATAAATCTGGATAGCCACGGGCCGGTCGAAATCAAAAATCGTCATTTTCCTTTTCGTCTTTTGCACATCCCGGATCAAAGCCTCTGAGGAAATAAACTCGGTGTACATCACATCTGCACCAAAAGTTTTGCACATGTAACGGAACGACTTATAAGTTACATCTTCCATGGGAGCCAGGAACAACGGCAGGTCCCCTAATTCCAGATTACCAATTCTCACATTCTTAAATTTAAAATCAATTACAAAGATAGGAAATCGCCCCGACTTGTAAGGTGGGTCTTTTTTGCTTCAACATTAATGAGGATTATTAACTTTGCAAAAAATTCAAACAAATGTATCGACAGTCACTGCGAGAATCAAAACCCTCCAATCAGCTCATTTTTTCATTATTTGTTATTTTAATTTGCGGATTGGTAGCTATGATCCTGAGTATCGCTCTCGGATGGTTGCTATATGGCGTTAACCCAACTCAATTGGAAACTGCAATGCAAGATCTTTCCAACCCTGATACGATCTCTTTGCTGAAATTTTTCCAGATTTTTCAGACCATAGGTGTTTTTATAATACCACCTTTTATTATCGCCTGGTTTCTAGATCCAAACCCGGCGTCATTTCTTAATACTGTAAAACGTCCCGATATAAGAAGTTTATTGATTGTTGCGACTATTATTATCGTGTCAAATCCATTGATCAATTGGTTAACAGAGATTAACTCAAAACTAAGTTTGCCGGAATGGATGAACGGCGTAGAAATATGGATGAAAAACGCCGAAAATCAAGCTAGTCAAATTACAACAGCCTTTCTTTCAAGTACTGCGATAAATATTCTTCTACTCAATTTAATCATGGTTGCTGTTCTACCGGCGATTGGGGAAGAGTTGCTTTTCAGAGGGATTGTCCAGCAATTGTTTAAGAAAATGGCACGAAACGCACATGTTGCAATCTGGATATCGGCTGCGATTTTCAGTGCCATTCACATGCAATTCTTTGGCTTTTTGCCCCGGTTACTGCTTGGTGCCATGTTTGGTTATATGCTTGAATGGAGTGGCACCTTATGGTTACCAATCGCAGCACATTTTGTAAACAATGCCACTGCTGTAATTGCTTATTATTTAATGAACAAAAAAGTGATTGGGGATGGTATCGAAAAAACAGGAACCTCCTCAGACGGAAGTTCCTTTATGGTTTTTATAAGTCTTTTCTTTCTGTTTTTACTTTTCAGGGCTTTGTATTTGAAACGAACGAACCCGGATGAATTTAAATGAAAATCTATTCCTTATTTCAGAATACATGATGAGCCTGAACAACAACAAACAGGAATGGTTTTCGTCCTCCATTTTCCATTTTCAGGTATCCCCCTTCATTCTTTAATTCCTTCATTTTTTAATTAGCTTTCGCCCCATGCCCCAAGCTTACAGCGTAGTTCTTGTCCAGGCCGATTTTTTGCCAAGCATCCTTATCCCGGCAACAAATCCCTTCAATTGCAAGGTGTCTTTCCCTTCGAGCCAGGCAAAGCATTCATAGGTTTTGCCAGACACAGGGTCATAAATCATGCCCTTTGCCCACTCCTTGTCTTCAGCACTGTAAACCAATCCGTTTAAAATCTGAAGATTGAGCCTTGAACGGCTTCTTAAACTAACATTTGGATTCTGATCATCAAGGGCAGGTGCGCCGTTCACGTATTTTTCAGGAACGATATAGACGATCGTACCGATGTATTTCCCATCTTTCAATTCAACCTTAATTTTGGAGGTCTTTTCTGCATTCCACCAAACTCCTGTTATATCATCTGCACTTTGGGCAAAAAGATTTGACGAACAGATTAAAACGGCGATCATCAGCAATAATTTCTTCATAAACTTAAATTTTAATTGTTTTGAAAATTATAATCTTTACAAAGAAACTAATTTTTGTGAATATCCAATAATGGAGCTATGTACATTTGTTTGGCAAAGGGTTTGTGATCCTGTGAATCAAATGCGTCAACCCACCCTATTTTAGCTGATTTAGATTCGACAGGAGTAAGAGCCGCACCCTTCAAGTTGCTGATTACCGATTTCAACAAAGTTTCGTTCTGGTCACCAAAGGGTAGTAAATTTGCAATATCTTCTTTTAAAGCAATATCAGGAACCAATCCATTCACAAAATCGGACACTCCCAAAGAATTGGTCGTTTTAACAATTATAGGCTGCATGGCCCATTTATGGTTCGGATTTACGACTCCGTTTGCATCCCAATCTCTGATGGTTGCCGAAGCCACATACTTTCCTGCTGTGTTCCATCCAATATTGACAACATCCAGATAGGGTTCAAGTCCGTTGATCAATAATTCGCTTGCCGAAGCAGAATTCGAGGATGTGATAACATACAATTTATTAAGATTCAGCGTGTTAATTTTTGCTTTTGGCGTTGAAGTCGTTATTGAGTCAGTAAAACTCTGCGATAATGAAGAGGCTCCCTCAGTAGAAATAAAATAATCTTGTAAACCTTTATTGTATTGCCGCTTTAAAAATGCTTTGGTTTTTGAAGTACCGTAAATCATGCTGGCAAGATAGACTGCTGTTTGGACAGAACCACCTCCATTATAGCGCAGGTCCAAAACAAGTCTGTCGATACCCGAACTTTTAAATTTGCCAAAAACATTGTTCAATTGTACGTCAAAGTCGGCATTAAAAGCATTGTAAACCAAATAACCAACCTTTAAATTATTCACATTCAGAACTGTATCCAAAAGAATTGGGTTCTCCTGCATTTTAATAGCAGTCATAGTAGCTGTGTTGCCATTTAAAGCAATTGTACTTACAGAATTAACTGAGGTAATACTTGCAAATGAAATTTTATAAGTAAGTTTTGTGAATAAAAGAGTTTGATAATTTGAAATAGTCAATTGAGTATCATCAATTTTCATAAACAGATCTCCTCTTTTCATGCCTGCTTTTTCAGCCGGGGATCCCTTATAAACATAGCGAACAAATCCAAATAAATTCTCGGTCGATCCAATGTAGCCCAACTTGAAATCGAATCCCATCGTCTCCGAAATCCCTTGAATCCAATCGGTAATTGTTTGAGAATCATCTACTATAAATGACCATTTGTCAAGCGTAGTGTACAAAAGGCCATTGAAAAGTTTGGCAGGATCAGTATAAGTATTGAGGAAATAATTCAAGGAATCTTTAATTGAATATTTCTGGGCAGTTAAAGAAGGTACATTATCTACCCACAAATAGTAGTCCTTCAAACCATTATAGACAAATTTATTGATCGCATTTGCATCAGGAATCACAGTCGGCTTGACTACAACAGGAAGTTTTACGGTAATTGGGTCGGATTTTTTGCAGTTGACCAACAGCAAAGCTACCACCAATGATGTGAATATAAAACTGAGATTTTTCATGGCAAAATATTTTCAAATTGATCTGGTAAAAATATATAATTAAACCACTTAACAAGCAATAAAGTATAATGGTTTAACCTTTATTAGGCTACTTTAATCAACATTACAAAAACGATCGTTATTGATCCTTTTCTGCCTCATCAGCAGTCGGAGTAATTTCAACCGGTTGGGATTCTACTAACGGTTGTTTTTCGTCAAAGAATTTACGGTAAAAAACCAAAATTGAAATAATCCCTACAGTTATGGATGAGTCTGCCACATTAAACACCGGTCGGAAAAAAACAAAACTTTCGCCACCAAAGAAAGGGACCCATGATGGATAAGTAGTTGATATCAAAGGAAAATAGAACATATCGACTACCCTTCCCTGAAGAAACGAAGCGTATCCACCTCCCTGTGGTAAAAGGGTTGCAATCCTGCCATAGCTATCGTTAAAAATCAGTCCATAAAAAGCACTGTCGAGAATATTTCCGATTGCTCCGGCCATAATTAGCGAGAAACAGACAATGACTCCAAATGGCACCTCCTTTTTCCACAATTTGGAAATGTACCAGCCAATTGCACCAACAGCAACGATACGGAAAACACTAAGAAAGTATTTGCCAATACTGTTTCCAAACTCAAGCCCAAAAGCCATCCCGTTATTCTCGACAAAATGGAGTATAAACCAGTTCTTTGCAATAATGATTTCATCTCCAAGCATAAAATGGGTTTTGACCCAAATTTTAAGCACCTGGTCAAAAAATAAAACGAGCAAAATTATTAGGATCGACTTTGTCTTTGCACTCATAAAGAAATTGGCTTGATAACAAATAAAAACAGGGGGATGTACACGATCCCCCATTGATTAAAAATTTATGGGAATAAAACGGCCCATTTAAGGTATAAACCTTTTAACGTTGATTATTTTTGGCGTCAATCGATAAGGTTGCATGAGGTACGGCACGTAGTCTCTCTTTTGAGATCAATTTTCCAGTCTCACGGCATATACCATAAGTTTTGTTTTCAATGCGTACCAAAGCAGCCTCAAGATACTGGATAAACTTCAACTGACGCTGTGCCAGTTTTCCAGCCTCCTCTTTTGATAAGGTAGCAGCACCCTCCTCTAAAACTTTGAAAGTCGGAGAGGTGTCTTCGGTCCCATTCCCATCTCCGTGTGTAATTGCATTTTTGTACAATTCATAATCCTGACGGGCCTTTACCAGTTTATCCTGGATCAACTCCTTGAACTCTACAAGTTCTTCATCTGAATATCGTGTTTTTTCGCTCATAACATCAATTGTTTTTGTAAAATAATATATTTAGGCCACTTTAATTTCTAAAGAACGATAATTATTTGCAAATAAATAAAATACATCGTTACGCTGTTTCTTTTTCAATCTGGATATAGGTCTCAATCCCCTTTTCAATTTCGACAAGCTTTCCAACTCCATCTGGGAGAGAATCCACTAACTCCACCTTTGAAGCCAATGTCTGATTCCCAATATAACCACTATATTTAGCCATTGCTTCCAACAACTCCGGATGATTAACTATACGTAAAATAATTTTGTCTGTTACCTCAAAATCACTCTCTTTCCGCAAATTTTGGATGCGGTTCACAAATTCCCTTGCAATACCTTCAAGGCGCAACTCTGGAGTTACAGTAATATCGAGGGCAACTGTAATGGCTCCTTCACTGGCCACCTGAAGTCCCGGAATATCCTCCGATTGGATCTCGACATCTTCCAGCGACAAAGTCACAGCCGAACCATCAAGTATTGAATCAAATGAACCCGTCCTTTCAAAAACAGCTATCTCTGATTGGCTCATATTTCCGATCAAACCAGAAACAGCTTTCATCAGTTTCCCATATTTGGGGCCGAGCATCTTGAAGTTGGCTTTTATCTTCTTCTTAATAACCCCCTCCGAATCAGTAAGGTAATCAACTTTTTTAACATTGACTTCGGTCAGGATAATGCTTTCGACTGCTTCAAACTGTTTACGGAAGTTTTCGTTGAGAACGGGTACAATGATCCTGGCCAACGGTTGCCGTACTTTTATCTTCTCTTTCCGCCTAAGGCCCAGTATCATGGAACATACCTTTTGCGCAATATCCATCCGTTCTTCAAGCTCACGATTGATCAGCTTTTCATCAGCTTTCGGGAACATCGTCAAATGTACCGATGTTACAGTATCATGACCGCTTACCTTATTTAAATCACAATATAACTGATCAGTATAAAATGGAGCAATTGGTGCTGCAAGTTTTGCAACTGTTTCGAGACATGTATAAAGTGTCTGATAAGCAGATATTTTGTCCACATCATATTCACCACCCCAGAAACGTTTCCTGCTCAAACGAACATACCAATTGGAAAGATTTTCAGTTACAAACTCCGAAATTGCCCTTCCTGCCCGTGTCGGTTCGTAATTTTCAAAAGCTTCCGTCACATCTTTGATCAGACTGTTCAACAATGACAAAACCCATCGGTCAAGTTCAGGGCGCAATTCTTCTGCAACCAATTCTTCCTTAAACGTGAAACCATCAACATTGGCATATAAGGCAAAGAAATTGTAGGTGTTGTAAAGCGTCCCAAAAAACTTACGACGAACCTCTTCAACCCCGGCAATATCAAATTTCAGATTATCCCAGGGTTGTGAATTGGTGATCATGTACCAACGCAACGGATCGGACCCAAATTTTTCGATGGTTTCAAAAGGATCGACAGTATTGCCCAAACGTTTCGACATCTTATTGCCATTGGCATCAAGCACCAATCCATTGGAAATAATATTTTTAAACGCAACGGATCCTCTCACCATTGTCGAAATGGCATGAAGCGTAAAGAACCATCCACGCGTCTGGTCAACCCCTTCGGCAATATAATCTGCTGGGAAAGGAAAGTATGCCCCATCCCCAACCCTTCCCCCAAGGGGAAGGGAGTCCAGAACTACGTTGATCTCCTCCAAAACAAGTTCTATCTCATTTAAGATTCGCTCATTACTAACCCGGATAACCTTGTATCCCAAACGCTCCAGAATTTCTGTCCTCTGTTTATCCGAAATCTCAACCTCTGGAAGAGTGTGGTAACCTCCATCAATTTCGACGATTAATTGTTTTCCCAAACAAACAAAGTCTGCAATAAATTGATCAATGATATGTTGTCTGCGGAATTTGTAACCTTTAAGTTTTTTACCTCTCAAAGAATTCCAAAGAAAAGTCTCCGCCTCTGTTGGATTATCCTTTTGCTTCCTGGATAATTCTTTCAGCAGCGGATAAATTGATGACCTTGCAGTCTGATATTTTGGTGTCCCGGCTCCCCCTCCTTTGGAGGGGGCAGGGGGGAGGCACTCAAACGGATAATGTGCCTGTGCAAAAGGCATAGCCCCAGAATCGAACCACACATCGATCAGGTCCGTTTCGCGGAACATCTTTGCCCCTTTGGGGGAAACAAGGATCACATCGTCAACGTAAGGACGGTGGAAATCAATTTTTTCGTAATTTTCTTTTGAAAAATCACCTACTATAAAATCCTTGAAGGGATTGGCTTCCATTACACCGGCAGCAACCGATTTATTGATTTCGTTGACCAACTCCTCAGCCGATCCGATACAGATTTCCTCGGTACGGTCTTCAGTACGCCAGATAGGAAGTGGCGTGCCCCAGTAACGGGAACGTGAAAGATTCCAATCGACAAGGTTTTCGAGCCAGTTCCCAAAACGTCCGGTTCCTGTGGACTGCGGCTTCCAGTTGATCGTTTTATTTAAGCTGATCAATTGATCGCGTACGGCAGTTGTGCGGATAAACCACGAATCGAGCGGGTAATAAAGAATCGGTTTGTCTGTCCTCCAGCAATGAGGATAATTGTGGATATGCTTTTCAACCCTGAAGGCACGGTTTTCCCTTTTTAACATGACCGACAGGTCAATATCGAGGGTAGTATCGTCGTCAGTAAGGGTATCATCGAAGGCATTTTTTACAAACCTTCCTGCGTATTCGCCATATAATTTTGTATCAACATTCTGCAAAACAAAGTCATCCGACAGGTCATCAAGACGGTAAAACCTCCCCTGACGATCAACCATCGGCTGGTTTTTCCCTTCTTTGTCGATCAACATCAAGGGTACGATTCCTGTTTGTTTTGCAACACGGTCGTCATCGGCACCAAATGTAGGAGCGATATGCACAATTCCTGTTCCATCTTCAGTTGTCACAAAATCACCGGCAATGACCCTGAATGCATCGCCCATCGGTTTCACCCAGGGAATCAATTGTTCATAATTAACACCAACCAGTTGCGATCCTGTATATTCACCCAGAATTTCGTAAGGGATATTTTTGCCATCCCCTTTGTATTCATCTAAAGATAACCCATCGTTCTTTTCAGGAAAATAATTTCTGAGCAAATCCTTTGCAAGAATGACCGTAACTGGTTCCGAAGTATATGGATTGAATGTTTTGACTTTAACATACCGGATATTCGCCCCAACTGCCAAAGCGGTATTGGAAGGCAATGTCCAGGGAGTGGTAGTCCAGGCAAGGATGAAAAGATCGTTTCCGACACCATTGAACAACGTTTCCGACTTTTGATCCCTCACCACTTTAAACTGTGCAATGCAAGTAGTATCCTTTACATCGCGGTAGCAACCCGGTTGGTTCAGTTCATGCGAACTTAAGCCGGTACCCGCGGCAGGCGAATAAGGCTGAATGGTATATCCTTTGTAAAGCAGATTTTTATTGTAAAGGTCTTTCAGCAACCACCACAAAGTTTCGATGTAACGGCTGTCATAGGTGACATACGGATCGTCCATATTGACCCAATAGCCCATTTGGCGGGTCAAGTCTTCCCACTGTTTGGTATATTTCATCACCTCTTTCCGACAAGCATTGTTGTAATCGGCAACAGAGATGGTTTTACCGATGTTCTCTTTGGTAATCCCCAACAATTTTTCAACAGCAAGTTCAACCGGGAGCCCATGGGTATCCCATCCGGCTTTGCGTTTTACCAGAAAGCCTTGCTGTGTTTTATAGCGACAGAAAATATCTTTGATAGCCCTTGAAACAACATGGTGGATGCCCGGTAACCCATTTGCAGAAGGAGGCCCTTCATAAAAAACAAAGGTTGGCCCTCCGGCACGTGTCGATATCGATTGATGGAACGTGTCGTTTTGTTCCCAGATTTTGAGAACATCCTTATTTATTTTGGAAAGGTCAAACTCCTTGTACTCCCTGAATTTGTTACTCATAGCGTTAAAAAAACTCCCTTTAAAAAAGTGTACAAATATAGAAATTTTTTAATTCGCTAATCTGAAAGTTTGAGCGACTATTGGTAAGCGATTAAATCAGAAAATTGTGAACGAATCGGCAAAAGAAAAACCCGAAACTCTATTTTCTTTTCCCAAATAACGCCTTTAAAACAGCCCCACCGATTTTTCGTTCAATCCCTTGTTTGGTAGTTGGAACACCCGTCTGCCTGGCAATCGTCTGTTTGACACTTGTAACCCCGATTAATCGTTTCCACGAAAATGAAAATCCTCTCATGATTTTTGGTTTTATTATTTATGTTATATGCCTTGGTAGTATTTGTTCAATTTTATTGATAACTTCTCAATATCATCCCTTCTGGCCAATTGGTTGATCCAATTTTCAGGGATAGATTCAAATCCATAATAAAGTGCTGCCAATCCACCTGTAACGGCTCCGGTTGTATCGGTATCGTCCCCCAAATTTACAGCCAGCAAAACTGCATCTTTATAATTCGTTGAATTGATCAGGCACCAGATGCTCGCCTCAAGCGTATCAACTACATAACCACCGGAACAAATAGTGTCAACACCTACCGTTGCAATTGAAGGCACAGATGCAGCATTAAAATCAATTGATTCATAGGCTTGTGGATCGGATACTTTTAATTCGTCGTAACGTTCATTTGACATGCCATCCAGTAAACGGTTATAATGGTGTATCTCCTTTCCCAGTTCGGGATAATTTTCAAGATAGTTATTGAAATTCAAGCTTAAATCCCGTAAACTTTCAAGTGGATCTTTATGGAGCAAGTTTAAAGCAAATTCCATTAACAGGACACAACCTAAAATAGATCTTGGGTGGCGGTGTGTAATGGAAGAAACATCTTTAATGATTTGGTATCGCTCTTCAAAAGGGAGATGTATGAGTTGTGGCAAAAGTGGCAATATTCTCATCAAAGAACCGTTCCCATTTGAGTAATCACCTGTTTCCCCTGCGAGGATAGGTTCACATCCATTTTTCAGGTTGTTGATTGCTTTCCGTGTCGTATTGCCAATGTCAAAAACCTCGCCATAAGGTGTCCAGTACCCTTCGTCCAACCATTTGACAAATTTAGATGCGATGGCATCCAGGTTGTATCCATCACACAGCGATTCGGCGAGACAGAACGAAAGGGAGCTATCATCCGACCATGTTCCCGCAGGTTGACGGTGTGTTCCATATCCGATCATATCCGTAACCGGATTCCTTGCAATGGTTTCCCTGCTTTTAAATTCAACCGGTACGCCTAGCGCATCGCCAACTGCCACACCAAATAAGATATCCTTACAAATGTTTCTCATTATCGTTAAGCTATTTCGGTCAAAGGTAAGGTTCTGCTATGCCAAAACATGTCACACTAAAA
>JBAXWR010000480.1:0-3477 GCA_037128295.1 Mariniphaga sp.
AGATTGCGTGGATCAATCCCTGTGGCTTTCATCACCTTTACCATTTCTGCACCGAAAGGATCAGTTCCAATCACACCAAAAGCGCGGATATCCTTGACTCCCAATGCGGCGAGGTTGCTTGTCACATTCCCGGCACCACCTAAAGTATAACGTTGCTGACGGACCGGTCTTGTTGCCTGGTTGGTTTCAACTGAAATCTCGCTCATGGCTTCGTCAATAAACCAATAGGCATCGAGACAGAAATCGCCAACCACGGCAATTTTTACGGCACTGATATCGCCAAGTATTTTTTGTAACTGTTCTTTTTTCATTCTTTTTAAAATTTGTAAAATGTTATCTATTAATTATTTCTATCTATTTCAATCTGTTTCGCCCCTAACCTCCTGAACGGTAAGCATTCCTATTATTTCAAAATATTTCTATTTATTTCCCTTCTCCGTTGGAAACATATAAATTGCCAAATCGCCAGGATCGATTTCTGTTGAAGCGGCATACTCGCTGGCCGGAATTAAAGTACCATTCTTCAGGACTTTCTTCACCGTATTGTCTGTATTGATAATCAGCTTCATGCTCCTTTTAAAATCACGGTTAACGATCACAAGAAAGGAATTTTCACCATTTTCGAGTACAGAAACCACAGCACCCTCACCCACAGTTTCAAGTAAATTGATTGGAGCAGGTAGCTTTGAAAGACGTTTCGTTCCGTTTGGGATATCCAAACCGGTATGAGCCACTGAAACCACTCTTGCCCCGAGGAAAACACCACTAAGGTTTTGTATTTCGTTGCTGATTTTTTGCAACCGGTCGAAAACAATGGTCCGTTTTCCTTCCGAATCGAGTGGCGAACCAAATCCACGGAAACTCCAGTACTCGATACCCTGCGCTCCATAAGCAAGATCGACATAGACCTGAAGACTCAATTCAGCCAGAGTCGGAACATCGTGGACAAATGTTTTTTCTGGTTTGTAGCTTGTATAGAGTTGGTAGAAATCGTTCAAAGATGGCTGAGGCGCATCACCGGAATAAGCGAGATACGAAGTCGATAGCGCAAAAGCCCAGAATGGCCTTCCATCTTTCTGGTATTTATTGGCAAAAAACTCCATATTTTCATACCATCTTGGATGTACACCACCATCCACAACTGGATAGAAATCAAATGATAGAAATGGGGCCGGAAATAGCTGATCGAATGTGTCAACATACTCTTTATAAGTAGGAGTCCCGAATTTACTCTTATTGGAATTGATGTCTGGATAAAGGTTGACAAAGCTATAATGCTTATTATCAACAGATCTTAATGTCTTTGCAATATTGGCTAATTCCTGGAATTTCGATTTATCGGGTTCATCCGCAAGATAGTAACCTTCAAGGGCAGGATGAGCCATGAATTGTTTGGCCACCTTTTCAGGATTGGTATTTAATTCAGGGCAGGAAATCATCAATTTGATCCCAGCTTTTCCGGCGGCATCCAACCCTTTGGCGATCGCATCTGTAGATGGGAAGAAGGCAATGTCGATGTTGACACCCACCTCTTTCAACTTTTTGTAACTTTCAACAGAAACTTCTGTAGCTGAAATACCTCCCCACGACATAACCGGGATAACGCCTTTGGATTTCAACTTTTCCTGAGCTGAAATGGTTCCCATAAATGATAGGGCGATGAGTGTTGTAAGTATTATTCTTCTCATTATCCTTACAATTTTTTAGTTGGGAAAGTATAAATGGCAATATCTCCGGGGCCTATTTCTAATTTTGGGTCATACCTTTTGGCACTTACAACTGTACCATCCTTCAAGACCCTTTTCAATGAATCATCACCAATAATAACGATTGTCATCGGTTCGGACAGATCGCGATTGACCACAACAAAAAAGGTGTTTTCCCCATTTTCAAGGGTTGACACCAAAGCACCCGAACCTTCTGTTTCAAAGACTTTTATGGCAGTTGGCAATTTCGTTAAACGTGTTGTTCCCTTCGGAATAATCACACCGGTATGCCGTACAGAAACAACTTTTGATCCGACAAAAACACCTGCCAATGACTGTATCTCTTTGTTTACTTCCTTGATCCGGTCGTAAACGACTGTCCGTCTGCCATTCAGGTCGATTGGAGCACAGCGTAAACCTTGAGACATCCAGTACGACCAGTATTCCAATCCCTGGGCTCCATAGGCGAGATTACTGTATTGCTGAAGCCGTAAAGCTGCAATTGTTGGGATGGGATGAAGTTCGTTATAAGAACTTGCAAGCGCGAAAGCCCACATCGGCTTAGCCAATTTCTTCGCTTCCGCAGAAAAGACTTCCAACCCGTGGTACCAGTTTTCGTGAATACCGGCTGTCAAAATTGGGTAAAAATCGAAGGAAAGCAGTTTTGATGGAACCTCTTTGACAAATGTGCTGATATAATCGGCGTAAGACTTTGTTCCTAGTGCCTCAGTTTGGTTAAGGTTGATGCTTGCAATCAGGTTAACGAAGCAAAAATGCAGACTATCAATTGCTTCAATTTTTTTTGCCCATTCCCCCAACTCTGCAAAGTCCTTACGGACAGGCTCATCGCGCAGGAAATAACCGGCAAGGGCTGGGTGGTGCATGAATTTTTTAACTGTACTTTCAAGATCTGATTTTAATTCAGGGCAAGAGGTAACCATCCTGATTCCAGTCTTTTCAGCAAGATCCAGCCCTTTTTGCATTTCACCGATATTTCCATAATTGCAAAGATTGATATTGATTCCCATCTCTTTCAGCTCCAGAAACCGGTCAATGTTATTTTCCCCGGAAGGAATACCCGACCATGCCATAATGGGCAGCGGCCTGGGTGAACTTATCTTTTCCTGAGCTTGTAAACCATTAATATATAAACCTGTAAGCAAAAATAACAGCAAAATAACTCTCATGCTTAATAAATCATTACCCTTAATAACATACACTATATCAAATAATTAAAATTTAGATTTGAGTCTTCTGCGTTTATCTGCGTGATCTGCGGGAGAACTTTTTTACTCCCGCAGATCGCGCAGAATTTCGCAGATAGCTAAAAATCTATTTTGTCATCGAAGGTGGAGCACTATTTTTATCACTTCCCCAGCTTTTATTGGGTTGCGGTCCCATCACGAAAACAAGCGTGCTACCGTTTTTAATCACTGAATGATCAAACCAAGGATTGTTCAACGGCTTGCCATTTAAGGTTGCCGACTGAATGTATTTGTTCTCCTTCGAATTATTCTTTGCCTCGATTACAAATTTGGCAGCATTCCCAAACGATTGATCGAGCTGGATGGTCACTTTGCTAAAAGTAGGACTCCCAATCGTATAGACATTCTGGCCTGGCGCCACCGGATAGAAACCCATCGCACTTAAAACATACCAGGCTGACATTTGTCCCATGTCCTCATTCCCACACAAGCCATCGGCACCGGCGTGATAAAGGGTATTCATCACATGGCGGACCTGTTCCTGTGTTTTCCAGGGAGCACCAGCA
>JBAXWR010000481.1:0-3401 GCA_037128295.1 Mariniphaga sp.
CCAACGGGGAACATGATGGCCGGGACAATGACGGCGATGGCCAGGTGGATGAACCCGGAGAAAAACAGACTCTTGCCGGGTTGATTCGCCGCCGGAAATCTGAAGCATGGCTTTACAGATATGGGGGGTTGAAGTTTTTTGAAAGCTGACAGAATTAAATTATTTTTAGATTTCATTAGGTTTCTCCATAATTTTATGGTTAATTTTGACGTTTCTAACTGAGTAAACAAGATTATTTATAGAAATGGCTGAAAAGACTGGTTCGTTGTATGGGAAATGGGGTCGTGATGGTCACCAGATAACAGTAAGGGTTCCCTTAATCGCATTTACTGAGGATAATAACCATATTATTTATTGTCCGGTATTTGATTTGTCCGGCTATGGAGAAACAGAACAAGAGGCAGAACGTTCCTTTAATACGATTATGGATGAATTTTTCACCTACACCACTCATAAAAATACATTAAGAAGCGTGCTAAAAGACCTCGGTTGGATTGTAAAAAAAAGCAAGCAAAAGCCAATGACACCCCCTACAATGGACAATATGCTTAAAAACAATATCGATTTCCTTCGGATTTTCAATCAGCATGAGTTTCGAAAATTTGACAAAAACATAGAAGTTCCTGTATGCTGATAGATGGCAAAGCATCTGAAGAATATCTCACCAGGTCTTTTTAGAAAATACCTCACATATAAGGGGTTAAAACATATTCGAACAAATGCAGGGCATGAAATTTGGTGTAGAAGTGATTTAAAAAGACCCATTACCTTTCAAACACACATTGACCCTATTCCTGAATTCATTATCAAAAATAATCTGCGAATAATGGGAACAGATAGGAATGATTTTATCCTCTTCCTCAAGGAAGGGTAAAACCCAACCTGATTTCTTTACCTCAGTTTATCTTTCCCCGGTTGATATCTTATATCCTCCGGGTTTTTCTTTTTTGGCCGGTTTTTGAATGAAAGTTTTTTTTAAATTGCAGAAAAAAATATGAAAAAGACATTTATTTTAGCAATTTTCCTGATTTTGTGCGTAACTGGATACTCACAAATTGATTCTTCCAAGCAAGCACAGGATACGACAACTTATGTTTATTGCCAGATTGTAGGTACGGGCCGGTTAATGAGCAATAAAGTTACCATTGAAATTGATTTTGGTCAATTTCGGAGTATTTGGGAAGACAATAGACTAAAGGATCCAGCAACTGGAAACAGAATTGTTTTTAACGGGATGATTGATGCTTTGAATTTTATGGGGAATCAGGGATGGGAGTTTGTTCAGGCCTATGCTTTCTCACAGGGAAATAGCCCTGCTGTCTATCATTTTCTCATGAAAAAATCAAAGAAAAGGATTCATGATGAAGAAAAAAATATTGATAAATAGAATTCTATATGTTTTATAAATTCTGAGAATATACCACTAAAAATACATATTATGGGATGGCTGATTTTTTTTGGAATTTTATTCTTGTTTATTCTTGGCGGTTTAATAGTGTCAAAACAAGTTAAGGAAAACGAACAGTCGCTAAAATCCAAGGGATTTGATTTAAGTGCTAAAATTGTGACAGGAAAATATGTTGGGGGGCATCCTAAAATAGATAATGTTTTGGAGTCAACAATTATCTTCCCAAAGGATGAATATTTGCAAATCATGGCATATCCTTCTGGAATAACAAGTATGCCGGTAACAAAAGGTATTATCTCAATAGAAAAAATTAAAAATATTACCATTGAAGATAATACAAGTCTTGAAAAAAGAATTACGGCAGGAAGATTATTATTGGTTGGTGTTTTTGCCTTGGCTTGGAAAAAAAAGAAAAAAAATGAATCTGCTTTTTTGATCATTGAATGGCAGGACGGCAAATTTGGGCATGAGACGACTTTCGAATTCGAAGGTAAAGGATCAATGCAGAATGCAAATACTGCACGTAATAAACTTATTGAAATAGCAAAATAATCCCAAAACACTATTGACTTTACCGTTAAGCATTGTATATTTGCAATGTCTTAACGTTAGTCCAATGAATTTTCATCTTCTATATAGGGGAAACCCGTGTAGCTCCGGATGCAGCAATGCTCCGGCGGTTCTAACGACCGGACAAAGCTACACGGGTTTTTCCATTAGGAGGTACCAACCATGGCAAAACAAGATTGCCTTCCCCCGGTAACCATCGGCGGGATAAAGATCACAACAAATTTAATTGATGCTTTAGCTCACCTTCGGGATTATACGACTAAAGACATGCATTTTTTCACTGAGCAATGCTTGATCATTTCAAGTATTGATATTGATTATTATGGCTTAGAAAGAGAATTATTTTTGATATTCCGAGCCATGTATGGGGTTTTACAGGCCTTGAATGAAAAACAGGAAGGAGGAGACCAGTGAAACAGACACCCATGGATCCACGCGATGCCCTTGACATGGTCGTTTGTAATTGGATTCAAAAATTCGAGAACATCCATCCCTTCACCAATGCAACATACCATGAGGACGAAGAAACCGGCGATCAGTTTTTGACCGTGGTCGACCCCAGAACAGATAGTTGTATTGTTATTTGGCTTGCACCTACATGGCATGGCAATGATGTTTTGAACCTTGCCCGAAGTATTCTTTCTTCTAAAATTAAACGGTAGCTGTCGCACATCAGTCCCTTACCGGGGATCAGGGGCAACCTTCCTGGTTGCCCCTTTAAATCGAAACTTTTATTCACCCTTAAAAAATAAACCAATGACAACTGAAATCGTAAAATTTGAATTCAACAACCAGGAAGTTGATTTTGAACAAAACGACCAAACTTTAATGGTCAATGCCACCCAGATGGCTAAGATATTTGGGAAGTTAGTTGCCCATTTTATGGCAAACGATAGTACGAAAAACTTCATTTCTGCATGTTTAAATAATCGGAATTCCGATTATTTAAATGTTAAAACCGAGGAAGATTTGATTAGTTCAACACAAAAAAGCGGTACATGGATGCACCGGGTTCTTGCCCTTAAATTTGCTGCCTGGCTCGACCCTGATTTTGAGGTTTGGGTTTATTCCACTATTGATGAACTTTTATTTGGTCGCTTTCGCCGAATTGAAGAAAGCCTTCGCCTGAGCGCAGCAAGAAAGAACCGGATTGATTTGTTACGTGATGAACTCCGGAGCGAAGAAAGGTATGCCGAACTTGAACGGCTGGAGCTGGAAGAACGCCAATCGGCCTACAGCCGGGGCAAAGAGAACAAAAACCAGCTCGAATTATTCAGGTCACTGGATTCCTGATAATGAATTTTAATTCTATTGACTCTAAGCCCCGGTAACCCGGGGCTTTTTTTATGTCCTTTAATTTCTGATGCTCTGATTCTAAGTTTGCTTTTCACTTTTCAGTTCACGCTGAATTAACACTTAAAAT
>JBAXWR010000482.1:0-3376 GCA_037128295.1 Mariniphaga sp.
GTTCAGGAAAAAATAAAATTGGCTGAAATTGGTCACAAAAACAAGATGCTGATGATTTTAATTACGGTAACGATCCTACTGGCTATCGTGTTGTATATCATTATAAAACAAGATTATAAGCTTAAATCTGCTTACAAAGCCATTCTCCTTCAGATCCAGAAGTTGAAATCCAAACCCAGCGATGCAAAGCCTATTCCCGGATCGACTACCCTAAAGATGGACGCGGAATTTGAAAAATTGATGGGGGAAACCCATTTTTTCCTGAACAAAGGCCTGACACTTAGCCAACTGGCCGCAAGACTTCACACCAACAATACCTATCTTACAAATTATCTCAAGCGGCGGCACGATACAACCTTTACAGACCTTGTGAACAAGCACCGGATCGACGAAGCTTGCCGGTTGCTTTGCCTGCCAGAATATGAAAAATTGAGTATCGATGCACTGCCCCAACTTTGTGGTTTTAATGCCAAATCGACCTTTTACACGGTTTTCAAGAAATTTACCGGAATGAGCCCTTCTGAATTTCTGAGAGCAAGAAAAAACACCTGATTTTACCAATTTTCCCATCGTTTCTCCAAGTTTGGATTTTCCTTTTTATATGTCATTGTTTATTAGTGATTTAATAAATTCCAGATTTTCACAATTGTGATAATCTGGACATGTTTGTACCATGGAATAATTGTTATTTGAAATATATTTGAAACCTATTCGGGACATGAAAGGATACTTGCGCTATTGCCCTGAATTATGAAAGAAAATGACAAATCTGTAATTCACTGATAAACTTAAGATTCATAAATGAAGCAGTCAATTTATATCCTATTGTTTTTTATCCTTGGGCTGTTTGGTAACAGGGCAAACGCTCAAAATAATTTTAGGATTATTATTTCCGCTGAAAGCAAAGCGGAGTTTGTGACATTTTCTAATTTAATAACATATTATTCCCTACTAGAACAGTTTCAGGAAGGTTCAACTGCCATCCAGCTATCAGCTTATGATTGTGATGCTTCTTCATCATTAACAAAAAGCTTGATCATCGACCTTGCAGGCTTCAACCTAGCCAACCCCTCCGGTTATTCCTGTACTCTTTCTGATACCAAATGGTTTGCCTTGAAAAACTCAACCGGCTCGGGTGTATTTTCCGGCAAGATCAAGTTTGGAGGCACCGGTGCCATTTTAAAAGTTTACTCTTCCAATGTTTTAGGCTCGGGTTTTTCCATTGATGGCGATGGTGCCTCGGGGAAAATCGAGATCGGCGACGGGACGACACCCGTGACACAATCCATTAACTCTTCGCAATGCAACGGTAAGGTGAGCCTTTTCACGGTGACATCGAACGCAACATTGATCGTAAGCATGTAAAAAAATTAAAACTTACAAAATGAGCTACTTCCTGTTTACGATACCGCCATAAAGCCATGAAGGTTTCTACTGAAACCAATTTGCGGAATCCTTCCCTGAAAGGGCGCAATCAGAATAACTTAGGTGAAGCCCAAGGAGAAAAAACAGGCAGGGTTTCCGCCACAGACCCGTAGTAGGCTGAACATAAATATAATATCACGATTAAATTCAAAATAATGATTAATACAACAATAAACAATTGCTTAAAACAATTACTTAAAACAATTACTTAAAACACATTTTATTATGAAAACTTTTTTAACAGCATTTAAAACACTTGCAATCGTAATTGCAATGCTCGGGTTTGGAAACATGGCAATGGCGCAGGATCCTAGAAACTACACTATTAATGATGGAGGGACTTTGAGATTTTTGGAAAATACTTATAACGGTACAGTTACTAGCACAACAGGTGACAACAACTCAACTGCAATGTTTACCACAGAAGGTATCGTCAACCTTAATGGAACCTATTCCGGTTATTATGGAACACTTAATGTTACTTCTGGCGGAACATTAACTTTGAATTCCTCACAATTTCCGGCAAAGTTTACCCTTGGATCTGCTTTATATTCAGAAACAACTACCTTAAAAATTAATTATTCTGCTGGTAGTGTTATATTTAACGGCACTACCAATTTAATAATGGATAAATGGGGAGTTCTTGATATTGTCAAAGATTTAAGATTAGGTAGCGGGATCGGGATTGTAATGAATAATAATACTCAAGAAAACGCACCAAAGATTTTATTTCACGTTACAGGTCCAGGATCAACCCCAATAATTGAACTGGAAACATTGCCAACTAATATTGATCCTTCAAAGAATTTAGTATTTGATATGGCAACTGCGACAGGTACAATCAATGCAGAAAGTAATTTTACTGTCGCCATCTATACTGGGGATGATCCAGTTATTGCCGCTGCAACACCTATCCTTACAAATGATGATGAAAGTTGGACAAATACTTCTGTCACTAAATTGTCTAAGATTTTAAAGTTAAACGCCACTTTTGCTCCTTTATTTGATATAAACAGTACAGCAACCAGCTATGCCGGAACCTTGGCTGGCTTAAGTGTTCGTACTAACACTCTTTATCAAAAATTGCTGAAGAATAAGACCTTAGCAGACGGATATACAGTAGCTGATAATCTTCTAATTGATCTTCAAGCCCTTAGTCTTATCGGTGGTCAAACTTTCACAATCAATAGTGACAAAATGTTGGGTTTAAAAGTTTCAGCAAGTACTGGTAATTTTACTAACACTGTCTCCTTTGGCAGTACTACTTCGATATTACAATTGGTAGGACATCTATCTCTTAATCAAATGCCCACTATTGCTGGTGGAGGAAGTCAAGGAATACTACAAGTTGGCGATGGTACAAATACCTCATCATTTAACATCACTCCTGCTGTTGTAACCAAATTCAACGACAAGGTGTCCACAGTTATTGTTAAAGGCGGTGCAACTGTTATTGTGGGGAATCCAGATTAGGTTTTTAAATTTTATGTTGTTTTACGCAAACACAAAATCACGTACAACAAAAATTTAATATTAATAATCTCAAATAGTTAATTAATTATCCGGAGGCCAGCATGAAATCACTGATTTACATTATCAGCTTTATTATAACTGCAATTTCAGTATTGCTACTGCCCATCAATCTGATGGCGCAGGAGTATGTTATTGATAATGGCGGTCAGGTCAATTTGGCCTCTGGTAGTTATTCAAATACAATTTCAACGAGTGTTGAAGACAACACTTCAACCGGTTCTTTACAAATTGGTACTTCAATAACTTCTATTGTTTCTCTAACCGGTGACCTTTCAAACTACTTTGGCACTATATCTTTCTTTAACGGTGCTTTGTTGAATTTTAACCCATCCAATGCCACCACCCCTGCCAAGGTTACGATCCAAGGGACATCTGCCACCACTATTTTTGTGAAAAAAGGGGGTGCCAAAACCATCGG
>JBAXWR010000483.1:0-3353 GCA_037128295.1 Mariniphaga sp.
AAACGAGACTGTATTGCCAGATGGAGAAATAAACCTCTCTTTGGGGGTTGACGAAGGGATAAAAATTGTACGTAAACTCCTGAAGAAGAATACCGATTATGCGGGGGTTTTCTCCAAAGAGACCAAAGTCACTTTTGAATATGCGATCGAATTGACCAATGGCAAAAGCAAAGAGGTGACGTTCGACCTGAAGGATCAGTTTCCAATTTCAAGGAACGAAAAGATCATCGTAGAGATGCAGGCTCCGAAAGGTAGTGAGGCAACGGTGAACGATGAGGGGATTATTTCGTGGAAGGTTACCCTTGCCCCTAGTGCAAAGAAATCCATTCCAGTCAAATACAGCATCGCCTATCCAAAAGATGTGACAGTTACTGGTTTGTAGTATTTCCAGGAATTCAGGTGAATCGTATCCTGAAATAACCTGAGCAGTTTTAGTTAATAATAAAAACCGACTTTACGAAAGTGAATGTCGGTTTTTTTATTTCAAGTTCACGACAATTTCCTGTATTTCAATCAGTTTTTCCGTACAGACAGGCCTGGTTGATAATGACCAGTTGAGTAAGACTTTCATCGGGAATGTAACTTTCAATAAATCAATACTCGCTTTTGCCGGAAGAGAATCGAACCGATAGGTTATTGTTTCAATGGAGATTAACCAACCTCCACAGCAAGCGCACATTCTCATATCGGGCCCAAGGATTACACCTTCCGATTGATATTTTATGCCATCCGTTTTGCAACATACCAACATTATCACCCAAAGTAGCGCCAATATAACTTTTGTCCTTCTCATAAGCTTAGAATGGTTCGTGAAGAATCGAATAAATACTATTTCCCAATTTATTGCCTATTCCTCCAACTTTTACCAAATCCTCAGGTACCGCTTTCAGAATATTTTCAAAAGTACTGAAAAAATCTAAAAGAGCCAATCCCCTTTTGATTCCGATACCCGGAAGGTTTTGTATCAGGAAAAGTTTTTGCCTTTGCTTTTTATTGAGTTTTAGACCTTTTACGCCATGAATAATTTGCTTTTTTCTTGGTAGTTCCTGTCGTTGGCATTGGGAATGGAGGTCGATCAATAGCGCAGCTGTTTCGTGAATATCTTTTGATCTGATTACAGGAACCCCAATAAAAACGGTTAAATGGATCAATGCCCCCTGAACAGCCCTGCGTGACATACCGCTGGAATCGACCATTGATTTATCCCCTTCAAGGATAATCAGACCGTTCATCTCAGTTTGGGCCATCCGATAGGCTTGTTGAAAAATTCTTCCTGTTTTGATCGATTCCAGAAAATCATATAGGGTCTTCCTCTCAACAATAATTTTGTCCTGTATCAGGTAATCACCAGTAATCAAATTGCATAACTCACACACAATCTGATCGTTTTGTTTTGCAATTTCATTGAATATACCGCTCCGCTGTTCCCTGAAATCAATTTTTAAAACTGGTTTCAATTCTTTTGAAAGGTCCATATTTTATCTTTTTGATATTTCACAAAAACCCTTGTATTTTCAAAATCAATGTTTTAATTTTGAAAGGTTTACAAAATGCTTAACGCAGAATATTCCAGAAGTTAACAATTAATCTTTTAAAAACCAAGCAGATTACTATGGAAACACAAAAAGAAAATGAAGCCATTTGTTGCCCTCAGTTTGATCCAAAACCCTGGGACGACCAGATTTTTACCTGGGAAAACAAGAAATTCATCAGGGACAAGGTATTTACCATTTTTTACATGCCTGTTAATTTTGGGCAGGTGATGAAACGGCTGGATAAAATATTGAAAAAGGCTGATGCTGCCTTTCAGGATTCCATTAGCTTGTCAGATCACACCTCAAAATGGAACATGGATTTATATCTCTCTGTTGATAAGGATATTCCAGGAATTGAAAATACGACATTCAGTGGAAAATTCTATAGCAAGGTTTATGAAGGCCCCTTTAAGGATACTGGAAAATGGTGCAAGGATTTCGAAGGTCTGGCAAAATCAAAGGGACTGACTATCAAAAAGGAATATATGTGGTACACCACCTGCCCCAAATGTGCTAAAAAATATGGGAAGAACTATGTTGTGATTGTGGCGAAGATAGATTAAAGAAATTGGAAATAAATTATTGATATATCTATAATACATTAAACATCATCATGTTATTGATGCTACCTATTGTTTTAAGTTGTCCCGATATAATAAATCAAAGCCTGATAAGTAAATTATCGGGCTTTTGTGTATTCAAATTCCTATTAACTTCTTAAAATCCACCGTGATTGTTTTTCCATTCAAAAGCCTATATTTGCAATAAGAATCCAAATTTCAAATTCAGTAGATCTAGTTCCAGATGAACACAATCAACCTCCTGAATCCGCGCAAAGCTTTGAACAAGGCATTCCTGAAGGTCAAGGCCAACAGGGACGAAATCGAATTGTTCAAAGCTAACCTGATCATCCTGTTGGACAGAATCAATGAAGTCGAAACGGAGGAGTTCCATAAAAATATCGTAGCAGAGTTTCTTAGAAGCACCTACTACGGTACAAACAATTACATCAACACCAAAGGCCGCAACGACCTGGTAGTGCACAACACAAAGAGTGCATCCGGGACCGTGGGGATTATTATCGAAGCCAAAAAACCGGCCAACAAAGCAGAAATGCCCAAAACGGACAATATCAATACAAAGGCTTTTCAGGAACTCGTTTTATACTATCTGCGCGAGCGGATTACCCATAAAAACTTGGAGATAAAGCACCTTGTCGCGACCAACATTTACGAATGGTTCATCTTCGATGCCAACCTATTCGAAAAAGAGTTTGCTGAAAACAAAACACTGGTCAAACAATTCATCGATTTTGAGGAAGGCCGTTTGTCAGGCAAAACAACAGATTTCTTTTACAAGCAAATAGCTGGACCAGCCATTTCAGCCATATCGAACGAGATCACCTTTACCTGGTTCGATATCAGGGAATATGACAAACCATTGCGCAACAACGATCAAAATGACGATTCAGTATTGATTGCGCTGTACAAGCTCCTTTCGCCTGAACACCTACTAAAACTCCCTTTTGCCAACGACAGCAACAGCCTCGACAAAGCTTTTTATAACGAACTCCTGCACATTATCGGGTTGACCGAAACAAAGGATGGCGGCAGGAAGCTCATCCAACGGAAGAAAGAATGCGAACGAAATTCCGGCTCTTTGATCGAAAGTGCAATTTCCCAGCTTGACAGCCTCGACAAAATATCCCGGCTCCAAAAACCTTCACAATTTGGGGAAACTTACCAGGAACAACTCTTTAACATCGCGCTGGAATTGTCGATTACCTGGACCAATCGAATACTTTTCCTTAAACTGCTC
>JBAXWR010000484.1:0-3347 GCA_037128295.1 Mariniphaga sp.
TATAACGGAATAAAAAAAATAAACGCAATAGATTGGCTTACAAAGACCGAAAAATAAGGGCGAACCGATAACAGCCGTTTGCCGGAATGGGTTCTGACGTGGTTAAATCAAGGGCAGTGCTTCTATCAAGGTTTGTGCTGAGATGACAGTTAAGGATTCCGAAATCCCCCACTACGGCAAGCGGCATAACGTTATATTGCATTGTAAATTGCACATCAATAATGCTTTATGTGTTCTCAATTATATTGAAGGATTTTGAATTTAATCTTTAACGAATAGAAAAGATTGCTTATTTAAAATAGTATAGAAATGGAAACTTCAAAATTTGATATAGCCGATTATTTAGATAGTAACGAAATGATTGCAGAATATCTTAATGCTGTTTTAGCAGAAGGAAATGATTCCGATGTAATTACAGCAATCGGACATATTGCAAAATCAATTGGTATGACAAAAATTGCTCAAGAAACTGGATTAAGCAGACCAAGTTTATACAAAGCTTTATCAGTTGGATCAAAGCCTCAGTTTGAGACAATTATGAAAGTATTAAGAGCGATAGGCGGACAGATACAAATATATCCCATAACATCATAAAGAAAAACGCACCTTAACAAAAACGATATTGTAATTGGGGTTTCGGTGCAGACAACAGAGTTCGCAATCCGCAACAACGGCGTTTATGAACTGAACGATGAGTTCTACAAAACCAGTGGTGGCATTTTTGACCCAATGCCCCATTATGAAGAGATGTTTGCTAAATTGTTTACTTTTACAATTGCGTTTCAGAATCCAGGTAAAACTTTGACGATGGAACCAGGCTTAAAGAATGTTGTAAATTTACCATTTGGTTTTACTATCTTGAATATTAGTTTATTAGCAAATTTATTCTGGATATGTTAAGTCAAATGTAGCAGCCGTTATGGAGGTTACACAAACGTTAGCCAATATTAAAAACAAAGCGCACAGCCTTGAGAGTATCTTGAAATCTCTGAATAAGATGGAAATTTATTGATTTATTTTTAAATTTGCACTATGAAAAAGACTTTAGAGTATATAAGTAAAAGATTAGTTGTTCGCGGTTCAGAAAAAGAATTTAAGACAGCTGCAAATAAAGCTATTGAAGTTAATGGCTACGTTGTTGTAGTGAAAGATGGGTGGGTAGTTAAAGAGTTTTTAAACGGTAAGGTAGAGCGTATTAGTAAAATTGATTCATCTGATATTGATCAAGAATTATTACTTGATTAGGTATGACAAAACGAATACGAGTATTTGCAGGTCCAAATGGTTCAGGCAAAAGTTCAATAATTAAGAGTATAATTACCACTAAAGTAGCAGATGGTAAAACTTTAGATTTCGGAATCTATGTAAATGCTGATGATATTGCAGTCTCGTTAAATAAAAGTGGCTGTAATTTTGATGATTTTAAAGTTCAGGCAACAAAAGAGGATATACTGTGGATTGCAAATTACTCAGGGTTGATTAATGAAACATTCTCACTAGATCGATTTACTAACTGTATTCTTGTAGAGGATAACCATTTGAAAATAGACAAGGATGTAGCGGAGGAAAAGGATGATTCTCCTGTTGAGCGTGTAGCTCAGATAATCGCAGATTACTTGAGGAAAAAATTATTAAAAAAAGGTGAAAAGTTTTCTTTTGAAACTGTATTTTCCCATAAGAGTAAAGTTGACATAATAAGAGAGGCGGAAAAGGAAGGTTATAAAGTGTATTTATATTTCATATCGACCGAACATCCAGATATTAATGTTTATCGTGTAAAGATTGTTCGTGTAGGTAAAAAGGGGCATGATGTTGATGAAACAAAAATTAGAGAAAGATACTATCGCTCTATGGAATTGATGTATGAAGCTGCGCAACATTGTTATCAAGCATATTTTTTTGATAATTCGAGACAAGGAGAGGGGCACACTATGTTTGCTCACTTTAAGATTAATAAGGATGGTATAAAGTTATGGGACAATATGCAACAATCGTCAATCCCTGTTTGGTTTAGGAAATATTATTCAGATAAAGTAAAAGAAATTAAAAAAAACAACGTTGGCCATTAAGCGGTCATTCGCCATGGTGGGTCCCGCGCAATTTGCAAGCGCAGTTCTAGCTGGCAAGGTTTGTAACGGGTGATAGGTTCTTCTTCACGGCATCCCCCACGTTGCATCCCGCCGAACGTTACATTCAAGTTTAAGAGACAGACTTTCTGATCCATTTTATTGAGTGCTAAAAACGCATGTATTAATGCTGGTGAAGAAGATGATTATCATTTTCCTGACATCAGGAAAACGATACCTATGCCAAAAGGTACTGAAAAAGAAATAACAGCATTCACCAACCGTTACCTGCAGGGCTTGTGAATCAATGCCAATTGGCCTGATCGAAAGCAATGGCCATCAGAACTACAAAAACCGGGATATCCTGATGGGTTATCCTCCCCGCAACGAAGGGGTCTGAGTGAAAGCAAACAATGACGTTTATGAACTGAACGATGAGTTCTACAAAACCATTGACGGAATTTTTGATCCAATGCCACACTACGAAGAGATGTTTGCAAAATAGTTTACTTGTATAGTTGCGTTTCATAATTAATGAAAAGTTTGGTTGATGGAACAGGCTGTAAAAATGATGTAAATTTACAAATTGGTTTCACTGTATTGAATATGAGTTCATCAGCGAATATTTTTTGGTTTGGCCAACCAAAATATAACCACCAAAATGTTGGGAACGTAACCATTACCGCCAAGTTTAGAGACAGCAAAAAAATAATATTTGTTTCCTAATAAAGAAATATTTAGCTTTGCATAAACTATTTAAAAAACTGACAGGTGAAATTTGGGAGTTCAGAACATTGTTTAACAAAAAGCACTACCGGCTTTTTGCTTTTTGGGACAAAACAGGTAAGGATGAAACAGTTGTCATATCAACGCATGGAATAATTAAAAAGACAGACAAAACACCACCTGGAGAAATTGAAAAGGCCGAGAATTTGAGAAAGTTATATTTTGAACAAAAAATTCAAGCATCATGAAAACGGAAGCATTGAAAACATACAGTTTGGAAGAAATGTTGGACAAACATATAGGAAAACTTGGAACGCCCAAACGTGAAACATTTGAGAACGAATTACGGCTTGACTTGCTTGGAGAAGCAATCAAACAAGCGCGTAAAGATAGAAACTTGACACAGGAACAACTTGGACTTCTTGTTGGTGTTAAGAAAGCACAAATTTCCAAATTAGAGAACAGCTTGACAGATGCTAGGTTTGAAACAATAATCAAAGTCTTTAAGGCCTTAAATGCAAAAGTTAGCTTTAATGTTGAGTTACTAAATCAGAC
>JBAXWR010000485.1:0-3344 GCA_037128295.1 Mariniphaga sp.
CATCGATGCTGTAATTGTGAACCGCGACCATATCTATATTTTCGAGTTCAAAATGGATCAACCTGCCAAGGTTGCCCTAGCCCAGATTAAAGAACAGGGCTACGCCACACCTTACCTCAACGAAGGAAAACCCATTACATTGATTGGCATCAACTTTTCGCGCGAAGAAAGAAATATTGTAGAGTGGCTGGAGGAAGATATTGCTTGACCCCACCTATATTCTTGAATATAAAAACATTATCATTCCCCTTTTTTAATTTGCCTCGAAGATGGCACCGTTCGTTTTCACCTCTTTTGAATAAAATTGGATGGCACTATCGTTCATTTTTGGAAAATGCTTTTTCAACAACTCAATCATTTCAGCTCCGGCCAACATTACCGGGCCATAGCCATGCGCCGCGAAAACATTGATTGGCCGGTAATAATAAAAAGCCGGGTCAAATCCCATTCCTGTCCCCACACAAGTGCCTTCTACCTGCCCTTTTTCAGTAACTTTCGACGCCACGGCATTCCAGGCAAGACAAACCATCGGACCATAAACCTGTTCGTCGATGTAACCACGATTGATAGCACGGGCAATGGAGTAAGTGTAAATAGCTGTGGCTGAAGTTTCAAGATAGGAGTCATTCTTATCGATCAACTGATGCCAGAAACCTTGTGGTGATTGGTAATTGGCCAACCCGCGAATATGCCGTTTCAATAAATCGAGTACCTGATCGCGACCAGCATAGTTGGCAGGTAAAACCTCAAGCAGTTCAACCATTGTCATTACGCCCCAACCATTGGCACGAGCCCAATGAAACTGTGGATGTTCTGGCATTTCCTGAATCCAGCCGTGCATAAATAAACCTTTGTCGGTATTGAACATCCGTTTTGAAAATTGGAGAACCTGCTTAACCGCATCGTCGTAATATTTTGTATTGCCAGTATATTTGCCCATTTGAGCCAGCGCAGGAACACTCATAAACAGGTCGTCTAACCAAAGAGAATTGGGAAGCGGCCTGTTGCGAGCCAGGGTCCCATCTTCAAAACGCTGTTGTTTATTGCTAATGAAGTCGATGAAATTATCGATCATAGGATTAAGGTCAGAGCTGATTTTGGCTTGTTCAGCTTTGATCATTGCCGCGCACATTGCCCCGGCATCGTCGAGTGCATGGGGATGGTTAATTGAAAACATAGCATCCCTTACCTCCGGATTTTGCTGTTCCAGTTTTAGAAATGAAGGACGGATATCAGCCAAAAACTTCAGTCGTTTGAAAGTGTAATCAGCATATTTCTGATCTCCTGTAGCTTGCGAAGCCAGTAACATACCGGCATAGGTAACACCCCACTCATAACTGATCAATCTGAAATCGCCTTGTTTAAATTTCGTTTGTGCATTGACTTTGGTATAGTCCGACAACTCAGATCCTGAACCATCCGTCAGTTGGGTTGGGGTTGTTGCTTCAAGGTAGTTGTAAACCCGGTCGAGGACTTTGGTAAGTGCGAACGCAGTTGGCACAGTATAAGGAGTGATGTAGTCGGGTTGCAACAGATGCAATGGCGATGTTGCATCGTTTTGTGGTTTTGCCGGTTGATTCTGGGCCAGTACGAAAATCGGAAGCATCATCAGTAGGACACAAATATTCCTGATCATGGTTTTTGGGATTATATTTTTAAATATTTAATAAATCAGTTTACTCTTTAGCCATTAGAATTTTCAATTCATGTGGCTCAAATTCAATCGGTTCATCTATTTTTGCTTTTTGCCCAACGGCCGTAATTTCATCCAACCAGTATTGTACCCCTTTTAATGGAATTTTTACTTTAGTTGTCACTGAAGTTTCTTGCTCGTTGAAAAGAATATAGTAGTGAATTCCCTCTTTTAGTACATGTCTGTACCTGATATTGACCGAAGAAGGGTTCAATAGCAAATCGGGTTCAATTCGTTTTTCAATAGAAGTCTGCAGATCTTCTGGATTTTTTGCCAAAATTGCTTTTGGAAAAACTGACAAAAATGGTGAGTCTCCGTAAATGATCAGCCGCCCGGTTTCTTCCAATTTATGGAGAACAGGTACTACTTTCTCCGGTAAATTACTCAGTCCGTCGAGGATAACTGTTTTGTAATTCATTCCTGCAAGGTGAACACCATCTGCATCTGTTACTGCATCACTTACCAAATGATTAAGTTCGAGATAATTAAAATCGTGTTGATTTTGAAAACAGACTTTTGGTGCCTGATCGGGCAACCAATTGGCATCTCCCAGAATAGCTATTTCACAAACCTGACGGGAATCGGTATTCAACCAGCTCAACCTTCGGCAGGCATCGGCAAAAGATTTATAATTGTCCCACCATTTTGCATGAGGACCTACGTCGGGTGGGCGTTCGTTAAAACGGGCTCCCCGCACGGAGTAATAAAAAGCATGGGGATAAAGCAGATTCTGCCCACGGACAAAGCACCAATTGGCCAGCCAAACCATTTCGTTGTAGGTTAGGTTATGCCCATAGGCACCATAAAGTTCGTTGGAGTTACGGCGTCGATTTAGATGAACCATCGCACTCGATGCGTTTTTCGCTAGGGTTGAGTGTTCGCCGTTCAAGGCTTTTTCGCCAGGCTCAACGTAACGCCAAACAAGATCCTGTCCCGGTATCTGAAAATATTTTTGTGCGCCCAAATCCATTGAACCAGCCGGATGTCCTGTTAATGCGATTCCATGCGATTCGCACCATTTACTCAATCTTCCGTAATAATTCTCCTCCATACAAATGGCAACGGCCCTGTTGTAATCAGTCCGGTGCTTTTGCCAATCGGGGCTGTTTTCATACCATAAATCTGCAAAATAAGGCATAAAATCGTAACCCAAAATCCGATTAATCTGTGGAAGAAGTTTTGCATTTCCCGGAACCATTCCTTTTTTGTTTCCACGCCCAAGTGGGTTGGGCTCATCTGTAAAAATCGCAATTACCGTTTTGCCAAAATGCTGTTTAAAGTTATCTGCAAACCTGTCGTAAACAAGTTCAATAAAACTGGTCACAGCTTCCGGGTTTAAGATGTCGCCAGCCATTGGCAAATCTTCCTTGTCTTTTTCCTCATCAATCCAATGTAAACCTCGGATACGCCCTTCAGAGGGACCTTCCACAACAGCGAAACGCTGGCCATCAGATCGGGCATCAATCGTAATCAGGTTCATGTCTTTTGCAAGATTAAGCTCTTCACCTGATGTCAAATCTATTTTTGCCAAGCCTCTTGCCGCATGTGCAGGATTTCGCGCAACAACCTGTCCCTCGCACGAACCTGAAGGATACGACCCCTCATCGTAGAGGATCACCTTCTTATTGCGTCGTTCTGCCTCTTCAATGGC
>JBAXWR010000486.1:0-3338 GCA_037128295.1 Mariniphaga sp.
TGGCAACAATTCTTTCAGGAACTAAAATGTAAGTTTTAAACCTGTCGTAATATTCCTCATGAGCGGGGAGTTACTATCGCCGATTTCAGGATCCCATCCCGACCATTTGGTCCAGGTATAGAGATTTTTACCGGTGATGAATAACTGGCAGGATTCCAGTTTTAGCTTTTTAAGCAAAGCAGGTTTGAAGTTGTAACTTAGGGAAACATCCTGCAACCTTACAAAACTTCTGCTTTCATAAACCCCACCATGTACCACCGGAGTATTGTAAATACCTGTCGCATTGTTGACTCCATTGTCAGGTGTCCAGTAAGGACGTACTGCCGAACCGTTCACCCTGTAAACATTGTCTGAATTCCATTGCGTATTGACAACTGCGTCATTATTACTCATATAATATCCATTACCTCCCTGAATCGAATTGATAAGAAATGACAGGGTGAAATCGCCATAGCTCAGGTTATTGTTGATACTGAACCAATAATTTGGCGATTTATTCCCGATAATTTTCCGGTCCGCATTGGGTTCAATCACACCATCGCCGTTTAAATCGGTGTATTTGAACTGACCAGGATACCAGTTGGCAAGTGTTTTCCCTTCATACAACTCTTTTTCTGTCCAGACACCACCGATTGATTCATAATCGTAGATGGCACTGATTGACTCACCTACAAACCATGAATTTCCTACATCTTTATCGTTTTCCCCACCATAAAGTTTTGAAATCTCATCCCTGTTAAGGGTAAAGTTGAAGTTGGTGGACCAATTGAATTTGCCTTTCATGTTGACTGTATTTAAGGCCACTTCAATACCTCTGTTTTTTATGGATCCAATATTGGCCCAAACACTTGTATAGCCTGTGGTTGTGGGAAGTGCACGCTGAACCAATACATTGTCGGTAGTTGATTTGTAAACATCTATCGATCCTGAGATCCGGTTCTTAAGGAAGCCGAAGTCAATACCGGCATTGAAGGAGGAGGTTGCTTCCCATCCCAAATCTGAATTCCCCAAGGTATTGGGATATACCGCGATGGCAGTGGATGATCCATAGACGTATGCAGTTGCTGCCATCCGCGAGAAACTGGAATAACGTCCGATCCCCTGGTTCCCGTTTTTACCGTAGGAGACCCTTGTTTTTAAGTACAACCAATCAAATTTCTTCATGAAATTTTCATCAGAAGTGACCCAGCCTAGTGAAACAGAGGGGAAGGTTGCATATTTATTGTTCTCCCCAAACCCTGAAAATCCATCTTTGCGGACAGTTCCTGTAAAGATATACCTGTTTTTATAGGTATAATTTGCCCTGGCCATATAGGAAATGCTATTCTCTTTCCATGCAGTTGAAGCAACTGTTGCTACGGTACCGAGACCCATGTTGTTGTATCCAAGTACCGGATTGTCAAATCCTTGTGCATTAAGTGTCGAACTTTGTGCATTCCTGTTTTCACTGCTATAAAGCAAAGTAGCGTTGACCTGATGATCACCGAATGATCTTAAATAGGTGACAATATTGTTGAGAACCGAATTCCGTTCCTCTGATGGATTTTTGATCGCCTGACCTTTGTTACCGGCTCCCTCAGGTGTTGTAACCGGATAAAAGGTGTTGTTGTTTCTTGTCGAATAGGTATTTGAATAATTTAGTTCATAGGTCAATCCTTTTACCCATGGAATAGTGAATTTTGCATTACCAACAATGAACAGGTCATTTCTAATGTCACTGTTGTCAACATACAAATTATTAAGAGGATAGGGCATATAGGCTTCACCGGTAAGGTACATATCGTAGTTTGGCGATCCGATCTTGTTGTTGGCCAGCGGACTAGCAGATCTTGCGCCGGTCTGGTTCCAACCTAAATCGGCTGCAATCCCCGAATAATCGCGGTAGGAGTAGGAGGTATTTAATCCGACTGTCAGCCAATTGGCTACTTTGGTCTCAACATTGCTGTGGATGGTAAATCTTGAAAACTGATCATTCAACTGAATTCCATCTTCACTGGCATAGGAGGCCGACAAAAAGTAATTGCTCTTTTCTGTTTTCCCGGAAACGTTGACATTGTAGTTTTGTATGGGAGCTGTACGCGTTACTTCCTTCACCCAATCTATCTCGTTGCCAGCCAGATAATTGTCCCTTTCCTCCTGTGTCCGTAACCTTGCGGCAACGATGTTCCGGTCAGTAACATCCGGTCTCACAGGTTTCCCTGTTGCGCTGGTCGGTTTGGTTTTATACCACGAGTACAAACTTTGCTGGTAATAGAAATCAACCAACCTGATGGCATATTGCTCCGCATTCATTGCCTTCATCGGATTATTGGTCATATCCTGGTAACCGTAGTACATATTGAAGGATACCCTCGGTTTATCCGACTTTCCCTTTTTCGTAGAAATCAGCATGACACCATTCGCGGATCTTGAACCATAAACGGCAGCAGCACTCGCATCCTTTAATATATCGATGGTTTCGACATCACTGGAGTTGATATTTGAAATATCCCCATTGTAAATAATCCCGTCCAAAACGATTAGCGGTTTGTCGCTTGCCGATAAAGAAGTTTTTCCCCTGATCGAAATGTTCGGGTCACTTCCAGCAAGTCCAACCGACTGAACGTTTACCCCGGCATTTGTTCCCGAAATAGCTTGCAACAGGTTAGTTTTTCCTTGAGAGGCTTTGTCATCAATGGTAGCCCGGGCTACCGAACCTGTAAGGTCACTCTTCTTCATGGTTCCATAACCAATTGCAACAACCTCTTCAATACCAATTGCATCTTCCTCAAGCATGACGTCGATGGTCGATTTTCCTCCAACGGCAAATTCCTGGGACTTCATCCCGACAAAGGTGAACTGCAAAACTGCATTTCCCGGTACGTTTGCAATGGAATAGGCTCCATTGACATCTGTGATTGTTCCATTGGTTGTTCCTTTGACCACAACCGAGACCCCCGGTAAAGCTTCTTTCGTGTTTTTGTCCACAACCTTTCCTCGTATCTGAGTTTGTGAAAACGCGGAGAAGAAAAATCCCATAAGCATTAGAAGCAGAATAGTTTTTCTCATAAGAATTTTGTTAAAAAAAGAATTAATAATTGAATTTTCGATTTTCCAAAATCGCGACCAAATTTAGGTTGAGCCCAATTAATCACTTAAAACCCATGTTACACCTTTTAAAGATCATGGAAAAAATCCTTAACAACCTGTATCATTTTTTTAAAGTAATGTTACATCAGAATTTTTTAATACTGAAAATCAGGTATTTAGTATTTTCTTAAGCTATTAATCTGAAGGGTGGTTTTGAAGCGTTTATTCATAAAGCATTTTACTGTTTTAGAGCGCGAATGACAAGGTTG
>JBAXWR010000487.1:0-3330 GCA_037128295.1 Mariniphaga sp.
GTTTGGAAAATTGGCTCACGTTGGGATGAATATGGTGCAGCTGGAACATCAATTAAAGAATTTTTTATGCAGTATAACATTGCTATTATTGGAACCAATGACCGTGAACGTGTTTTGCGTGATGTCAAAAAAGGCCATTATATAGCATTAGCAGATGGTTATAATATAGTAGCTGTTGGCAAGGTCTTCGAGGAACCCCAAAGGTTATCAAAATACAATTTGCAAAAGGCAGATCTTCCAGCAATATTTAAAGTTGACGAAGATAATGTAGGGATTAGAGCTGATTTTAAACAAATTGAAATACCATTTCAATACGAAAGACGCGGGACTTTTTTTGAAGCATTCCAAATTGCTGAAAAAGTAATTAAACTTTATAATGAACTATATAATTCATTTGATATAAAACCATCAAAAATATTAAAGAATATTGTTGATGATCAATACGTTGTACCTATTTATCAACGCCCATATTCATGGGAAAAGGCACAAATCGAAAGATTTATTAATGATATTTTTGCAAATTATTGGGGTGAAGAAAGTCTATCTATCCCGGAAACAATGTTTATTGGAACAATGGAATTAAGTGATGGAATTTATCTTGGAAATAATTGTATCAATATCATTGATGGGCAACAACGTATTACGACATTAATGTTGCTGCTACAAGTCCTTAGGCTTCGATACACTTATCGTTCTGAATTTCAAAACATTCGATTAAATACAACTGTCAATAATGGTTCTGAACAAAACCTGCTGGATGAGTTTTGGGCATTATCCCTGTTCGATTTAAAGGATAATAAAACAAATAGATATATTAACAATGCTTTTTTAATTAATAATATATTGACTGATAAATTGATAGATAATTCTCCTTTTTATTTTGATGCCAGTAGTTTTGAATATTATTTATATCACGACATCAAATTCGTCGTAATAAACATAAAAGCAGGATTGTCTAAAACATTGAAAGTTTTTAATACAATCAATACTGCCGGATTAGACCTGGCACAAGGTGATATTTTTAAACTACGCATGTTTGAGTATTTAGGAAGTAATGATGAAGATCTTAAAAAAATTAGCTTCTTATACGAAAGGATCGCGGAGTACAATAAAAAAATTGGCGTAAATGAATCAAATATAAGCGAAATACTTAAATTGTATCAAGTTGAAATTATATCAACGTATAATTTAACGAACATTCTTTACGGATATGATCATGTTCGCTTTTTTGAATAATTATTTGACAAGTTATTAAAATTCAAAACATGGGATAACTTTAGAAATTTGGGGAATTTGAAATTATCTCTCAATGACATGGAAAAAATTATTGAAGTCCGATATCAATGGCAGCAAGGTAAATTTTCAGATGAATCAGAATTAGTCCTTTCCGCTGAAGATTATTGTAACATTCATTTAATAGAACTGTCACGCTATTCACGATACAATTATTTGAGATTCTTGTTTATAAATAGGTTTGGAAAAGAAAGGCTTAGTACGTTTCTCAATCAATTATCGAAATATTTTTCTATTTATAGCATTGTTTTTGATAAGTCAATTTATCATGTTCAAACCAAAATGTTCAATTTATTAAAAAAAATGTATGAAAGCAACACTTCCTCTGATGATATAATTAATTTAATTAATCAGTATATTAAAGAACCAATGCAATACGAAAAGGGAGATAGCCGTCAAGCAGTTAGCAATGTTTTAAATTTTCAAAATATTGTATATAATGCAAAGAAGAAGAATATTATTTGTCGCACATCTGCCATGTTGGATGAAGATGGAATAAAAACTACCAATGGAGAACAAATCACAAAATTCCGGGACATATTATTTAGGAACCAAATTGATATAGAACATATTCAATCGGTTAACCATAAAGACATAATTCTCAGAAATCAGATTCAAAATGAATGGGGAAATAACTTAAATTCAATTGGTAACCTGGTTGTTTTGGAATATTCCATTAACCGTAAAATCGGGAACAATGAGGTAAAGAAAATTGATGGATATAAGCAAAGTCAATTTAAATCAGTTAATAAATTGGCTAATGATGTAAATACCTGGACTATAGAGAAATGCATTAATCGAAAGAAAGATGAATCAGAAAAGCTCCTAAATTATTGGTTTGGTTAAATTACATTAAACGTGCCTATTTACGGCATTAAGATTGATAAAACAAAAAAATATCACCGAACCTGAGAAAAAAATTTCGTTTTTCTCAGGTTTTTCTTTAGTCAGTCGTCCTTTGGCTTACCTCCCTCCTACCTTTGTCCCAAAAAAAAGCTTCGTAAAAGACCTAAAAACAATGGGTGCTGCAAAGCATTGGAAATGTGCATAATACATCGAAAATAAATTCGATTTTCAATTATTGATGAAATTTATTCCGCCGCTGACCTTACCTACGACACGCATTGGCCGATGCGACATTTACCTTTGCCAAAAAACAATAAAACAATTCACACAATGGACCTTTGGGAACACTTTATTGAGGTGGAAGAGGAGGTTGGGAATTTATGGGATTGTGAATCTCCGGATAGAGATAAGGCAATAATTGATTGGATTACAAAAGATTAAATGAATAACTATTAAAATACGTTTAACTAAAATTAGAGATTATGAGTGAAACTGAAGCGACTGTAGAACTGTGCACCAAAAGTCTTGGAGAGATTTTTCGTGTAAATCCAATGGATGAAAAAAAGGAATTCGATCAATGATTTTTTTATGGATTTCAAACTGTTTTTTTTGTGTTTTATTGCTTCAATTTTGCGAAGCTGCGCCAAATTAATATTCGATTTTCGCTGCTTATTCATTCAACTTTTTCAGCATAGCAGCGATGAGGTTTTCGGCGCCTTCGGCTATATCTTTGATGGAGGCATCGAGCATATAGCAGGGCGTGGTGAACACATTGTTTATGGTGTCAATCACCACATCGCCATGCGTGCTGCGGATGTTGGTGGCGCCCATGGCGGCGGTCATCTTTTCGGCGTCTTCGCTCGCGCCCATGGTGATAGTAACCTTCGGAATGAGTTTCGCCAACATCACCGGGGCGATGCAGAGTGCGCCTATGGGTTTGCGCAATTTATGGGTGTTGATGATGGCAGCTTTCACTTCGGGGATAATTTTCATGTCGGCACCTTTTTTGTGATAGTTACACAAATTTTTGGCTGCGCCCATGCCGCCGGGCATCACCAAGGCATCGAAATCGTCGGGTTTGTATTCCGAAAGCGCTTGTATGTCGCCGCGGGCTATGCGAGCCGACTCCACCAACACATTGCGCAACTCGGGCATGGGTTTTTTGCGATAGTGGTCAATCACATGGTGTTG
>JBAXWR010000488.1:0-3327 GCA_037128295.1 Mariniphaga sp.
CAGGGCTCATGGGTCTGGTGGGGTCCAGGCAAGCAGGGCTGCGATTATAGGTGGGGCCACATCCACCTCAAATGTGTATGCCGGAAGTAAATATGATATCCCTGTTTCTGGGACAATGGCACATTCGTGGGTCCAGAGTTTTGATGATGAACTGACTGCTTTTCGGGAATATGCCCGTTTTAACCCGAACCGTTCTATCCTTTTGGTAGATACTTACGACACTTTGGGAAGCGGTATCCCAAATACAATAATTGTGGCCAAAGAGGCAGAGGCAGCAGGAAATAAAATTCTCGGGATAAGGTTAGACAGTGGCGACCTTGCCTATCTTAGCAAGAAAGCCAGGAAAATGCTGGATGCTGCCGGATTGACCTATATAAAAATATTGCTATCCAATCAATTGAACGAGTATGTGATAAAAAGCTTAAATGAACAGAATGCGCCTATTGATGGATACGGAATTGGAACAGAATTGGTGACCGGCAAGCCGGATGCAGCACTTGATGGTGTTTACAAACTTGCCTTGTGTAACGACCTTCCACGTATGAAATTATCGGAGAATATCGAAAAGATGACCTATCCGGGACGAAAATCTTTGTATCGTTATTACGACAGCGAAGGGAATTTCTACCGTGACGGAATCCTCCTCGACGATGAAAACCCGGACTGTATCGATTGCATCCATAATCCGATAGTACCCGAACGTTGCACGATGGTTGACGGATTACTAAGGGAGAATCTTCACACCAAAGTTTATGAAAATGAGGTCATTGTTAGTCCTTTACCATCACCGCAAAAATGTCACGAGTATCTTTTATCCCGGGCTGCTTTGTTGCCAGCAGAACACATGCGGTTTATTATGCCCCATCTTTACAAGGTTGGTGCTTCGATTAAACTGTTGAATTTACGGGATGAGGTAAGGAAGAAGATGGGGAAGTAGGTCTCTTAAGAATGTTGTTTTAGGAGTTGGTATTAAAGATATGATGAGTTTATGATCTAATTATCAATGGATTCAAATGGATTATAGGTTTTAATTCCGTCAATCTTTGAAAAATCGGTTACATTTCTTGTAACTATCGTGTCTTCATTTAGAATTGGCGGTTATAATAAATCTCTATTCCACTGATTTCGAATTTGTTGCAATTCGTATTCCAAATCCAGATTATAATGTGATATCATACCTATAAATGCCGTAGGGTCAAAATCGTGTTCTTTCTCCTTGTTAATTTCAGTCATAATTGTGAAACGTATTATTGATTTTTCGGTTTATTTTTCCGGTTGCGGCACTTTGTAAAGCTGATCCAATTTGTATCCACGTTTTCGGGCTTTATCGAGAAGCATATTGTAGATGGCCGGATCCATTTGTGGAGTACGCCCCAAAATCCAAAAATATTTGTCAGAGGAGCTGCCGATCATCGCATACTGATAATTGATGGCATCAAGTTCAAGAACGAAGTAATCCGAATAGAAGATCCAAAAGAAGGAGACCTTAAGTTTTCCAGGCTCCAGGTTGTTGGGGAGTTTGGCCTTCCCTACAGCACTGGACCTTTCACCATCCAAAGTGTTCTTAAATCCTGCATTGGTGACCTCAATCTTTCCCTCCTCCAGCAAACGATAGGTGGCAGTAACACCCACAAGACCCTTCTCAAAAAAATGGGGAAACCTGGCAATCTCATACCATTTGCCCATAAATCGGTTCAAATCAAGTTCTTTCACCGTGGTTAAATCCAAGACCTGACTTTCTGATTTCGTGATGAAACCAAATAATAAAACGACAATTATCAATAATGTATGTAATCTTCTCATATCCAGTTTTTTTTTTGATTCCCAAAGATAATCATATAAAAATATGTTTTGTACAGTTTATGAAAAGCTTACATTTGCAACTCGAAAAAACATTAATAACCTTATCTCATGGGCAACCAGATCATTGTCGAAATCAATAATTTGCAAAAAAATTACGGTTCGAAACTTGTACTTCAAGGCATCGACCTGAAAATTACCTCCGGCCAAATCATTGGGTACATCGGACCCAACGGGGCAGGAAAGTCAACAACCGTAAAAATCCTGTGTGGCTTAATCTCTGAATTCCAAGGTGATGTAACGGTATTTGGGAAAGACCTTCGACTTCAGACTCTTGAAATCAAAAGACAGATTGGTTATATTCCCGAAAATGCTGTCCTATACGAATCGCTGACTCCATTGGAATTTATGGAGTTTGTTGGGGAAATGCGCGGCCTTGGAACGGATCAAACCCGTGATAAAGCCGAAAAACTCATGAATATATTCGAGATGAAACCTCATTTGAACCAGCGTATTGCCACCTTTTCGAAAGGAATGAGGCAAAAGGTTCTGATCTGTTCGGCTCTATTGCACAACCCCGACCTCATTTTCATGGATGAACCCCTTTCCGGGTTAGATGCAAATTCGGTAATTATGGTTAAAGAGATGCTGATCCATCTCGCCCATGAAGGAAAAACAGTTTTTTACAGCTCCCATCTGATGGACGTTGTAGAGAAAATCTCGGATCGGATTATACTGATCGACCAGGGAAAGGTTATCGCCGATGGTTCGTTTGAAGAGTTAAACAAACTATCGCATGACGAAAACCTCGAAAAGATGTTCACCCGGTTAACAGGGAATACCGATCATGGCGAAAAAGCAGAAGCATTCATCAACGCATTTGAAAAGTAACACCCATGATTAATCTGATCTTAAAGCTTTTTGTCCCCTTCCGGTGGTTCATAGAGAAGATGGGTGCCGACTACGACCAGTTTATCCGAATCCTGAAACTCAAGCTGACCCTCGATGACCGACGGGTGAACAAATATTCAAAAGCCAAAGAAAATGGCCAGCAAAAAACCATTATCAAACAATCTTTTTCCCAAATTTTGATGGGTGGGTTTTTCGCTATTTTACTTGTAATGGTAAAAAACCCATTCACATTCTTCTATCTTGCACACATTTTTTTGATGACGATGATGGCCATGATGATCATCTCGGAGTTTTCTACCATTTTATTCGACACATCAGAGAATGCGATAATACAACCACTGCCAATTAAGGGAAATACCGTAAGCCTGGCACGAAACGCCCATGTTTTTGTCTATCTTACCATGATGGCGCTGTGTCTTTCAGTAATAACCATCGTAATTGCCATTGTCAAATTTGGCAACCTTCCCGCATTCCTGTATGTATTTACTGTTTTTCTGAACGTATTGTTTACCTTGTTTTTTGCCAATATCCTGTACCTTGGGATTATGCGTGTGGTAAGTGGGGAGCGGTTAAAAAACCTGCTGATGTATTTTCAGATTGCAATAGCCATCTTTT
>JBAXWR010000489.1:0-3314 GCA_037128295.1 Mariniphaga sp.
CATCTCACTTCATCATAAAGGTCCCAGTAAACTTAATGCTGAATTAATAAGTATGGCTATTGAGGCAATAATTAAGTTTCGGCGCTCGCCTCCAATCAGGTAAAACAGTTTCCGAAAAGCCGCCAAACTTGATTTCTTGAGCTTTGATTGGCCAATATCGGTATTCAGATTATACTTCATAATGTTGTGTGCTTCTTTGTGATTCATAAATCTGAACATACTCAGATGAGCTTGCCTTAAGTTCCTGATGGGTCCCTATGGCAATTACCTCACCCTCCATCAGCAAAATGATTTGTTCAAAATGTCGGACCGGGGCTATTTTTTGGGTAACCGAAATCAGCGTTAATCCAGGATAGTTTTTCTCCAGGTTACTCAGTATCTTGTTTTCGGTATTTCTGTCAACACGTGAAGTAAAGTCGTCGAGGAGGAGGATCTTGGGATTTACCGCTAATGCCCGTGCCAACATTATCCTTTGTTTCTCTCCTCCCGAAAGGCTTGTCCCACGTTCTGATACCACCGTATTCAGATGATTTGGCAATGAGGCAATAAAATCTGAAAGTTCGGCTGTTTCAATTGCTTTCTGGAGAGATTCATCTGTCACCTGATCATTGAATGCAATGTTTTCGCGAAGACTCAGGTTAAAAACCACACTGTCCTGAAAAACAAATCCGATCTGGCTGTGAAATACCTCTTTTTTATATTGTTCAAGGCTTACCCCATCCAATTCAATTGTACCTGTATCGGGTGAGATGAGATTTGTCAATAAATACAACAACTGACTCTTCCCTGCAGCCGTCGGGCCAATAATGGCGGTCCGGCTTCCCGCCTTGATGTTAAATGAGATGTTTTTCAATATTGGTTTGTCCCCATAAAGAAGAGAAACATCTTTAAGCTCTATATTGCCCATGATATTGCCGGTAATGGAACCTGTTTCACAGGTTTCAGGAGCATCAAGTACCTCAAAAATCCTTCTGTATGATGCCGATGCCTGAGCAATAATATTGCTCATAAAACCAATCATGAGAATTGGGAATATAAGCAGTGCGAGATAACTGTTGAATGCGGCAAAACTACCCAGCGACAGGGTTCCAAGTACGACAAAGTGTCCACCCAAAGCAAGAATGGTTACAATTGCCAAATTTGAAACAAACATGATTACCGGTATAAGTGTGGCAAAAAGATAGAGGATCGACATGCCCAAATTTCGTGCTTCGGTGTTGATAGAAAAGAATTTAACACTTTCAGGTTGTTGTGAATTGATTACGCGGATCAGGGCAGCACCCATAATACTTTCGTTAATGACTTTGTTAAGCTTGTCGATAATTTCACGTGACCTGCGGAACAATGGCCTAGCTTTATGCAATATAAAAAAGAAGGTACCCCCGATTACAGGAACTATTGCAATCACAGTCAATGCAAGTTTCCAATTGATCTGAAGAAGTAAAACACAGGCACCTATAATCACAAAAAAAGATGAAATGATGATAACTACTGCCTGTGAAACAAACATTTTAATTGAATCGATATCGGAAGTCAGGTTTGTAAGTAGTTTTGAAGGGTTTGATTTCAGGATGAAATTATAGGTTTGTCTTGAAATTTTATCAGATAGTTCCGATCTTAAATCTTTTGCGACCCGTTCAGATGCAAAAACCTGAATAAAACCCTGTAGATTATTGAAAAGGAATATTGCCAATGCGGCAACCGAAAATTCGATAATCAGCTTTTTGAGATCAAAGTGACCAGATGAAAAAGCATCAATATTTGCAGCAATTATCTTGGGGATGAAGAGATTAACCCCATTGCCAAGTAATGCCATTAATATCAGAAAACCAACCATTTTATAATACGGTTTCAAAAGGCTGAAAACGTTGGGTTTTGGAGCTTTTATCTTATTATTCTGAGATATAGAATTATCCATATTTTTATTCATTTCGGTGCAAAGGAATCTTAAAAAACGGATAATTCACCAAAATGTTCGTTAATTCTCCAATAATTGTTTTCTATAATGTCCCTTGGTCAGCAAAACTATAATAGCCACCCTGGGTAATGATCAGGTGGTCGATCAATGGAATATCCATTATTTTTCCAGATTCTTTTAATTGTCGTGTAATCTTTTTATCAGCATCACTTGGGTCCAGATTGCCCGATGGATGGTTATGGGCAAAAATTATGGAGGTTGCATGTTTTTCGAGTGCCATCTTTAAAACAAGTCTTACATCTATAACTGTTCCGGTTAGGCCACCCTGGCTTAACCGTTGTTTGTCGATTATTTTGTTCTGTCGGTTTAAAAAGAGTGCCCAGAACTCTTCGTGCGGAAGGTCTCCCATTATGGGGCGGAAGTACCGCGCTGCATCTTTGCTTCCGGTAATCTTGTCCAGCTCCAGGACATCGGAGTGGTTCCTTCTTCTCCCCAGCTCCATGGCAGCAATAATTGAGACAGCTTTTGCTTCACCGATCCCTTTGAATTTTTTCAGGTCCTCAATATTGAGTTTTCCCAGTTCATGAAGATTGTTCTTTACTTTTTCCATGATCCGGCGGGAGAGTTCAACTGCGGTCTCTTCCTGGTTTCCACTACCAATAAGAATGGCGATCAACTCGGCATCCGACAACGAAGTGAGTCCTCTGTAAACCATTTTCTCACGAGGGCGGTCTTCCACAGCCCATTCCTTGATATTCAGTTTTCGGTATTCTTCCATTTTGGGTGATTTTAAATTTCAGGTAATACCCAAATTTAACGAATAAAACGGAGAATAACAAAAAAAGCCCACCCTTTAAAGGTGAGCTTTAAATAATATTTAAGACTCTTAATTACAGGCTATTAACGTGTAACGTAAGACTTGATTTCAAGTTGGAAGCCTTGTTTTTGTGAATTACGTTCTGCTTGGCTAGTTTGTCAAGCATTGAAGCCACTTTTGGCAAAAGCTCAACTGCAGCAGCTTTCTCTGTAGTTTCACGCAGCGAACGAACTGCATTACGCGTTGTTTTTGAATAATACTTGTTGTGCAGACGGTGAACTTCACTCTGCTTAGCCCTTTTAATAGCTGATTTATGGTTTGCCATTTTTTAAAAATTTCTTGTTTTAAAAATTCGTAGTCTGTAGGGGATTCGAACCCCTATGGCAAGAATGAAAATCTTGAATCCTAACCCTTAGATGAACAGACCATCTTTTAAATAATTCCCATTGTATGGGAGCGTAAAAGTAATCAATTTTTTCATCCAACCACTTTTTCAAGTCAATTATCCGAAAAAGGATACTTTTAGTAGTCTGTAGGGGATTCGAACCCCTATGGCAAGAATGAAAATCTTGAATCCTA
>JBAXWR010000049.1:0-35069 GCA_037128295.1 Mariniphaga sp.
AAGAGCAATCAGCGATGGGATTTTTTCCCTCGCCGCACCTGCTTTCCCGACCGAAATGCGTAAACTATCCGGGTTTTCACCTTTGAGTTGTGTAGCGAAAAGCAACAAACAGACTACTCCTAAACATCTGTACATATTTACATTGTTATTTTACAAAAATAATATAAAACTGATCATTTACAGGGACAAAACGGGACAAGGCTTTAGTTTCTGAACCGCATATTTCGATTGTCATGGAACTAAATCGCAGCGTTTCGGTAATTTTGTTGTCGGATAGACACTTGATCGCTGTTGGATTTCTGCACCGATATTATTTTTAATAGATCAACGTAACTGTTCCGGTTTGTTTGTGGTGACGACCCAGGAAATCGGTGTATTCGAGCAACCAGAGATAGACTCCGGGTTGGGCATAAGAACCATTGGACATTTGTCCGTTCCATCCTTTCATTTCGTTCCGTGCTTCAAAAACTATATCATTCCAGCGGTTTATGATCCTAAAATAATATCCCTCTGTATTCATCCCTTCCGATCCAAGTCTGAATTCACGGTCGACAGGCTTGGGCGAATTGGGAGAAAAAGCATTGGGAGGGAACAACCGGTCAAAGGCCACCAAAACATTTTGTGACGTAGTGTCGGTACATTGGTATTCATTAGCCACTTCGAGCAAAACCTTCAGGTGACCCATTTTTACAAAGTGGTGCAATGGGTTTTGAAGGACAGAGGTCGTATTGTCCCCAAATTCCCAGAAATAATCTTTGGCCCCAATACTTTTATCGGTGAACGCCACATCCGGCAAATCGTTGTAAACAATGGTGTGGTCCATTACAAAGGAGGCAGTTGGTTTTGGATAGGCCCGTATCAACCCTTTGCCAATGATCGTGTTGGAACATCCTGTCAATGAAGATAATGCAGTCAATCCAATATCATAAATCTGCCCTGGTGTATTGTATTCGTGATCAATCAGAACATTTGACCCACTTTTGCCGTCACCAAAATCCCATGAAAAACTAACCTGATCCACTGGATCTGTGGTACTTCCTGTTAATTTGGTTGAGAAAGGGGTACAAGCTGCAATGATGGAAGAACTGATCGTAAGGTCGGGTTTACGCTTCACAAGCAACACGGCAGTATCGCTAAAGCATCCGTACTTAGAAGTTACTCTCAAGCCAATGTTGGCCTGGGGTTTGTTTTTAAGGTCAAAGACAAACGGCCCCTGAGTAAGGCCTGGATTTGTAACGATCTCAACAGGATCAAATTGAGACAGGTTCCATTTGTAAAAGTCAAGCTGATCGCCAGTTCCAGTATAGGAAATATCATGTTGCCCAGGTTCAAGGCATTCTGCAGGAAGTTCCGTAAATCCAATTGTCGGTTTCGGATAAGTGCTTAATAAGTCATTGATCATCAATATATTGGAACAGCCTGTTGTTGAGGAGATTCCTGAAAGTGTGAGATTATAAGTTTTGCCAGGTAGTTTATAAGTATGTGAAAGCGACGTACCAGATCCTGTTGACCCATCGCCAAAATTCCAATTAAAATTGACCTGGTCTACCTTGTCGGAAAGAACAGCAGCCAAAACCGGGACAAACGGGATGCATCCAACTACAGATGAGGGATTGATCTCAAAGTCGGGTTTCCGCTTGACAAGTTGGGTGGCTTCAGTGCTGATGCACCCATATTTGGAAACGACTTTGAGCTTAATTGTGGACTGAGGTTTGTTTTTCAGGTTAAATACAAATGGCCCCTGGGTCTTACCCGGATCTGCAACAATCTCTTCCTGATCAAACGCTGAAAGATCCCAGTTATAGGTAGCTTGCAAGTCACCTGTACCGGCATAACTAATCTGATGGTTCCCAATTTCAAGGCATTGTGCCGGCAATTGTGTAAACCTGGCAGTAGGAATTGGTGCAACATGGATCATGCTATCAATTTCTACCTGGTTTGTACACCCCTTATCGGTTGTAATCTTTAGTTTTACAGCATAATAACCGGCATTTTGATAGGTATGTGAGGGTTGTGCTGATGGACCACCAAGTATGGAACCATCCCCGAAATTCCAGTCATAACGCACAGTTTCGGTATTGTTTGCAATTAATTTGGTCGTAAATGGTTCGCACCCCAGGTTGTTTTCGACACCAATCTGGAGCGTAGGGGTTACTTTTATATCGGTGATCAGTTTTGAATTTGGACACCCCTGGTCGGTTACAGTGAGCTTAAGGTCCCTTTTGGAGCGGTTCACCCCAAGTGGCACCACATAGGCATCAATCCCCTTTCCATGAACGATCGTATCGCCGCCAAAAATCCAGGCAAAATCTGATGCTGGTATGTTTGCATCACCCAGATATTTGGTATCCAGACTATATCCCTGGCATTTGGTCGAATCGACCGAAAAGCCGATTGTTGGGGTCTTGTGAAATCCAAAGTGGATAACGGAATCAGAATAACATGAAAACTCATCTGTCGCTTTGATCTTAAATTGATAAGACCCAAAATCCGGAACTGAAACATTGGTGCCGGTAAAACTGAATCCGTCAGTTAACCTTTGACTTAATATATTGCCTTTATCTGAAGAAACATTGAGAATGGTGGATTTTTTTCCACAGATTAAGGTATCTAGCCGCGAGAAATCAATTTTGGGTTTATCGACAAAGGAGAGGTTGATCCCATCATTGGCTTTGCATCCAAAGATATTGGTTGCCACTACTGAATAAAGTCCTGTATTTTTGATGGTTACTTTCCGGTCAGTTTGGGACGTTGACCATAAATAGCTTTTAAACCGATCACTTGCGTCAAGTACAACAGTGTCAGGATTGCAAATTGTGCGATCTAATCCAATATCCACGACGGGAGCCTCGTGAAATCCAAAGTGGATAACGGAATCAGAAAAGCATGAAAATTCGTCGGTTGCTTTGATTTTAAAAGGGAAAGTGCCAAATTCCGGAACAGATATTTCAGCACCACTGAAAGTGAAACCGTCGTTTAATCTTTGAAACGAAAAAATCCCCTTATCGGCGGAAACAATTGGATTGGCAGTCTTTTTCCCACAGATCAGTGTATCAAGTTTCGTAAAATCGATTTTGGGTTTGTCCTTAAAAGTAACCATTAAACTGTCGCGTGCATTGCAACCGTATTTATTAGTCGCGATAACTGAATATTTATCTGATTTACTAACTATTATCTTTTGACTTGTTTCCAGGGTGGACCATAAATAACCTGCAAACTGGTTTCCCGCATCGAGCGTATCTTTCAGGGGAGTACAAACGATCTGGTCTATCCCTAAATCGACAATGGGTTTGCTGATTTGGAGTTCAACACTATCTTTTAAGGCACAGCCACCACTGGTTGCAACCTCTACTTTGTACCAACCGGCATCCGATATTTTTATTTCGGAGTTGGTAGCGCCGGTATTCCATTTATAGGTATCAAAAGCATTTCCGGCACTTAGTGTCAATGGTTGATCGCCTTCGCATCGTATCAGCAGTTTATTGCCATCTGCATTGATATTGCTTCCCAGATCAAGCACGATATCAAGGTTGTATCCAACCCCATAGCCATAGGCTTCGACTCCGCCAAATCCATACACATAAGCGATGAAACCACTACCTGCCTCGGTTGATTCAATGTAATGATTTCCTTTGGTCAATGAAACCTGTGCGTATGAATAGCCAGTATTTGCAAGAGTGGTAAAAATGACAATTGTTCCATCCAGTTTTATTTTTTCTATTGCATTGTTATTGACCACTATATTGATAAAAAATTTGCTTTTGATCAGAGGTGAGTCATAAGCAACGAAAGATACCTTTTCGCGGGTTTGGTTTATCGGGCTGACGATCACCATAAAAGGGTCACCATTGCCACCAGTCCAATAAGAGTCAACTGTTTTCGAATTGCTGAATTGTGCCAGTAGTATTGGTTTATCACTTTCAATCAGCGATGGTTCTGTGTATAACAAACTAAATTCGTAGTAAACTCCTTTTTGTAATGTAACAGTGGGTTTATTGCCAATACGAACCGTCGTGTTGTTTTCCGCTGCGAGTATCCTGTATGTATCTTCGTGCCTTGTGCTTAAAGGAACAGCAATAAATTTCCTGCCCCATGTTTGAACCGGTGGTATCTGTTCGTAGAGGTGGTCCCATGCTTGAACGGTAGAACCGTAAGGCACTGTTGTAGATAATGACCCCGAATAAAAGGCAATGGGTTTATCACCTACAACATAACTGCCTGTTAAATCACCTTGTCCCTTTGCCCCAGTTCCGGGGAGGTTCTCGGACTGTACCTGGTAAAGTTCACCTTTGTTAAGGATAACTTTGAATGGAACATTTGCAGGTTTGAGCTTATCGGTGATTTTGGTGGGAGTAATTGTAACAGTCGTACTATCTTCTGAAGCTACGATCATAAATTCACTGTTTCTTCCACTACCATAGTTGATCCCATTCATATTGATATGTGGCGTATAACACATGGCATAATATGAATTACCTAACGATTCTTTTGGAAAAATCAAAGCAACCTCAGATGAGGCATCACTCCAGTTGAGGGCGTAAACATTCACAGGATTGTCTGATGTTAAATGTATTGCCTTAGCTTGCACTTCTTCTGAACCTGTCGCTTCGACCAAAAGCCAATCTATCCAAACTTTGACGGGAATATTTGGTGTAACAACTCCTTTATAAGCAGCAATTGCCGAATTACCTATATAAATCTGATAATTGCAGGTATAGCTTGATGACAGCGTGATTTCACAATAATGTGGAACGTTATATACCGGATCAAGCGGACTTTTTTGATAATTTCTGCCTTCCATAAACCCAAACCAAAACTCTTTACCTTCGGTGGATTTTTGGCACTTGTCTTTTTGTCCGAAAACCTGCCCGGAAATGAAAAAAATGATATATATTATGCATGGGATTAATCTCATTAGTAAAACAATGTAACTGTCCCTGATTGCCGGTGCCGACGGCCTAGAAAGTCATTAAAATCCAATATCCAGATATAAACACCTGATGGGGCAGGGAGTCCGCTTATCATTTGCCCATTCCAGCCTTTAACTTCACCTGTTTCAAAAACAATGTCGTTCCACCTGTTTACAATTCGAAGATGATAACCACCGGGGGCAACTCCCTCAGATATAAGTTTAAATTCGCGATCTACAATATTTGGCGCATTTGGGGAAAATCCATTTGGTGGAAATAACCGGTTAAAGGCAATCAATATTTTGTGTGAGACAGTATCAGAACACATAAATTCGTTATAGGATGTTAGTAAAACATCCTGATAACCTTTTACCGAATAAACATGTGAAGGATCTTTGAGCGAGGATGTCGTTTTATCTCCAAAATCCCATAAATAGCTCGTTGATCCTATTGAAGAGTTGATAAAACTTGCGGATGGGTTATCGGCATAAATAATCTTATCCAAAATATTAAAATCGGCAGTGGGGTTTGGATATGTTGTAATAAAATTTTTATTTATCAGTTCTTGTGAACAGCCTGTCAACCTTGATTTTCCAGTAAGTGTAACCGTATATTTCTTGTTGGGTTCAACATAAGAATGAGTAATTGGAGCACCAATTCCAGTGGAATCATCCCCAAATTTCCAGTTAAAATCAACAATATCAATTGGGTCAAAGACAACCCCGGTCAATTCGGTAACAAAAGGAGCGCATCCTTGGTTGTATTTAGATCCGATTGCAAAATCGGGCTTCCGTTTTATTGAAATTGAGGCTTTTTCACTTTTACATCCAAATTTAGAAATCACTTGTAATCCGACAGAGGCTTGTGGCCTGTTTTTTAAGTTCAGGATTAGAGGGCCTTTGGTTTCAAGAGGATTGACAGCGATCTCTTCGCTGTCAAGTGCTGAAAGGTCCCATTTATATTTGTCGTCGATAAGCCCATTCCCATCGTAAAAAATCTCCTGGTTACTTTTTTCGAGACATCCAGATTGTAGGTTGGAAAAACCTACAGATGGTATTGGTGCAACATGGATAAGACTGTCTGAACTGATCTGATTGGTACAACCCTGGTTTGTCGTAACTTTAAGTTTCACAGTATAAAAGCCATCGTTTTGATACGTATTCGTAACTTTCCCTGATTCAAATCCGCTTTGAAAATTGCCATCTCCAAAATCCCAGACGTAATCAACAGATTCTGAATTAGTTGCAGTAAGCTGCGCCGTATATGGCTCGCATCCTAGTGTGTCAGTGGTCCACATTTGAAGATTTGGGATCACTTTAATATCTCTAAGAATTTTGATATTGGAACATCCCTTGTCGCTCACTGTGAGCTTAAGGTCCCTCGAACTCCTGTTTATACCAAGTGGAACAGAACAAGAGTCTATTCCAATTCCATGCTTTATTGTTTCATTGCCAAAAACCCATGAAAAATCGGATGTTTTAGCTTTGGCATTTCCTAAATATTTTACAACTAAATTGTATCCGTAACATTTCAACGAATCGATTGAAAAGTCAACTGTTGGTATAGGCTCGAAATTGATTGGGACTATTGTATCAGTTTGACACGAATATTGGTCTATTGCATTGATATTAAATTTATAATGGCCAAATTCAGGAACCGAAATATTCGGATTATTAAAAACTAAACCATCAAATAAACGTTTAAATGTTAGCGTACCCTTGTCGTTTTTAACATCCAACAGGACGTCTTTACTGCCGCAAATCATTGTGTCGAGACCCGCAAAATCCAATTTGGGGTTATCAATAAAAGATAACGAAATGGTGTCTTTTGCGATACATCCAAATTGATTTGTTGCTTTAACTGAATAGACTGCAGTTTTTGAAGCAATAATTTTGGGAATTGAATCACTGGTGGACCAGGAATAACGGACAAAATCTTTTCCGGCATCAAGGGCGACAGTTCCCGGTTTACAAACTGTCTGATCGGCTCCCAGATTTATTGATGGCTTACTGACTAATAATTGAACGCTATCCTTCAAATTACAACCTTCATTTGTGGATACTTTCACACTATACCAGCCACTTTCAGACACTTCAATAAGTGAACTCGTTCCACCGGTACTCCACAAATAATCGTCAAAAGAATTTCCTGCATTGAGTTCCAACGGTAGATTATCGTAACACTTTGAGATCAACTTATCGCCATTGACATTGAGATTTCCTCCCAAATCGAGGACGATATCCAAATTGAAACCAACACCATAACCGTACGATTCGTAACCCCCAAAGGCATAAGCATAAGCAATAAACCCCTTGCCGGGCTCAGTTGTTTCAAGCAAGTGGGATCCTTTGCCAATATTTGCCTGAACATAGGAATAACCCGTTGTACCAATGGTCGTAAAGGCAATTGGTTTACCATCCAAATTGATTTTACCGAGTGCATCATTTTTGACAATCACATTTACAAAGTTCTTATCGCTTATCTGGTTTGAGTCGTATGACAAAAAGGACACTTTTTCTCTGGTTTGGTTTACAGGGCTGATAATTACCATAAAAGGATCTCCATCACCACCTGTATATAAAGAATCGACACTTACTGAATTGCTGTATTGGGCAAGAAGGATAGGCTTGTTACTGTCGATCATAGAAGGTTCGTTATATTTTAGCATAAATTCATAGTATTGACCTTTGTTCAAGGATACAGATGAAGTTTGATTGCCTACCTGGACCAAAGTATTGTCCTCTGCGGCTAAAACCCTGAATGTATCTTCGTGCCTTGTTTTCAATGGGACGGTAATGAATTTCCGTCCCCATGAATGCAATGGGGGAATTTGTTCGTATAAGTGGTCCCACGCCCTGATATTTGGACCATTTGGAACTGTCGTGGCCAGACATCCTGAATATAGTGCGACAGGTTTATCACTTTTTATATGGCTTCCGGTCAAATCACCCTCGTCGGGCGATTTTGGAACAACTAGGTTCTGTGATTGAACCTGATAAATTTCCCCCTTGTTCAGCGTAATGGAAAAGGGGGTATTCATGGCTTTTCCCTGGTCTGTTACTCTGGAAGGGGTAATAATCACGTGGGTGTTGTCTTCTGAAGCCACTACTGCAAATTCACTATTTCTTCCATTACCATTATCAAGCTTCGTCCCGTTGGGATGTGGGGTATAACACAATGCATAATATTCATTACCAAGTGACTCTTTAGGAAAAATAACCGCAATATCACACGAATTTAAACCCCAATTCATTGCATAAAGATTCAATGTACTATCCGATACCAAATGAAGCCCTCGTTCCTGGATGTTTTCAGAACCGGTTGGTTCTACCAATAACCAATCGAGTGGCACCTTTAGTGGTGTATTCGGCATGACAATCCCAGAAATGGAAGGTGTTGTCGATTTGCCGATAAAAAGGGAGTATTTACATTTGTGTACGGAAGTAAGTGTTATATCAATTCGATGCTCTGTCCAAAACCTGTTTTGAATAAAACCAAACCAAAAATCTTTGCCTTCAGTCGATTTATGGCATGGATCTGTTTGTCCAAATCCATTTAGAGTAGTTGAAATAAGAAAAATAATAATAAGCCTCAAAAATTTCATCCTTAAATGAATTTAACGTAACAAATTAAAAATAAAAATTCGATCCAATTACTCAAGTTTTCTTTAAAAAAGCAGTACCACCTTACCTGTTTGTCGGTGGCTCCTTCCAAGAAAATCAATATAGTTAAGCACCCAAAGGTAGCTTCCCGGGGGTGCGAAATTTCCATTTGGCATACGCCCGTCCCAACCTTTGATTTCATCTTTTGTTTCAAAGACTACATCGTTCCAGCGGCTGATTACCGTGAGATGGTAACCCTGAGGTGGGATCCCTTCAGAGTTCAGCAGGTACTCCCGGTCTTTGATGTTGGGCGCGTTGGGCGAAAAGGCATCGGGCGTGAACAAACGGTCGAAAGCCACGAGCAATCGGTGCGATACGGTATCCGTACACTGGTCGGAGTTCGATACTTCCAGATATACCTTCATGTGGCCAGTTTTGACAAAATGGTGCGACGGGCTTTGGACAGGCGAGGTGGTCCCGTCGCCAAAATCCCAAAAATACGACGAAGCGCCTTTACTGTTGTCGGTAAAGGTGACATCGGGTTTATCGTTGTAAACTACATTATTGTCCATGGCAAAAGCTGCCTCAGGTTTGGGGTAGGTCCGTGCGGCATCCTTTTTTTCCAAGGTATCGGCACATCCTGTTAACGAAGATGTGGCCGTCAAGACTATCGAAAAGGTTTTATCGGGTTGGCCGTAGGTGTGCGAAACACTTGGTCCCTTACCTTTTGTCGAGTCCCCAAAATCCCAGTCAAACGCGACCTGGTCAATGTTGTCGCTGACTGTTCCGGTGAGCGTTGTTTCAAAAGGGGTACACCCTGCAATCGAAGTAAAGCCAACCGATACGTCGGGCTGCCGCTTAAGGTTGAAGACTGCCGGATGGCTCTGGCAACCGAATTCGGATACCACCTTTAGCCCGATGGTCGTGGCCGGTTTGGTTTTAAGGTCAAAAATAAATGGCCCCTGGGTGTTGAGCGGGTCTTTAACAATCTCTGAAGGGGCCAGCCCTGTGAGGTCCCAAAAGTACTGGTCCCTTGTATTTCCTGAACCCGCATAGGATATCCCGTGTTCTCCCGGCGCAAGGCAAATGCCTGGCGACATGTCGAACCCGATGGTGGGCACCGGTGCTACATGGACCATATTTTTAATCAAAACAGAATTTGAACAGTTCTTATTGGTTGTGACCGTAAGCCCTATGTCGTACAATCCGTATAGTGAATAGTTGTGTTTTGGGCTGGTTCCTGTTCCGGTGGTACTGTCGCCAAAATCCCAGTCGTACTTCACGCCGGTTTCGGTATTCGTGGCCAGGAACTCAAAAAAGTCGGGCTGGCACAAGATGGAATCTTTGACCGAAAGCCCCAAAGTGGGGATGACCCTGATATCTCCAATGGTATGCGAGGCGGAACAACCGTCCTGACCAACAGTAAGTACCAGGTCGCGTTTGGATTGGTTAATCCCAAGGGGGATTTTTTGCTTGACGAGCCCCACACCCTTAACAATTGTATCTCCACCGAAAACCCATGTAAACAAGGCCAGGTCAATTTGGGCATCACCCACATAAGTGGCATCGAGGTTGTATCCATAACACTTCTGTTCGTCGATGGTAAGGCCAACTTTGGGAATCTTGTAGAACCCAATGTTAAAAACTGTGTCTGTGGCACACGAAAACTGGTCTGTCGCCCCTAGCTTCATGGGGTAATTGCCAAAGTCGGCAGGGTTGACCGAGACCGAAAGTTTGTCGATGACCGCTTTGGGATTGCTGCTTACCAGTGTCCATTCCACATTTTTGTCGGACGAAACGGCAAGCGTGGTAGCATACTTCCCACAGATGAGGGTCTCAAGTTTCGAGAGGTCGATCTTGGGCCGGTCGGTAAAAGCGATATTGACCGCATCGGTTGCCTTGCAACCATTGTTGTCAACGATGTTCACGCTATAATTGCCAGGTGTTTTTACCGTTATATTTGGGGTGGCCCCGCCTGTTGACCACAGATAGCTTTGGAACTGGTTCCCAGCCTTTAAAACAATATTTTCGGGATTGCAGATGGTGCTGTCGTTTCCCAGACTGAAAACTGGGATTGGATGGAATTCGAGCGCAAATTCCTTTGATACAGGGCAATAAGTATGTTGCGCAGTATATTTCATCGGATATGAGCCAAAATCTAAAACACTGACATTTAAGTTGTTAACAACTGCCCTTGAATCAGTGCTTTCCAATAAATAGGAAGGGGCATTGGTGGTAATCGATACGGTTGCCGCTTTTGAACTGCCACAAACCAATGTTTGTAAAGCTGAAAGGTCAACAGTCGGGTATTGGTGTACTACCACTTTTGTGGAATCGGTCCGGCTACATCCTTGTGCCGATGTGATCTTTACTTTGTAAAAACCTGCCGTACTCACTAAAATGTTCCGGGTCGATGCATTGTTTCCCCACAAATATGATTGGTGGGAGCCAGGGTCGAGGGTGATGCTGTTCCCCGCACAAATGTTTTCTTCTGGTTTTAATAAGGAGATTGGGGCAGGGTCGACGGGAACAGTATAAGTTTTTGAGGCAGTGCATGTTCCACGAGTTCCGGTTACGGTATAGTTAGTTGTGGTTTTAGGGCTAGCCACGGGATTCGAGATAGTGGCAGAAGAGAGCGACGTGGTTGGTGTCCAGTTATAGGTGGCATTTGTATTGTCGGATTGGTTCAAGGTAAAACTTAAACCCTCACAAATATTGGGGATTGGATTGTTATTGAAAAGCATTGAATTTACCTGTAATTCGGCAGTGGCAGTCAGGTTTAATACTGGGTCACCGGGCATTCCTCCAAATTCGATCAAATATCCCCTTGAAGTATATTCGTTCTGTCCACCAGTATTTGGTAAATCGTTCCATCTTAAAGAGGCAGCCGGATTATCTATGAAAAAGAGGATGTGAGCGTAGTCTTCGTTGTTGTTTGTTTCATTAGGTTCGTCATAATTCCAGTTGTTATACCTGCCCATATAGGGGCCGGTACCTGTAACACCCAATCTATAATCTTTACCCTTTCCATTCCAGAAAAGTCGGCCGGTACCGTCTTCTGTCGCCTCCGGTCCAGTTATCCAGCGCCAAACCCCTTCCTTTTCCCTGTCGGATGCACCGATCCATCCAACGCCTTTGGTCCTAGCCTTGATAAATTCATTTTCGACCAAACTGGTAATTGTAGCAAGATAACCCCTTAAACCATAGTACATCATTGCATCTGATTCTGCTTCTGCCTTTGCCGCGTCCCAAAATATTAAATTAGAGGAAACATACCGATAAAAATGTCCTGTTTCGGCCAGATAATCGACATCATTTAGTGAAACGGTAATCTTCCTGACACCTAAAGTTGGAGTAGCACTACTATTTTTGTAGGTGACGGAACGAATGGCATTGATATAATCGGTAACTGTGGTGGTTGAACTACTGGTAAGTTCAAGGAGCCCGGTTGCGGCATTCCAACTCCAGATTAAATTGCCGGAATAGATAAGTTGATCTTCCAATGGCTTATAACCTTCACTGATAAAGACCTTCATCCCTTTAATATTCGTGTTCCCCTCAATCGTAAGGTCCTTGGCAACAATCACACTCTGGGTACAGTACTGAACTGGATCCGTATTGTTCATCTTAATTGAAAAAACAGGATCAGCACCTTTCAATAATTCCGCAGAAAAGGTTAAAAACAATAATATTGTGACTATATTATTCAACTATTTTGCCCTGAGTAGTATTTCATGAATTGAACCCTCTCATACATGGTTGGATTAGGGATTTTCGAATAGCTCAGTCTTCCGCGAAAATCGGCAATGTTGTTGAACCCCCATTTATCCATAAACGATTCAAGCGTTTCGAGTATTTCATTAATCTGGCCAAATCCATTTAGGTATAATGTTGAGCAAATTTGCCCGACTGTTGCACCGGCAAGCAACTGTTTGATCAATGCCTCACCATCATGTATTCCGGTGGAGGCGGCAATGTCGATCTTTGGGACTTTACCGGAAACAATCCCCACCCAACGTAACGATTGCCGGATATCGGCCGGTGAACTATAAATCGACGAGGGGATCATTTCAAGTGATTCAACATCAATATCGGGTTCGTAAAAACGGTTAAACAATACAACTGATGCGGCACCATTGGCATAGAGCTTATCAACCAAACCCACTAAGTTTGTGAAGTTGTTTCCGATTTTCATCGAAACAGGTATATTCATCGATTTTCGTACCTCTGTAAGAATATCAAGATACCTGAATTCAATATCGGCAGAGGAGATCTTTCTGTTTGTGGGTAAGATAAAAGCGTTGATCTCCAGGGCATCGGCACCAGCTTTCTGAATGTCTTTTGAGAAGGCCATCCATTCATTGTCTGTTACACAATTGATACTGGCAATTATGGGTATCTTGACGGTTGATTTTGATATCCTGATTAAATCAAGGTATTTCTGTACATTGTTCTCACGAATATAATCCGAAATAAAATCTTCGTTATTCTGTGGACCATTTTGCTGAAAGTCTTTACTGATCACATAATTCACTTCCTGGTTAATCTGTTCCTCAAACAAGGACTTAAGGACAATTGCCCCAATTCCTTTTGATTCGAGCTGAGCGATTTTTTCAATCGAATTTGTCAATCCGGAACTCGATGCTACCAACGGGTTCTTAAGGTCAAGCCCCATATACTTTGTAGTTAAATCTGCCATATTTAAAAGAATAATTATGAATTATGAATATTAAAAAATAAAAACCAAATATACTTTCTTTATTGACAATCTGAAATGTTTGTCAACAAGAGTTGATCTTTAAAAAAGCAGTACCACCTTACCTGTTTGGCGGTGGCTCCTTCCAAGAAAATCAATATAGTTAAGCACCCAAAGGTAGCTTCCCGGGGGTGCGAAATTTCCATTTGGCATACGCCCGTCCCAACCTTTGATTTCATCTTTTGTTTCAAAGACTACATCGTTCCAGCGGCTGATTACCGTGAGATGGTAACCCTGAGGTGGGATCCCTTCAGAGTTCAGCAGGTACTCCCGGTCTTTGATGTTGGGCGCGTTGGGCGAAAAGGCATCGGGCGTGAACAAACGGTCGAAAGCCACGAGCAATCGGTGCGATACGGTATCCGTACACTGGTCGGAGTTCGATACTTCCAGATATACCTTCATGTGGCCAGTTTTGACAAAATGGTGCGACGGGCTTTGGACAGGCGAGGTGGTCCCGTCGCCAAAATCCCAAAAATACGACGAAGCGCCTTTACTGTTGTCGGTAAAGGTGACATCGGGTTTATCGTTGTAAACTACATTATTGTCCATGGCAAAAGCTGCCTCAGGTTTGGGGTAGGTCCGTGCGGCATCCTTTTTTTCCAAGGTATCGGCACATCCTGTTAACGAAGATGTGGCCGTCAAGACTATCGAAAAGGTTTTATCGGGTTGGCCGTAGGTGTGCGAAACACTTGGTCCCTTACCTTTTGTCGAGTCCCCAAAATCCCAGTCAAACGCGACCTGGTCAATGTTGTCGCTGACTGTTCCGGTGAGCGTTGTTTCAAAAGGGGTACACCCTGCAATCGAAGTAAAGCCAACCGATACGTCGGGCTGCCGCTTAAGGTTGAAGACTGCCGGATGGCTCTGGCAACCGAATTCGGATACCACCTTTAGCCCGATGGTCGTGGCCGGTTTGGTTTTAAGGTCAAAAATAAATGGCCCCTGGGTGTTGAGCGGGTCTTTAACAATCTCTGAAGGGGCCAGCCCTGTGAGGTCCCAAAAGTACTGGTCCCTTGTATTTCCTGAACCCGCATAGGATATCCCGTGTTCTCCCGGCGCAAGGCAAATGCCTGGCGACATGTCGAACCCGATGGTGGGCACCGGTGCTACATGGACCATATTTTTAATCAAAACAGAATTTGAACAGTTCTTATTGGTTGTGACCGTAAGCCCTATGTCGTACAATCCGTATAGTGAATAGTTGTGTTTTGGGCTGGTTCCTGTTCCGGTGGTACTGTCGCCAAAATCCCAGTCGTACTTCACGCCGGTTTCGGTATTCGTGGCCAGGAACTCAAAAAAGTCGGGCTGGCACAAGATGGAATCTTTGACCGAAAGCCCCAAAGTGGGGATGACCCTGATATCTCCAATGGTATGCGAGGCGGAACAACCGTCCTGACCAACAGTAAGTACCAGGTCGCGTTTGGATTGGTTAATCCCAAGGGGGATTTTTTGCTTGACGAGCCCCACACCCTTAACAATTGTATCTCCACCGAAAACCCATGTAAACAAGGCCAGGTCAATTTGGGCATCACCCACATAAGTGGCATCGAGGTTGTATCCATAACACTTCTGTTCGTCGATGGTAAGGCCAACTTTGGGAATCTTGTAGAACCCAATGTTAAAAACTGTGTCTGTGGCACACGAAAACTGGTCTGTCGCCCCTAGCTTCATGGGGTAATTGCCAAAGTCGGCAGGGTTGACCGAGACCGAAAGTTTGTCGATGACCGCTTTGGGATTGCTGCTTACCAGTGTCCATTCCACATTTTTGTCGGACGAAACGGCAAGCGTGGTAGCATACTTCCCACAGATGAGGGTCTCAAGTTTCGAGAGGTCGATCTTGGGCCGGTCGGTAAAAGCGATATTGACCGCATCGGTTGCCTTGCAACCATTGTTGTCAACGATGTTCACGCTATAATTGCCAGGTGTTTTTACCGTTATATTTGGGGTGGCCCCGCCTGTTGACCACAGATAGCTTTGGAACTGGTTCCCAGCCTTTAAAACAATATTTTCGGGATTGCAGATGGTGCTGTCGTTTCCCAGACTGAAAACTGGGATTGGATGGAATTCGAGCGCAAATTCCTTTGATACAGGGCAATAAGTATGTTGCGCAGTATATTTCATCGGATATGAGCCAAAATCTAAAACACTGACATTTAAGTTGTTAACAACTGCCCTTGAATCAGTGCTTTCCAATAAATAGGAAGGGGCATTGGTGGTAATCGATACGGTTGCCGCTTTTGAACTGCCACAAACCAATGTTTGTAAAGCTGAAAGGTCAACAGTCGGGTATTGGTGTACTACCACTTTTGTGGAATCGGTCCGGCTACATCCTTGTGCCGATGTGATCTTTACTTTGTAAAAACCTGCCGTACTCACTAAAATGTTCCGGGTCGATGCATTGTTTCCCCACAAATATGATTGGTGGGAGCCAGGGTCGAGGGTGATGCTGTTCCCCGCACAAATGTTTTCTTCTGGTTTTAATAAGGAGATTGGGGCAGGGTTGACGGAAACAGTATAAGTTTTTGAGGCAGTGCATGTTCCACGGGTTCCGGTCACGGTATAGTTGGTTGTGGTTTTAGGGCTTGCCACGGGATTCGAGATAGTGGCAGAAGAGAGCGATGTGGTTGGTGTCCAGAGAAAGGAGGCAGTGGTATCCTGACGGTTCAGAGTTATCCCGGACCCCTCGCATATGGCAGATACTGCTACCGTACTTAAGGATACTGTATTAACCTGTAAATCAATGGTTGCGATAAGGTTAACAATGGGGTCTCCAGGCATACCTCCAAATTCGATGATATATCCTTGAGGATACCAATCCCCTGTTCCGCCTTTATCTTCAACATCGTTCCATTTATACGAATTGGCAGGGTCTTTCGGGAAAACCGTGATGTGTCCATAATTCTCGCGGTTGACACCTCCCTGAAGTGCATTATTCGGTTCCAGACGGTCCCAGTTGCTGTATTCGCCATTCACAGGCCCATAAAGTGCTGGATTTGACTGAGCCTGAGACCCCGTTCCTCTCCAAAATAACCGTCCTTTTCCAAGGTTTTCCAATCCTTCCGGCCCGGTAACCCAGCGCCATTCTCCATCAATTGCTGCATCAGAGGCCCCAATATAACCAGGCATTTGTGTTTTCAACACAATAAAGTCATTTTCAACTTTACTTGTTATTGTCGCCAGATAACCCTGCAATCCATAATAAGTCGTTGTTTCCGATTCAGCCCTTGCTTCCGTCCACCTACTGCCCGATTTTGGTATAAACCGATAAAAATGCTGTGTATCTGGAAGATAGTCAACATCATTTAGGGATATTGTCATCTTTCGTAAACCTAAGGTTGGAACATTTTTATTGTTACGATATCTAATGCTGCGTAAAGCATCAACATAATCCTGGGCATTTGATGTCCCTGTTAGTTCAAGTTCCCCTTTCGCAGAAGACCAATTGGAAGACAGGATTCCAGTATAGAGCAATTCATCTTCACCCTGAATAAAACCGCTTATCGAAATTTTAATCCCCTGAATGTTGGCTGCCCCTTCGATTGTCAAATGATCGGCGACCAAAACCGGATCAACACAAAACTGAACAGGATTAGTGTTATTCAACTTTATTGCAAATGGATCAGCCCCTTTCGTTTCGAAATGGGAAAATGATAATATTATCAATGCTAATATCTTGATTGACAATTAAATAGTTTTGTTGGTTAATTATTCTTTTTTTTCTGACCACTTGCCCCAAGCCACATGCTCCTTGCCCCATGCTCTTTCACCTTTCCCCAAAAATACTGCTCCCAACCCTTACCATCGTACTGCCGTTTTCAATTGCCAAATGGTAATCTTGAGACATACCCATCGATATTTCACAAAATTTAGGATCTTCTTTAAAATAATCCTCTTTAATCTTATGAAACAATATTTTAAGTGCAGAAAATTCTTTTGAGATAAGATCCTCGTCATCAGTATAGGTTGCCATTCCCATTACTCCGGCAATAGTAACATTTTTCAGGTCGGTGACCTCTGTATTTTGAAATAAACCAATTGTCTCGTCGGGAGAAAACCCAAATTTCGTTTCTTCAGTGGCAATATGTACCTGGATCAGACAAGGGATCACTCTTCCAATCCGTTTTGCTTCATCATCAACTGTTTTCAGGATTTTTACACTATCGATGGCATGGATCATTGTGACAAATGGAGCAATAAGCCGTACCTTGTTCGATTGCAGATGGCCAATAAAATGCCATTCGATATCTTTAGGTAAAGTTTCCCATTTACTGACCAATTCCTGAACTTTATTTTCACCAAACAGGCGTTGACCTGCCTGGTAAGCCTCCATAATTGTTTCTGCGTTTTTGGTCTTAGATACTGCAATAAGCTTAATACCAATAGGTAATAATGATAAGACCTTTTTTAAATTATTCCCGGTTGTCATTTTTATGAAATTTCACCAAATTTATAAAAAACCTTCATATTTCAGGTGGTTATAATTTGAAGATTGTATTTGACCGGAAAATGAACCGTCCTTGCTATTTTTTATAACTTTGCACACTGACAAAAATGGTTTGATTTCAAAACTCATCGCATGAAGAAATACCTTGTTTTACTTTTAATTACCGGATTCGCCATCGTAACAACAGCACAACCCAAAGATTTTAAGACTGAGTTATACATTGGTGCGAAGGGGGGGGCAACGTTTTCCAAGGTGCGTTTTTATCCCAGCATCATCGAATCGTTCCTTCAAGGCAATACAGGGGGAATTATGTTCCGGTTGATTTCTGAACCGCACATTGGGTTTCAGGTCGAAGTAAACTACACGCAAAAAGGTTGGAACGAAGATTCGACAAAATACTTCCATCGGCTAAACTATGTGAATATTCCGATTATGACACATGTCAACCTTGGAGACAAAGCATTCAAGGTGACCCTTAACCTTGGACCAGAGGCTGCTTTCAGGATTTCAGAGGAACAGGGTTTTAATGGTCCATCATTGGTTTCCGGAGATACAGGTTTTCGTGTCTATTATGGCAAGCCCACCGATCCGAAGGTCGATTTTCTCTTTACAGCTGGTCTTGGAATGGAATACCACATGAAAGGGGGAAGTGCATTAGTCTTTGAAGGACGCGCCTATTATAGCCTTCCGAATCTTTTTAATCCCGACAATTACCCTTTTAAAGTTTCCCAAAGTAATGGGGCACAGGTAACCCTTGGCTATCTGTTTCAAATCAATAAAAAGAAAAAAGCGGGAAAACCTGCGTTATAGAATCCTTAAAGAATTCCTTTGTAGAGGCATAATTATCTATCTACTACCTCATCGATACCCTTGAATACGGAACGACATTGTGTTCAGCAAATTCACTTTTCAGATATTTATAATATCCTGTTATTGCTATCATGGCTGCATTATCGGTGGTATATTTAAAAGGTGGAACGTGCATTTCCCAATTGTACTTTTCTGCTGCCTGGAACAAAGCCACCCTAAGTCCTGAATTGGCAGAAACCCCTCCTGCCACAGCAATTGTGCGGATACCTGTTTCTTTGGATGCCTTTTTTAATTTGGACATCAGCACTTTGATGATAGTATCCTGAATTGATGCACAAATATCGGCCTTATGTTCTTCAATAAAATTCGGATTCTCTGCCATCCTATCGCGGATAAAATAGAGGAAGGAGGTTTTTAATCCGCTAAAACTATAGTCAAGTCCAGGAATTTTTGGCTCTGAAAATTTGAAAGCTGAGGCATTTCCCATCTTGGCAAGTTTATCGACCAGAGGACCGCCTGGATAAGTCAATCCCATCACTTTGGCGCATTTATCAAAAGCCTCCCCGGCTGCGTCGTCTATGGTCTGTCCAATCACTTCCATATCCAGGTGGTCCCTGACAATGATAATCTGAGAATTACCTCCGGAGACCAAAAGACATAAAAAGGGGAACCCGGGGGATTTTAAATCAAAATTCGCGTCTTTAATAAAATGTGCCAGGACATGTCCTTGCAAATGGTTGACCTCGATAAGGGGAATTTGTTTTGCAAGCGCAAAACCTTTGGCAAACGAAGTTCCTACCAACAGTGAACCCAGCAATCCCGGGCCACGTATAAAAGCGATAGCAGAGATTTCGTCTGCAGATATTCCCGCTTTTTTTATTGATAGATCAACTACTGAAATAATATTTTGCTGGTGCGCCTGTGATGCCAGTTCCGGAACAACACCTCCATATTGGTGATGAACCAATTGACCTAACACTTAATTGCTCATTATCAAATTATTACAGATAATTGCCGCGGGTGTACCGTCGCACGAAGATTCAATTCCAAGAATGATTATATTTCTGTTGGCTTCCATTATGACCGATTATTCTGATTTATGTTTTTTCTGCTAAATTCCTCTTTTGGGTGACAGCAAAAAGTATTATTTTTAAGAATTCAAAATTCGTATTCAAACCGGATTTCCTGTTTTATTAATAATGGTTCAAAAGTATCAAAAAAAGACTTAAAATAGTATCGGTTTTTATCCTTGTGTTTTTCACTTTATTTACAAGTGGCTATTTGCTCCTACGTTCCCATTCTGTTCAAACGTATCTTACACAATGGATTATGACACAGTTATCGGATACCTATCAGACAAAGATCAGTGTTGGGGGTATCGATATTTCTTTGTTTAAAAGCATCGTGCTCGAAAAAGTGTTGGTCGAAGACCTTAATCAGGATACACTTATTTATGTTGACAATGTCGAACTTCAGGTTGATAGTTTGCGATTGTTCGAAAAAAGAATTCATTTGGGTGGAATTGTTTTAAATGGTTCCAGGATCAATATCCTGAATGATTCAGCAGGATTTAACTTCTTGTTTTTATTGCCGAAGTCAAAAGCAGACACGACCTCCAGACCTGAAACTACCAGTCCATGGAACATAACTTTTAAGAATTTTTCTATCCTGAATTCCCAAATAAAATACAAGGACCTTCTTGCCCAAAGGACATTTTTTAATGGGATTAATTTTAACGATGTGGAAATCACAAAGCTTAATCTTTCTGTTGTCAATGCTCATTTCACCGACTCAGTTTCCACATTCTTTCTTGACAATGCTTCAATCTTTGAAAAATCGGGGTTTGCGATTGGCGATTTGCGGTTTGGAGCCCGCATCGACAAATCCGGTTTTACACTTTCAGGCCTGACCATTGTTTCTAATCATTCACACATAGAGGCAAAAAATATTAAAATCTCGGAAAATAATCTGTTTGGGGTTGACTCACTCTATTCAAAAAAGAGCTTAACCTTATCGGATCGGTATATTCTTGATTGTGATTTTAATGAATCAATGTTCTCCTTAACCGACCTGGCATATGTCATTCCCGAATTATGGGGAATGAACGAACCTGTTATGTTTTCAGGCGGAATACGAGGTTCGCTGAGCAATTTGAAATTCAGGAAGGTTAATTTTAAAATTGGGAAGGAGACACAATTTAATGCCGACCTTGAGTTAAAGGGGTTACCGGATTGGAAAAATACGTTCATCTTCCTTAAACTATCTAAAAACACATTCAATTTCAACGATCTCGCGGCGATTCGTATGCCAGATACTTCTTCTAAGCGTTATTTGAAAATACCAAATAAATTGCTTAACAATGTGAAACTTACCTATGAAGGAAATCTTACAGGTTTTCCATCTGACTTTGTGGCTTATGGAACCTTAGGAGGAAATCTCGGTAAATTATCAACTGATATTGCTATCCGGCCGAAAGGAGCCGGGATTATTGATTTTAAAGGCAATGTTAAAGCCCTTTCCTTCCAGGCCGGGAAATTATTGGATTATGACCCAATTGGACCTGTGTCACTCGACATAAAAATAAATGGATCACGCTCGGGCAACAATAAATTCGATGCTTTAATTTCTGGCAAAATCGACAGTATCTATTTTAACAATTACCGTATTGATTCGATTTATGTAGACGGAAAGGCACGTGACCGCAGTTTTGAAGGCGAATTGAAGGTTAAGGACGAAAACCTTAAAATGAGTTTTGCTGGAAAAGCTGATTTCGAAAGTCAAATCCCGGAATTTAACTTTACCTCTAATATTGAAATGGCAAATCTGGCGATACTGGGACTTGAAAAAGACAGGAAGGTTTCTGAAGTTGCCTTAAAGCTAAGTGCCGATTTTAAAGGAGACGATATTGACAATGTGAACGGACAGATAGATGTTAAGGATTTCAAATTTAAAAGAGACAGTAATCTATTGGTTATTAATAACCTGATGTTAAATACATTCAATAGTATCGAAAAGAACAATATTACGCTCAGGTCCGATGTAGCCGATGCCACCATAAATGGTAAATATATTTTTGGGGAATTTGACCTTATTTTCAGGGATTACCTGCATTATTACCTTCCATCTGCCAGGTTACCTTTCTCCGATCGGCAATCAACAGGCAAAAATGCTTTTCAATATGATATAAAGATTAAAAAAGCTGAAGAGTTGGGAAGCTTTTTTGCGCCGGGCTTGGTCATCAAGTCTCCTGTTCTCCTTTCCGGATCAATCGATTCGGATAAAAAATCATTTGCAATGGAAGGTAATGTGAATGAGATAGATATAAATAAAAGCAGGATATCCGGATTAAGTTTAAACTCCCGCAATGTTGGGAAAAAATGGTCTTTCAGGATAGGTGTTCAAAATGCTTTGATGGGAGGAAGCCTTATGGTTGAAAACTTCTCCATAAACAATACCCTGGCGGATGATAGTCTTAATACCGCAATAACCTGGAATAATAACAGTGTGCCAACTTATTGTGGGAAAGTTGATCTGCTCGGTGTTTTTTCCAAAGATATCGTGGGCAACAATCTTGCAGATTTTTATCTTAACCCTTCCAAAATTTGGGTATCCGACTCATTGTGGCAGATTGAAAAGAGCCACCTGCATATCGACTCCACTTCAATTGCCATCGACAATTTTAAAATCCATCACAATAAAGAACAATTTAGCATTTTTGGCAATGTTACTGATAACACTTCCGACAAAATTAATGTTGATTTTAAAGGTGTCCAGGTCAACATTCTCGATTTGTTGCTTGGTGAAGACATTGGAATTGATGGGGAATTAAATGGAACAGCTTCATTGGCTGATCCTTATCATTCTTTTTATCTTACAAGTCAATTGAAACTTTCAGATTTCACCTATCTAGAGGAAAACTTTGGGGATATTTTGCTCGATAATCATTGGGATCAGGCGAAAGGGCGTTTGAATACTTCGCTACAACTTGTAAAGGATACCAGAGTCGCACTTGAACTGAAAGGTTATTACGACCCTAAAAGCGATAGCCTCGATTATCGGTCTTCTTTCAAGGATTATCCCATAAAATCGTTACTGCCGATTCTGAGCAGCTTTGCCAATAAAGTTGAAGGGATTGGAAATGGACAGGTTAGCATTACAGGAAAATTGTCTGAACCAAAATTCAACGGCAAGGTGGCGGTCACCAAGGTAAAAGTTGGAATCGACTACACCAAGGTAATCTATACATTAAACGATACTGTAAGGTTTGCAGGCGATTCGATCAACTTTAAAAACATCACGGTTTCCGATATTGATAACAATAAGGCAATATTCAATGGGACAATCACCCATAACCTATTCAGCCATATGACCTATAACCTGATTGCCACGACTGACAATATTCAGGCATTGAACACGACAGTTTACGACAATAACCTGTTTTATGGACAGGCACATGCGGCGGGTCTGATCAGGATATCAGGGAAAATTGCTGATATAAAACTCGATATGTCGCTGACCACCAAACCAGGAACTCAGATTAATGTACCGCTCGAGAACCCTGAATCGGTCAATGAATATGATTTTATACGTTTTGTAAACCCTGATACTTTAAATCAAAAACCAAGGATTGTTGAAAGAATAGATAATTCGGATGGGTTTGAAATGAACCTTGATGTTACCGCTACACCTGATGCAAAAGTACAATTGATCTTTAACTCTACAGTGGGCGATGCAATTAATGGATATGGATCGGGAGACCTGAAATTTATTTATGATAAGGAAGGCAATTTTTTCATCTATGGTGATTATATTATCGATAAAGGAGATTATATGTTTACCCTTCAGAACGTATTAGTTAGGAAATTCCGCATCGAGCAGGGAGGGTTAATTTCGTGGAACGGTGATCCCTATGGGGCAATTGTTGACCTGAATGCAGTCTATACCTTAAAGGCTCCCGTCAATTACTTGTTACTCAATAGTAGTCAAACCGACAACTCACGGAGATTGCCTGTCGAATGTAAGATCATCTTGTCAAAAAAATTATTAAATCCGGCTGTTAAATTCGATATCCGTTTCCCAACAGCCGATGAACGGACCAAAGATGAGTTACAGCAATTCATTAGTACACAGGATGATATAAACCGACAAATGGTTTCATTGATGGTTATGGGTCAGTTTTTTACCCCAGAGTACATGCGTGGGCGACAAGATTTTCAGTCAAATACCGGAAAACTGGTGGGTTCAACAACTTCCGACATCCTTTCCAACCAGCTTTCCAACTGGCTTTCGCAGATCAGCAACGATTTCGACATTGGCTTTAACTATCGTCCTGGTGATCAGGTGAATACAAATCAGATGGAACTGGCACTGAGCACCCAGATCCTCAATGACCGTGTAACAATCAATGGGAACATAGGGAACAACAGTAACTTGCAGAAAAACACTAACAATCCCGTTGTCGGGGAAGTTGAATTATTTATAAAACTCAATAAATCTGGCAAATTGCAGTTGAAAGCCTATAACCGGGCCAACGATGACCTGATATACGATACTTCCCTCTATAAACAAGGGATCGGACTCTCGTTCAGGGAGGAATTTGATACATTGGGTGAACTTTTTAACCATTACCGTCCAAAAAAAGTGCAAAGGAATATTCCGTTTAGGGCGGATTCCCTAAAGCAGCAAATTGTACAATAAACCATTCATGATGTTATTCCGGTTGATTTATCTATTTTTGCAGTGATGGTTTTGACTTTGCGTAACTTTGCGAACTTTGCGAGACAAAAAAAAGACAGAATTTCGCGCAAAGACCACTAAGAACGCAAAGATTATAATAAACAAGACTTTGCGTAACTTTGCGAACTCTGCGAGACATAAAAACAGAATTTTCGCGCAAAGCCCGCTAAGAACGCAAAGGATAAACTATTAAAATTGTTATGACATTAACTGATAGCCAGAGAACAGGATTGATGATGACTGTATTATTACATACAGCCATATTGCTATTGTTGCTTTTCATGGGAATTGTCACCCCCGGCTTATTGCCACAGGAGGAAGGGCTGCTTGTCGATTTTGGAAATTCCGCTACTGGTCTTGGAATGGAAGAGCCGTCTGCCGTTCAAGGGGAAGCCGCTGCGGTTAAAAAGATTGCCGAGCCAGCCATTGAGCCTGTTAGTAAACCCAAAGCAAAAAAAGGGGAGGATGCCGCTGTCGATGAAGACATTTTGACCCAGGATATGGAGAAGACCGTTGCAATAGCTACAGCCGCGAAGAAGAAAGCCTTGGATGAAAAAAAGATCAAACTTGACAATGAGCGGAGAATTAAGTTATTGGAAGAGAAGCGCATAAAGGCAGAATTGATCGAAAAGCAAAATCAGGAAGCGGAAGAAAGAAGGGTACAAGCCGAAAAGGACAAAAAGATAGGAGATATCAATTCACGTGTGAAAAACGCTTTTGGCGGTGGCAAAACCGACAATGGATCGCAAAGTACAAGTCAGGGAAATACCTATGGGGATGGCAACCAGGGAAGCCCAAATGGACAACCTGGTGTGAACCGTTACGGAGATGGCGGTGGTGATGGCGATGGAAGCAGGATTTCATATAGCCTATCTGGCCGCAATGCACGGTCGTTACCAAAACCATCGTTTCCGGGGAACGAATCGGGAACGGTAGTTGTTGAAGTAATTGTCGATAAAAATGGGAAGGTCACCAAAGCCTCCCCGGGCATAAAAGGGTCAAATACCGTAGATCCCGACCTGCTCGAAGCCGCAAGAAAAGCAGCCCTCTCCGCCACCTTCAACGCCGACAGCAAGGCCGAGGCATTCCAGAAGGGGACGATTACGTATCATTTTATAATTCAATAAGATAGTTATTTGATTCAAATATAGGATATTGGAATCGTTGGTTGTTTCACAATCAAAATTGGAAATTAGGTTTTAAATAGTAATTTTGAACTAAGAAGTTAATCTTTAAATTATTTTTATACATAACATTTCAATTTTGCCGATTTCTTGCAGCGAAAAGTATTATATCTCGATTTGTTAGGTTTTTCGCCTAAAATTTTGTAAACTTGTATAAGTTAAATATTTGAACCGATGGAAACGGATTTGACAAAACAGGATATTTTGGAATTGTTTGTTAGGCAGTCAAAGGTATTCGAGGAAAGGCTTGAAAAGAGTCAGTCTGACTTTGATTTGAAATTGGAAAAAAGTCAATCAGCCTTCGATAAACGTTTAGGCGAACTGGCCGGAACGTGGGGCAAATTTGTGGTTGAAATGGTAAAACCTAAAATAGTTGAACTTTTTAAGGCAAAAAATATTCAAATCCTGACCTCTTTGCAAAATGTTGAAGGTTTTATTGGTGATGAAAAGCATTATGAAATTGACCTACTTTTGATTAATACCAATTTCGCAGTTGCTGTTGAAATAAAAAGTTCTTTAAGTGTCGATGATGTTAAAGAACACTTGAAACGGCTAGATAAAATAAAAAAAGTTCAACCTGAACGGGTAAATTTAAGTGGTGTTACAATCTTTGGGGCTGTGGCCGGAATGATAGTTGAAAATGATGCAGATAGATTTGCCTATAAAAAAGGATTGTTCGTATTGCGCCAAAAAGGAAATATAGTCGAAATTGTCAATGACGAAAAGTTCAAACCCAAAGAGTGGAAGGTCGATTATTGACGATCAACTTAGTCTTGTTTGATTTCGTTAAACGTATTCCGGGCAATAAGCCGAAAAGAAACTACATTTTCGTTGAGTAAATTTCTTCCAAAATGTCATAACTTTGCATTATAAATTGGATTGCCATGAAACGAGCCATGGAAGCCAATCTGACAAAGAAGGATGGTTATCTCATGACGAGTTCCCCCGATGGATCGGGGCAGGCTATGTGGCCGCTAAAAAACACATTATAAACACATGAAATTTGTTGATATAAAGAACGATATCGCGTTCCGAAAGATTTTTGGAAACGAAAGCAAAAAGGAAATACTGATCTCCTTTCTGAATGCAGTGCTTGAATTGCCGGATGGCAAAAGGATTAATCGGACAGAAATAAAAAATCCTTTTCAATTACCTGAAATACAGGGTTTAAAGAGTTCTATCCTTGATGTTCGGGTTATGGATGAACGGGGAATATCTTACATTGTTGAAATGCAGGTAGAAGAACCCGATGGTTTCGACAAACGGGTCCAGTTCTACACGTCCAAACAGTATTCGTCGCAGATCGACATTGGTGAAGATTACCCAAAATTAAACCAGGTAATTTTTATCGGTATCCTGAATTTTGATTTTTTTGAAGGAACTGATTATTTGACCAACCATCAGATCATCAATACGAAAACAGGTCTTCAGGAATTAAAGGACATTGAATTCAATTTCATCGAACTGCTTAAATTTAACAAGGAACTGAACGAAATTGAAACTCTGATTGAAAAATGGGTTTACTTCATTAAGAAATCACCTAACCTTGATGTTATACCAGAAAATATTAATGATGAAGGTTTAAAACTTGCTTACCAAGGTGCTGAAAAATACAATTGGACGAAAGAAGAATTAATGGCTTACGATTATGCTTCGATGCGAAAAGCCGATGAAAGTTCAAAAACAAAGCGGGCGGTAGAAAAGGCTGTAAAAAAGGCTGTTGGTGAGGCTGTTGGTATGGCAATGGAACAAAAAACAAAAGAGTTTGTGGTAAATTGTCACAAAGAAGGATTATCCATCCTAACCATTTCAAAATTATCAAACCTGACCATTGATCAAGTTGAGTCGATTATACAATCAATAGAAATTTAATTTGTTACAATCTTTATCCAAATTGATTTTTAAGATTTGGGAAAGTCATCCAAATTACAAAAAACTCTTAAAATACTTCTCATAAACCTCCATGTTCCGTTCGAGCAGCTCCACCGAAAATTGATAAGCCTTGTGGTCATCCTGGTTCTCAACTGCATCATAAATGGCTTGTTGCAATCGAAGTGTGTATTCCTTCTCACCTTCCACATTGGCATAGATCAGGTTACGCATGCGTGGAAGCAACGAATAGATGGGTTCCATGCTGATGATGATAATCGGGTTCCCGGTAGCTTTTGAAAGGTTCATATGGAAACGGTTGATCATATCGACTTCCAACTGTGTATTATCGGGATCACATTTGATCAAATCCACGAGGTTCTCTTTCAGTAATTTAAGATCTTCTATCGTCCTGTTTCGCGAAGCAAGGCGCGCGATCTCAGGCTCAAACAATCTCCTCACTTCAATGATCTGCTGGATCAGATTGGAATCAAACTTCAGGTCATAATAGAGGTTGAGTGAATTGATGGCATCTTCGATCTTTATTTCGGAGACGATCATACCGCTCCCTTTCCGGATAATGATCAAACCACGCGCACTCAGCCTTCGTAAGGCTTCCCGTAAGGCTGTGCGGCTTACGGCAAAGCTTTCGCACAACTCCTTTTCTGACGGAAGTTTCGCACCTGAAACCAATTTTTTCTGACGGATCGCTTCTTCAATCTTGCGTTCAATTTTCTGGCTAAGGGTTTGACTAATACGTATCTTACCGAATAATTCGTCCATTTGGTTAATTTTCACATAATTATAAACAAAAATACTCAAATTCTTTAATAAGTATCAAAAGATTGTTTCTCTGGCATATTCAAATCGCCATTAAATAAACATTCAGTCTTATTTGGCTTTTCTAATCCAGTCAACAATTCCTTTACGGATCTTTTTAGCAACCAATTTTTGAAAATGCGGGTCGATGATTTTTTTTTCATCCTCTACATTGCTTAGGAATGCCACCTCAACCAAACAATTTGGATATTCGGTTGGCCCGTTTAACGCAAAATTAAAACTTCCTATATCACCAAATTCTTTGAGCCCTAGTTCAAGCAACCGGTTCAGAACTGTAACTGTAAGTGGTTTAAACCCTATATAGCGGTAGTATGTACTTGTGCCACTAACGTTGGGATTATCAGAGGCATTGTTGTGGATACTGATCAGAAGGTCTGGACTTTCGGAACGAAGCATTAAAGTCCGATCAACCATCGTTAGTTCTTCGTCACCATTGCGGGTCATAAATACTTCCGCGCCCCTTTGTTTTAGGCATTTCTGCAACTTTTTGGCAATTTCGAGGTTGCAATCCTTTTCGTTTACATTTGTTTTTAAACCTGTTGCTCCTGTGTTTGATCCACCGTGACCCGCATCTACAGCAATTTTCAAATGTTGGAGATCAAGCTGTTTCGGCTGTTGCTTTACCTTGATAACCAGGGTCTTATTCTTGTAATAAATGGAATATCCCCAATGTTGTTTGTGTTTAAGTTCAATGGTCACTCTGAAAACATCATCCTCAGTCTGCTCGTGATAAACATTTTTGACCTCCATTGCCGATTTAAGCTGCGTTATCCAGTTGGTATTTCCTGTTGCTCCAAAAATATCGACAACTATTTTGGCAGGATTGATCATTTGGACACTTTTATAGGGAAGCCTTTCATCAAGATAAATATTGACGTAATCAAATTTCTCATCGCCGAATACTTTCCATGAGGAGGTAAAATCGTAGTTTGGTTTTCTATAATCTTTAATGAATCTTACATTTTCCTTAGGAATAAATGCCTTGTGGTTCGCCGAAAGGCGTACGATATAATCATCTTTCAGACTGTCAATGACCTGCATCACAATGGCAGTATCAAGATAAGTCATCTTTGCCCCACCAAGCCTGTCGGTTCCCGGGCCATACTTCAGATAAGGTAGCTGCCCACGGGATATTCCGTTAAGGACAACTTCCTGCTTTTTTATGCAAATACTGTCTTTTTGGGCAAATAAGTTTGAAAAAATAAATGAAAAAATAAATAGTAACATTACCCTGAATGCATCTGAATGAACCGGAATTCTAAAGATTCTTGGTAAACACATTTCTAAAATATTGATAATTAGGTGTATATAAATGAGGATTCTAACCTTGATCAAAATAAAGGCCATCATATCATTGACAGCCTTTATTTAATCATTTGAATACTATTGCCTTAAACAACACCTGGCCGTTTAATGTACTTTGATTCGCTCCTTGGTATCAGTTCACCGGAAAAACGTTTGGTTGCCCCTTTAACCGGTGTGACGATCACATCGGCATAGTTACCTCCTTTTTTCAGGAAAATCTCAACCTTGGCTGTAAGAAGCGATCCTTTCAGTTGCATTTCGATCCTGACATTCTCCTTTTTATCGACTGTCTGCTTGTAATCCGAAACATTCATGCGATGGGTCGAGTTATCTCCTGTCAGAATAGTACCTTGCAGGAATGCAAACTCTTTTTCATACGACACGAAAATCCCCATGTCCGTATTTGTCTGAAGGGTGTTGTCCTTGGGATCTTCGTAAGTATCAACAACAATGACAAAGTCCTTTGCATCAATGGCGGCAACAGCCTTATCAAATTGAGCCTTTGCAGCAGCCTCTTTTTCTGCTTTCTTGTTTTGTGCAAACGAAACTACAGACAAAGCAACAAATATCCCTAAAAGTAATAATAACTTTCTCATCCCCAATTAATTTAGTGCCACAGTACTTAACCTGATGGCTTGTGTTGCATAATTAGTCCCAACTTTTCCGTTCATGTGAAAGATGTAGTTTCTCCCTTTCCCAAGCGAAAATGCAGTTGCAGTCCAATCTGTAAGGGCACCTGTTGTAGTAGGATAATATTTGAGCAGGTTTCCCGCCTCATCGTAAACAACAAATACCATCCCGGTCTCGGTTCCCGACCAGATTGTTCCACTCTTGACTAATTTATAGGGGACAAGGGCAGAAGCTGTTTTAAAGTCACTGGTAGCGATATTGATATAGACATATGGGCTGGCAGTGGTTCCTGCGCCACGTCTTCCTTTCAAGGTAAGTTTACCGTAAGGGGTCACTCCATCTGCTTTGTAAAGAAGGTTCACAAACTGAATGTTGGCGACTGTGTCCAGCCATGCATCGCTGGATGGAAATACGTCCACATCTTTAAGAACATAAGGGGCGTCTGTCAGGCTGTGAACAAAGACGGAATATTTCCCACTACCAACCGTGAAGCTGTTGCTATATTGGGCAACATCTTTTGTAACTCCTGTAAAGGTGGATACTTTTACCGTTCCTTGTGGCACGACATGATATTTAGCGGCACTGTTTGGAAAGATACTACCCAATGCCGTGGATACCTCAGATACCATAACATCGTTGTATTTGAGTCGTGTGATATTTAATGCAGTGGTAGAGACGATCGGAAGGTCATAAACTAACCTTACTTCGGCTGATTGCGCCAGGTCAATATCGGTACTTCCAAAAGTAATTACATTCGTTTTGCAGGATGCAAGCAGAAAAACCATCAAGATGGAGACTAATGCGAGTATTGTTTTCATTATCAGATATTTAAGTATTATTATTAATTACCGGGTGTCGTAAACCAAGGCAATGAGCATTGGTAGTTCTCAGCATCTCCCGCAATTGGAAGTAATTTCTTTAAGGATGGAAGGTTCCACATGTATTCTGAATTATACCTTGGGCGAAGACGGTAGCATGGTGACCCAAGATTGGTTGTGGCGAACTTGGTGCGTCTGTCAACAACATCAGCGGCTGGCAGGAAGAATCCTTTGTAAACCCGGTCAGGGTTAGAATCGGCCTTATGGTAAACCACTTCATTGGTCCATGATGTTCCGGTAACGGGTACACCACCAGTTCCGAGTACAAGATCGTAATGGTAACGACGCATATCATTCCAGGTATCCAGGCTCCATGGGAACAGGGCTACATACTTCTGCATCATGATATGTGAAAGTGTAAAATCGGCGAGGGGCAGTGCATTTACAAACTTACTGTTCAAATACTCAGTGGCCAATTCGGTAAACCGTGCCGATGTGATTTTATCACCAATTACAGAAGTTTGCTTATTTGCACTATTTTTTACCAATGTGGCTGGAACAATTAACCTTTTGACAAAATCCATATGACCGGCAACTCCATTTTTGAACGCTGCCAATGATTCGGCTTTCTGACCTTTCAGAAACAGTGCCTCCGCTTTTACGAATTGAATTTCAGCATAACTGGAAAGAGGCCATGGGGCATCGTCTCTGTAAAGCCATCTTCCTGTTCCTGATGTGGCTGCAGTTGGGGTTGAAGTTAATCCCCATAAATTGCAGGCTGCGGTATTGGCCATCTTGGTCCCAACAAATTTATAAGCACCAAGCTTAACATTGGCAGGAGTTACCTGCATGGTATCCGCCGTACCCAATAAAAGGATCGCCCTTGGATCGAGTGTTGCTGCATCGGTGACATTCTGATAAGCACTTAAACCTTCAACAGCCCCGGAACTATTGTAATTTGGAATTGAACCCGTCAATATCTGGGTAATGTAATCAGATTGGGTGTATGAGTTCGCAAGGTTGGCCCTTAATACGCCAAAAAAGTTTGATGTTGTCGAAACACCTGTTGCCTGAAAGGTCAATGAAGGATCATCAAGGGCACTCGTAAACGATTTGTCTGCACATATGATTGCAGAGTCAAGGTAGGCGACATTTTTCTTCGACATCGCGATGTAGTTCCTTGCAAGTACGGCATAAGCAAATTTTTTCCATTTTGCCGCATCACCTTTGTAAACCAGGTCAGCCGTTGCGATTGATGTTGGATAGACTGTATTGTCTGTTTTCTCCAGTTCAACAATTGCCTGCCTGGCCCAGGTGCGAACCATTGAAAATGCATAATCCTGAGTATCATAGCTATGGGAAAGAAGACCGGCGACATAAGCATCTTTAACCGGCAGATCGCCATGAAGGGAGGAAATGATATGCCATGAGTAGGCTTTTATGGTCAAACCTATTCCAGCCAGTTTAAATTGACTAAGGCTTCTGCCATCGTTGATGATGTTCTCAAGGTTCATTCCCTGAAGCCAGTACGACATTCTCCAACATTCACCACCGGCATCACTTCCGGAAAAGTAACTGTGAGATACACCAAATGTCGAAACATAGTTCACATTCCCACTAAAATATTGAACCATAGGGGCTACCGCCCTGAGGTCATATGGAATTCCTTCAAATGAGGCAAGGACCGGTCCCAAACGGAGGATCGGGTTTACCCAGTCGGGAGAATCGACATTTTTATTCACATCCAGCCAGGTTTTTGTACAAGAACTAAAACCAATTACCAGAAGTAAGACTAAGGATATTGTTATTTTTCTCATCTCATTGATAAATTAAAAGGTTACACTTAAACCAAATGATACTCTTCTGGGAGCTGCGATAGACATCATATCGAAACCAGTACCACCAGTTCCGCCAAGTGCTGCTGAGTTGGAGTTGCCCACAACATCAATCCCTGAATAATTGGTCCATACAAATAAGTCGCTACCTGCTGTAAAAAGGGTAACCGCCGAAACTGTCTTATTTGTAATCTTTGCCAGCCAATCCCTGTTAAGGGAATAGGAAAGCCTAAGCTCCGCAAGTTTCAGGTATTTGATGTCCTGTTCTATCCAGTCAGGGTCTGCACCTGAATAACCATATTGAAGGTCACCTAATTTAACACCAATTGAATTCACTGTTGGTGTAGTCGTGTTCTCATAAGTATCTTTAAGGATACCGTCGAAAACTACAGGTGCTGCTTCTCTTTGTACTACTGACTCCTGACTGTATCCGTATTGCTGCATATAACGTTTTGTACCGTTTACGACTGTTGCCCCCAAACGTCCATCGATCAGTGCTGTCAATGAAATGTCCTTGTATTTGACAGAAGCATTGAAACCAAACAGCAATTTGGGTTCACGATCTGCCAGATAACTCCATGTGCCGGATACCAATGGTAATCCGGTTGAGGGATCAATTAACACCTTGCCCGCACTGTTTCTCTGATAATCCTGACCGGTTAAAGCGGTAATTGGTGAACCAACTGTAATACCATTTCTGATATTTCCGGAAACCCATGTATAGGCATTGTAGTATTCCGTAACGTTTTGTGGAAGAGATTCTACGTTGCTCCAGTTTTTGGTTAAATTAATTCCTGCATTAATAACCCATTTCCGGTTTTTAACGATATCACCATCAAGCCGTAGTTCAACACCGCTTGTTTTGAAAGAACCTACGTTCATATTGTTTAAAACAAAACCCGTAGCATAACTCATGCGGAAACCCGTGATGATCTGGTCTTTTGAAAATGTATTGTAATAAGCGAAATCGATGTTCATCCTGTTCCTGAACAACCGCGCCTCAACTCCGGTTTCCCATGATGTGTTCATTTCGGGACGGAGATTCGGGTTCGGTCCGGTAAAACCATAGCGATACCCACCGTAAGATGTGGCTGCAGCTTCAAGTGCCGGATAGATGGAAAGTGGTGGAGCATCTTTACCGACCTGGGTAACAGAACCTCTCAGCTTGATGTAGCTGAATGTCTCAGAATGGGCTTTAAAGAATGGGAGTTCTGTTAAAATAAAACTTGCATCAACTGCCGGATAAAAATAGCTGTTGTTGTTTGCAGGCAAAGTTGAGGACCAGTCGTTACGTCCACGAAGTGTAAGAAACGCAAGGTTGTTGTACGAAAACTCAAAAGAACCTGATACTGCCTGAAGGCGCCTCATCTGTGTTCTTGTGCTGTTGATCAAAGTAGTGATGTCACAGTTGTTGATGGATTGAAAATCAGGCACCATAAATTTCTCTCCGTGTACGGCCAATGTTTTTGATCCTTGCTCAAGTTGGTGATAACCAATCTGGGCAGATGCGTTAAACTTGCCAAATTCCTTCTTATAGGTTGAAATAACATTGATCGTAGGATTTGATTCGTTCACTTTGGCCTGGTCATAAGAAGCTGTTCCAGTTGCGGTTGAAGACCATTGCGGGTGGCGTACAATCACCATTGTTGTAGAACTGACGTCATAACCCACCTGTGCACGAATGAGGAGGTCCTTCACCGGGGTTAAATTAACAACCATGTTGGAGATGAAACGTTGGGTCTCGTCCTGATTTTTGTTTTTGTACAAATCAAAATAAGGATTTAAAATATCAACATCCACATATCTGTCAGGATATCTGATATTTCCATCCGCTTTCAGATAAGTTCTCATATCATCTGTCAAAGGCCAGTTCATTGCACGGTACAAAACACCTCCGGTACCCCTGTCGACCTTCGTATTGGATACATTGGCATAAGTTAGGGATGCTTCAATGTTCATCCAATTGGAAAGCTTTGCTGTTCCGGCAGCCGAAATATTGTCACGGTTATAGTTGGTCGTTGCAACAACCCCTTTTTGCCTTGTTGTACTTGCGGATGCACGAAATGTCATCGACTCATTTCCAGCTTCAAAAGATAAGTTGTGTTTTTGACTGACCCCGGTTTGGAACATGTTTCCCAGGTTGTCATAAAGTTTGGTGCCGGCTGGATAGGCTGCTCCGAAATGCCTTGAAGTATAATAATTGGTATTGCCATACATACCGTTGTCATACTTGGTCTGAATTTCAGGATATTGATACGCCTGATCCATACTGATCGAATTGCTGTATCTTACAACACCTCTACCGGATTTCCCTTTTTTTGTGGTGATAATGA
>JBAXWR010000490.1:0-3284 GCA_037128295.1 Mariniphaga sp.
ATCAGCAATGAGTTTGACTTGCTTTTCGTTTTTGATACGTTCTTCTTCGGCTTTCTGGGCTGCCAACCTTTTTTGCTCGGCTTTTTCTTCCGCCAATTTTTGTTGTTCCAGTCGGTCTTGTTCCTCCTTCAGTTGCATTTCTTTTAACCGTTGCTCGGCTAAGAACTTCGCTTGTTTTTCGTTCTCAATTCGTTCCTTTTCGGCTTCCTCTGCCGCTTCCCTGATTTTCCTCTCTTTAATTCTTAATTCTTCATTTTTATTTATTAATTTTTCCTGTGCCTTGGACTCGGAAACCAAAGTATTTACAATCTGTTCGGCATTGTCGGCAATCTGCATGTTCCTAAGGAACAACGGTACAAATTTCAGGTTGAAATCGTTCCCTTTCAACACAAATATGCGGCGGTTTTTACGGTCGCCAATGTGAAACTGGTTGAAAAATGTCTCCCACTCAATTTTTACCCAATAAGATTGGCCGGAATTTGGGGAACAGACCAAAATAAAATGCTGACTGTTTTCCAGTGCATTCTGGATGGTTTCGGAAAAAGATATCCCAACATAGTTTTGTAGGTTTTGGTCGGAAATAAAAACACGCAACCCATATCCGCGCAATTTCTCGACCACAGGTTGCAAAACTTCGCGGTCGAGGGAAGAAAAGCTCACAAAAAGGTCAAATTCAAACTCGTTCGGCTGGACTTGCTTTAAACTTTCGACAGCTTCGAGCAATTCGGTCTGCTCGTTGCCACTGTTTTGCTTTGCCATAAGGCGTTGTGTAGGAACAATCCAAAACTCATCCGGCAGCTCGTCGATCACATACAAAATAGCCTGATGGACCCTGGCAAGCGTTACCTGTTCATTTTGGCGGTCAAGGATCCCAAGCATTGTATCATGCTGTAAACCATGAAGTTTACCTGAGTTGATGATTAGGATGTCACTCAGCTTCCCAACCGATTTGTCGGATTTTGAAGTTGGTGTATAGGTTTTGACCTGCTCCAATAAATGGGTAATGGCCTCGTCCAAACGTGCCTGTGCGATAAGTTGTTTCAGATCATCTTTTCCCATTTAGTCTATTTGGTATATCAGATTTGGAAATTGCGGTAAACTTAAAGATAATCTTTTAGTTTTGAAATAGTTTCCAGAACTCTTTGGCCACTTTTTCCTTCCTTTTATTAAAAATGTCACAGCTTACATTTATTTCAATATCTTTATCCTGTTCAATTCACATGTTATGAAAAAATCAATGTTGCTTTTTTGTCTGTTGTCGGTTGTATTATCTGGCAGGTCTGCCGATTACATCATTACAAATTATGGCGTACTAGCAGACAGCACGACCCTTAATACTGCGAAGATTCAGTCGGTTATCGATTTGGCTTCAACTCAAGGTGGAGGAACTGTCGTGGTGCCAAAGGGTGTTTTCCTATCGGGAGCCCTGTTTTTTAAGCCAAATACAAAATTGCGATTGGATGAAGGGGCTGTGCTCAAGGGTTCTGACAATATTGTCGATTACCCATTGATTCCATCCCGTATGGAAGGGAAGAGCATTTATTATTATGCAGCCCTTGTAAATGCTTATCATGTCAACAATTTTGGGATATCCGGTCCCGGGACCATTAATGGTAATGGGCTGAAATTTTGGAAATATTTCTGGTCTTACAGGGATTCGATGAGAAGGATCAATAAGGAGGCAACAAACCTGGAGGTGCATCGTCCCCGGTTACTTTTTATCTGGGGATGCAACAATGTGAATATATCGAATGTAAAACTTTGCAATTCAGGATTCTGGACAACCCATTTGTACCAATGCAACGATGTGCTGATAGAGAATTGCGATATCCGTTCCCCATTTACACCGGTAAAAGCACCGAGCACGGATGGTGTGGATATTGATGTTTGTAAGCGGGTGACCATCCGGAACTGTTACATTTCTGTGAACGATGATGCTGTCTGTATCAAAGGGGGGAAAGGTCCTGATGCCCATTTGCTTGCCGAAAATGGAATTGTGGAAGATATCCTTGTCGAGGATTGTACCTTCGGCGATTCCCATGGCATCCTGACCCTTGGGAGCGAGTGTATCCATGCCAAAAACATCACCTTGCGCAACTGTAAATCAGATAGCAATTGTCCCATATTGCGAATGAAGATGCGGCCGGATACATACCAGGTCTATGAAAACATCACCATCGAAAATGTGACCGGAAAATGTGGCACCATTATCGAAATGAAACCCTGGACTCAATTCTTTACGATGGAAGGCAGCACTGAAAAACCTTATGGCATCGTTCGGAATATATCCATATCAAATGTAAAAGTGCAATGCAATGTGTTTGGTGAAATGCAGGGAAACCCATTGGATCAGGTTTCAAATATTGTCTTTGAAAACATAGAGGCAACTGCCCAAAAGCCTGAATTATTGACGAAATATAAGAATTTGAAAATCAATAAGGTAAAGGTGAATGATCAACCGTTGATAATAAAATAAAGATTGGAATTTGATATAATTTGAGGACTGACATTTTTGTGAATCAGGCGCAAATCCAACCAGGAATTTGGGAAAACTGAAATCATAAAAATTATCCACAACTCATTGACAATCTTTATTATGAATATTTTTCGGATGTAGAATTCCAATCAAACTATTTGTAGGATCAAAAAGCTCCGGTAGGAGCGATATATTTGTAGAAGATGAAACGACCCATCCAGAAGGCGCAATCAGAAAGGTTGTTGGGTGATCGGTTCATCCCTGCGCCGCAAAGCACTACCTCAGAAAAGCTTGTTATTATATTTGTCTAAATACCAATATGTTACAAGACTAACAAAATAATTGGTCTTAGAACATTTTATCAACAAACCCAATCTCCAATTTGCACCTTCCAACGATTGTCGATTTGCGGCGCAGTGAACAATTGATCTCTTTGGGAATTTTCTGATTGCGCCGCCGTTCTTGGGGGAAGCCTTTCTTTCTACCAATATTTCGCACCTCTGGTGCTTTGACCATGCGGAAAATGAATTTTGGTTTCTGGATGTTGTTATGGTTTGGGAATTTGACCTCATCCCCCTCGTTTGTAACAGCCAGCTCCGATCTTATTGGAGAGGGGCTGATGGTTTGTCGTTGGTAACGATTTACAGCATTTCCCCCGTCTGAAAGGTCGTTCCCTCTTTCCCGAAGTTTCGATTGCTGACGATAGTTGGGGTGGTCATTTTTCCCTGAATTACACGGATCGATTGCCATTTGAGCAATAACATGGCTTTTGTTCTGGACCGTTTACCCAGGGCTATTGACGTTTAAC
>JBAXWR010000491.1:0-3238 GCA_037128295.1 Mariniphaga sp.
CCAATGTTAATGTGATCCTTAAATCATCCAATGGCATAGTCTGGGTGGGAACCAATAATGGTTTATTCGAATATGACCCTGCTGTTGATTCATTTAAACCCTTGGGTAACTCAACGGGCAACAATCAGATTCCATGTATTATTGAGGATAGAAATCATCAATCTCTCTGGATATTGCATAACAATGAGAGCACTCTGGTGAAATTCGACCTGAAGAATAGGTCATCCCAAACTTTCAGGTTAAACCCGGCGGAAGAAAAGGAATTTGGTCAATTTAATGGCACGACCAAAATAATGCAGGATAATAATGGATTGCTTTGGATTGGATCCTGGGGAAATGGCCTGTTTCAGTTCAATCCTGAAAATTCGACTTTTTCAAAAATCCCCTTGTATCCAAATCCCTTGTTTAAAAGCAACAATGAATTCGACACCATATTGGATATTTTTCAGGACAGAAACAACAATGTCTGGATTGGGTCAAATGGTGTGGGTGTGTGTCTGTTAACAGAAAAGCTGAAGTTTAACACTTTGGGATTAAGCAAAGATCAAACACTTAACAAATGCGTGATGAGCGTGCTGGAAGACAAAAAGGGTACGCTGTGGGTTGGGACAAAAGGAAGTGGTCTCTATTATTCACTGAATAAGATCGACTTTTATGAAGTTCCTTTTACTGCTTTGAAAAACCAGGATCGCTTTAAACTCGTAAGGGCTATTTATCAGGATCGGGAAGGAAACATTTGGATTGGAACCAGTTACAATACAGGGATCATCCGCTATAAAAATGGAATTCCTGAGTTAATCGCCTGCTCCGATTATTTTAATGATCGAAGGTTTGATTTGATTATGAAAGCAATAAGCTTTACAGAAACCGATCAATCGTTATACATTGGCACTCAACAACGTGGCCTTTTCCTGCTTGATAAGAAAGCCGGGTCATTTGGTAATATCAGAAATTTTCAGGAAAAATATGGTGCCACAGGGCAATTGCAAAATGCGCGGGTAAGTTACCTGCTGAAAGATTCCAAACAACGTATTTGGGTAGCCACTTATGATGGCTTGTGCATTTTTAATCCTGATGATCAGACCTTTACCGATATTAACAAGTATTTTTCATTGTCAACGAAATTTGATCCTAAAATCATCTTTTGTCTTCATGAAAGCAGCAACCACATCATTTGGATCGGTACCCCAATCGGTTTATATACATTGGATGAAACACCCGGGAAAAAGGCTCTGTTGCAATACATTACGAAAGATATTGGCTTGTCTGGAAACCAGATTATGGGCATAACCGAAGATAATCAACAAAACCTTTGGATAAGCACCAACGCAGGTATTTCCAAATACGACCTGAAAACTAAAAAAATCTTCAATTTTACGACCATTGATGGGCTTCGAAGTACCACCTTTTCTGAAACTTCATTTTGCAAGGGAATCAACAATATGCTCTACTTTGGAGGTACTTTTGGTTTAAATTCTTTCAAACCGGATGAAATAGTTGAAAGCAATTTCCTGAATGACATTGTCTTAACAAGTCTTAGTTTGTACAACCGGCGCGTTGAAATTGGAGAATCCTACGATAATCGGGTGATCCTTGACAAATCGTTGAACAATTCCACTAAGATTACACTGAATGATCGCCAAAAAAGTTTTCAGATTGAATTTTCGGCACTCGATTTTAAAGCACAGGGCAAAAATCAATATGCCTATAAACTCGACAACTTTGATAAAGAGTGGAATTATATTGGTACACAGCATTTTGTAAACTTTAATAATTTACGCCAGGGCGAGTATATTCTGGAGATTAAAGCTTCCAGTAATAATTATAGCTGGAATGAGCAGCCACGAAAATTGAAGATCATCATCCTGCCCCCGATCTGGCAAACCTGGTATGCAATCTTCTTCTATGTACTGTTGATCGTGGGAATTGTAACGATCATCCGGTGGAATGCCGTTAAGCAGGTTCGTATGGCCAAAAACCTCGAAATTGAGAAAATAAAACACGAACAGGATCAGAGGGTAAGCGAAATGAAATTTCAGTTCTTTACCAATATATCCCATGAATTCCGCACACCACTCACCTTAATTTTTGCACCCCTGAAAGAACTGGTACAGAAAGCACTGGCATATAAACTTCAGGACGAAGCCCTTGAGAAAATTCAGATTATTTATAAAAACACGAACCTGTTGATGAAGCTGATTGATCAACTGCTCGATTTCAGAAAAGCTGAAACTGAAAATTTAAAATTAGTTGCACGATATTTAAATATTGAGGAATTTGTGAGAGAGGTGTGTTATCCGTTTTATGAATTGGCTAAAATAAAGGATATTAGGTTTCAAATCGATTCGGACCTAAGAAATAAAGAGATATGGTTTGATAGGGACAAAATGGAAATGATCATAAATAATTTGGTCTCTAACGCATTTAAGTTCAACAAACCAGGAGGATTCGTAAAGATCACGCTCGAAGAAAACGAAAATGAAGTGATTGCAAATGTGACCGATGGTGGTAAGGGAATACCACCTAAGGCGATTGTCCATATTTTTGAACGCTTTTACCAGGTTGACGACGGCGAAAACATTGGCAGCACTGGTATTGGATTGGCTTTGGTTAAATACTTGGTCGAGCTGCATCAGGGAATTATTAAAGTTGACAGTAAATTGGGAAAAGGAACTGAATTCAGGCTAAAGCTAAAAAAAGGGAAAGATCATTTAAAGACGGAACAGCTTTTTGCAAATGATGCGGAAAGCGTAACTTTTTCAAGGGAAGAAACCACTTTGAATCGATTCCTTCCTTCAAGAAAGAAAAAGGAAACCGCTTCTGATGCGTGCATTTTAATCATTGAGGATACCCCTGATGTCAATCAGTATTTGATAAGTCTTCTTGAACCTTTATATCATGTTGAATCTGCTGTGGATGGTAAAGAAGGGTTCGCAAAGGCCGTTGAATTAATTCCTGATCTGATTATTTCGGACATAATGATGCCGGAAATGGACGGGTTTGAATTGTGTAAAAGAGTCAAGGCAAATAACCTGACAGCCACTGTCCCTGTAATTCTTTTAACTGCAAAAAGTTCCAGTCAATACAAATTAATGGGAATTCAAACCGGGGCTGATGATTACATTTCAAAACCGTTTGACCCCGATTATTTAATTGAAAAGGTCCGTATTCTGTTGCTTTCGCAGAAAAAACTAAAAAAGCAATACAGCAAATCGATTCGTCTTGAACCTTCGGATAT
>JBAXWR010000492.1:0-3193 GCA_037128295.1 Mariniphaga sp.
GATTCCGATCCCGTTACTTGGTCTATAAATGCAGACTTAGCGGCAGAGGCAATTACCGCGAAGACTAAATTAGTTGTACCTGTGCATATCTATGGCTTGCCCGTAGACATGGATCCAATCTTGCAAAAGGTTGCTGGCACACAGACTTTCGTTTTGGAAGATGCGGATCGTTGGCAGAGACAAGTGTCATAGCTTCAACAGGACACACATTCACACACTTACTACAACCATTGCATTTATGTTCATTCACTACCGGAATAAAGTTCGTTGTATGAACAGGGTTCAGGATTGAAAACCGGCGGGCAGCAATCATCGCTTCACAACAACAGCCACAACAATTGCAGATAAAATTCACCTCCTCGCGCACGTTCTCGCCAAACTGTACAAGGTTTTGCTCATAGGCCTGTTGCAAAAGATCGAGACATTCCGAAGAATCAATTTCACGGGCATGGGCATGTTTGGTGAGCGAGGCGGCAGTGGTATTGAAAGTCATACAGATATCTATTGGGGCATAGCATGCTCTTCCGAGGTGTTGCATTTTATGGCGGCAATAACACATTCCAACACCAATATGTGTCGCGGTTTTGATAACTTCAGTAGCTCTTTCATAATCAAGCACATGCAAACTATTCTCAGCCGACAGAGCAGGTTCGTTTACAAAAGTCCTACCGAGGCGCGTCTCACCATCGGTAAACAAAGTACGGACAAAATCCTCCTCCACATTGAGGTATTGATAAAACAATTCGCTCAATGCCTTCTGGTCGATGTCGCTTCGGACGCGCATCAACGAAAACTCGAAAAATCCGGCCATGGGTGGTGGGAGTGCATATTCCTGCCGGCCATTCTGTTCCATATCGACCAACAAAGCTTTGCCTGCCAGTCCATCGAGGATATTTCGTGTTGTGGTAAGATCTGTTTTCCATATAGTTGCTGCTTTTTCGGCTGTGAACGGTTTGATGGGCAACAAGGCAACCAGTCCTGCCTCTTTTTCGGTGAACAAGACCTGAAGTATCTTAAAAAGTAGATCTGATGGCGGTGCTCCCAGCGGAAACCGGTTAATCCGGTCTGCCAAATCGGAGTAAGCTGTTTTTAAGGTGTGGTGAGCCATAAAATTTGGGATTTAAAGTTCCTTTTAGGATAACAAGACAAAAAGAATAAAAGTAAATACTATTGTCAAATTAAGTACTGTTTTTTGCTTTTAACGATTAATGCATTCATAGACAAGGTGTAATATCTAAACTAAAATATATTTGCTTACTTTCAAAATAAAGCAAACTTTATTCCAAATTTGTAGCTTTTTGTTAAATATTTCACTGAATTATTTCTAAACAATTATAATACTGAGCAATATCATCAACCGAAAACTGATGCATTTCAGGTCGCTTGAAATATATTTGCTTTATTAATTCATATTTGTAATTAATAATAGCATGATGCATAGCACGGTGACAGTTTGGACAAAGACAAATTATATTATTAAGATTATCAAGAGGAGAATTAAAAAGGTGTTGAAATCTCATTGGAATAAAATGGTGAGCTTCCATAAATGGAAGTTTTGTTTTTTCCGCAATAAAAGTTACATGTGAAGAATCCACTTCGCAACGAAATTCAGATTTAAACAGTCTATTTATGGCAAGTTTTGGATCTCTGACATAAATAAGCCTTCCGCTGGAAAAACTTGTAACGATTTTTCCTTCAGATGAAATATCGAAGGGTCTTTCAATGTTTATTGTATCATCAATTCTGGCTTGATAGAAAACATCATCAATGTCACTTTGACCAAGAGTATTCCATATTTTTTCTTCTAAAGAACCGATTACTAATTCATTATTTAAGTTTATATAGATAAACCAGATATCTCCTCCATTAGGTTTATAGCCCCTACTCTCAGCCAGATACAATCTTAATTCTGGTTTTGCAGGTTTTGGAAATACCAAATTCAGATATATTGGATTATATTCTTGATATTCAGCATTATATAATAGGAATTTTTTTAGAGACTTATTTTTGTCACTACCTACATTTCCTACATTAATGTTTTCGTATCCAAAATAATTAATAACTATATCTGCTTCATTGTCAGTCAAAGTTATTTGCGAATCATAATATTCCCTGGAAGTAATACGAGAATATGCGCCACAAATTGCTCTAAAAAAATCATTATGAAAAGATTTAAATTCCATTTAACTTGACATTATTTTTAATTAAACTATCTAAAATACTTTTTCCAATATCTTGAATTACAGGGACTGCAACTGAGTTTCCAAATTGACGGTAAGCAGCTGCGTCACTCAATGGCAAAACAAAGTCTTCTGGATATCCTTGTAATCGAGCACATTCCAATTTCGTTAGTTTTCTTGGATTTTTTCCAACCTGCGGGATTAAACACTCTTTACCATCTTTACCATATCTCGCCACGATTGTATTCGATGGTTTCTCAATGTCAGCTTCAAATGCAGTAAACCCAGTACCCCGTTCTAAATTTAATTTTGTTCTACGTTTATGACCCTCCCAAAGTTTATCAGAAATTGTATAATATTCTGCGACATTTTCTTCTAGTATACTTTTGAGTTTTAAAGTTTCACCAGAATACTTTGGAAACTCGAAAAATGTATTTTTCTTTTTAAAAAAGACCATATAAAATCTCTTGCGATTTTGAGGAACTTTCATATTCGCATTTATTTCCATGGTATGTGAATCATAATCAAGAGCTTCCATTACCGACAATACCGTCTTAAGTGTATCTCCTTTGTTATGCGATTTAAAATTCTTTACATTTTCAAGAAAAACAGCTTCTGGTCTTTTGACATCAATAATTCTCACAATATCATAAAACAGCGTTCCTTGTATCTTGTCAAGAAACCCGTGCGCTTTTCCTAAATGATTTCTCGCTGAAACCCCTGCTAAACTAAAAGGTTGGCAAGGAAATCCACCTGTAAGAATATCGTGATCAGGGATCATTAAGTCTAATTCCTCATCTGAAACTTCTTCTCCTGTGAAATTTCTTATATCACCAAAAGGACAATCACCGAAATTTAAAGTATATGTCTTCTTAGCAGATTTATCAATTTCGGATGAAAAGACACATCGGCCGTCAAGATTTTGAAAGGCAATCCTAAATCCGCCTATACCAGCAAATAAATCAATAAATGTAAATTTTGGTTTCTTAGGATGTGGGAACTTAGTTTCAAAT
>JBAXWR010000493.1:0-3161 GCA_037128295.1 Mariniphaga sp.
CAGGTGCGACTGTAATAATCCAAAACAATATGATAGGCTCAATTACAGTCGCCAACTCCGTAGGTAATTTTAGCACAAACTTTGGTGGAATTCTATGTAGTGGAACTTTCACCATAAATATTAAGAATAATGTTATAGGCAGCACCGATGTAGGAACAACAAATAGCATAAACGCCAGTTCGGTATCAACAACAAACGCTCAGACTGTATATGGTATTTATGGTCAGGGTACCGGTTCAACAACTATTACTGGCAACACCATCGCTAAAATGACCAATGGAACGACTAACCCAACTGTAGGTACACTTGGGTTTATAAGTGGCATTTATGTAAATGGCGGTTCAAATACTATAACCAACAATGTTGTGCGCGATTTAACCATAGCAAATGGAAACAATTTGCAAACAGAGAAGGCATCGGTTGTCGGAATTACTTTGAATACTAGTGCATCAAATGTTCATAACATCACGGGCAATACCATTTATGGTTTATCAAATACGTATGCAACTTTTACCGGAGCTGTATGTGGCATATATTACTACGGTGGAACAACTGCAAGTACGGTATCAGGCAACTTTATACATAGTCTATCGGTAAATGCAGGGAGTACTGCCGCTTTTCTGATTGGAATTAACATAAAGGGAGGCGCAACAACCTATTCCAATAATATCATCAATTTGGGAGGGAATACGTTAACCACTATTTATGGTATTTCTGAAACAGGAGCTGCCAGCAACAATAACAACTTATATTTCAATACGGTTTATATTGGTGGCGCTCCTGCATCAGGTACAAATCAATCTGTTGCATTGTATAGCGCAGCAAGTACCAACACCCGCAACTTCCGAAATAATATTATCAGCAATGTCCGTTCAAATGGAGGTTCGGCAACAGGAAAACACTTTGCAGCTTACTTAGCATATACTGTTAACACGAGTTTGACCATGGATAACAACGATTATTATGCCAGTGGCACAGGTGGCATGTTGGGATACCATACCTTGGGAACATACAATGCTGCCAATGACATATCCGCCATATCAGCTTGGAAAACTGCGACTGGGCAAGATGCCAATAGCTTGGCGATTGACCCTACGTTTGCCAGTGCAGGCGGAACAGCAATTTTGAATTATTATCCTTCGGCTACCTTACCAGGCGTTGCAGGATCCGGAACATTGTCCGATTTTAACGAATACGGAAGAGATGCTGTTACACCGAAAATGGGAGCCTTAGAGTCTATATCGCCAGGCGATGCGGTGGATTTGTATGTTAGCGGAACGTTTCAGGCTTCATTCAAAAATATAACAGCCGTATTCGATAAAATTAACGACGGAACCTATACCGGAGTTATTGTACTTAAAATTAAAGGAAGCCAGGAGCTTTCCACATCGGCTGTGCTTAACTCAAGCGGCATGGGCAGTGCCAATTACACATCGGTAACAATGTATCCAACGGTAACGGGGCTTACAATAAGTGGCAATATAACAGCACCGCTTATTGATTTAAACGGGGCAGACAATGTTACCATTGACGGTAGGGTAAATGCAACTGGCTCTGGAAAAGAATTAATTATTACCAACACAAGCATCTCCAACCAAACCGGAACATCTACTCTCCGATTTATTAATGATGCAAACAATAACACGATACAGTATTGTACGATAAAAGGTTCCTCTACGTCACCAACGGGTGGAATAGTCTATTTTGCTACCACTTCCGGAACCATCGGAAATGATAACAACTTAATCGGTAACAATGATATTACCAGTGCTGCCGATGCCAACAGGCCGCTGAAGGCAGTATTTTCCAATGGAACATCCGGTGCCGAAAACAGCTATAACACCATTAGTAATAACAATATCTTTGACTTTCTGAACAGATCAACAACTTCTTATGGGATAAATATTGCATTTGCTTCTACTATTTGGACCATTTCTGGCAATAGCTTTTATGAAACGGTTACGTTTGTTCCAACGGCATCGGTTGCATATTACGCAATCGGCGTTATCGCTGGTTTATCTTACAATGATTTCACGGTTTCCAACAACTATATTGGCGGTAGTTCCCCTAATTGTGGCGGCGCGGCATGGACAAAGACCATTGCTTATAATAATGCATTCAATGCTATTTATATGAGTGTTGGCATAAGCACTGCAAGCAACGTACAGGGCAATACAATCAAAAATTTTGGTTATTCAAATTCATTAAATAGTTCATGGTATGGTATATATGTTTCTGGCGGTAATGTAAATATTGGAACAACTGTTGGCAATGTTATAGGCTCAGCTACCGGAAATGGCTCAATTACCCTAACGAATAAAACGACAAGTGGAAATGTTTATGGTATATATACATCAAGTACGGGCACAACAGATATCAGGAACAATACCATCGGCTCTATTACGGCTGCAAATACCCCTGCCCTTGCTTCAACGAATATTTGTGGTATTTACAAACTCGGAGCAGGTGCGGCAACTATCAGCAACAATACAATTGGCAGCACCGATGCAGGCACAACCAACAGTTTGAATGCAACTTCACTTTCTACCGGTAATACTCAAAGTGTATATGGTATAATGAATGATAATGGTAGTGTTGGAGCAATAACGGTTAGTGGCAATACCATATCAAAGTTGATGAATGGGACATCAAATACAATTGGAAGTATAATAGGCATATTTAATTCCGGCTCGATTGGCAGTACCATTTCCAATAATTTTATTAACACTTTATTAGTTAATGGACTAACTACCTCAGGGGTTTATGGTATTTTTTCGAATGGAGGAATCGCTAACTATTCAAACAATATCATCAGCCTTGCTGGTACTACGGCAACTGATATGTATGGAATATATGAAACAGGTGCAGTAGGTACCGAGGATGGTTTTTATTACAATACAGTGCATCTTGGCGGAACACCAACATCTTTAACGAACAAATCGTATGCTTTGTACACGAATGCTTCTACTAATAAACGTGATTTCAGGAATAACATATTCAGCAATGCACGTTCAACTACGGGAGGTGCAAGCAAGCATTATGCAGTCTGGTATAATTATGCAGTCAAAACTAATTTAACTCTGGGCAATAACGATTATTATGCACCTGGAACGGGTTGGGTTTTGGGTTATTACAATAGTCTTGATGTAACTTCGGTGCCA
>JBAXWR010000494.1:0-3148 GCA_037128295.1 Mariniphaga sp.
GTTAATTGTTTTTTGCTCCCTCTTTGATCCAGGCAAGAACAAGTGCTGCTTCGGAAGCGGTGTACTTTTTCCAGGAATGGACAGCGGCATTGGCAGGAGCTGGCTCTGTATAAATAAGACTCGTTTCGGCACTGCCCGTATTCACATATTTGGAAGAAATTTGTGAATAAGCGTTGGCTGATGAAAGATCGGGTGCTTGTCCGCCAGATTTGTGACAGGCAATACATTTGTCACCAGTTGAAAATATTGGGGCTATCTGTGTTGCAAAACTGATTGGTTGACCGCCGGTATTTACAGTCTCAACCTGTTCAGGCAAAATAAAATCATATTTGCAACCATTCAGAAACAGTGAAAACAGAATCAAAATAAGAAATATGCGTTGGTTTTTCATGATGTTCTTTTTTGTTGTTTGTACCAAAAAAAGGCTTCCATTTTTCAAAAAAGAAGCCTTTTTTTGCTGTTTACAATAATGACTTAATTCGCTTTCAAATAATCAATTGAAGTTTGTAAAAGCTCCATCGCATAGGTGGGATTATGGATACCTTTATTTGCTGCATCGGCAACTGAATTTACATAAGTCCAATTAAATGCAGCTCCTAATTCACCATATTTCCATTGGCGGCCAATCCTGTTTGCAAAATCAGTATCTGTTGTCCAGGTGACGACATTATTATAAACCAACAGACCTGTTGTAGCACTCGGAAGGTTTGTCGTCGTAAGCGTCATCGCATAAGTGGTAGGAGCCGAAGCTGTAGTTGGAAGAAGTGTCCCCAGGAAATCGTGGCTCGGCTGCGCTGCATAAGTAAAACCATTCAAGGCAGACGATGATGTACTGGCTGTTTTCTTAAATACTTTTCTGGCAGCAAGCAGATCACCCAGTTCGATTAATTTGGCATTAATTGTAGCTAAAGTTGCAGGTATTTTAACTGCAAGGTCATGGCATGAAGTACATTTTGCATCTTTTAAATTTACTTTCATTGTATGACCGCCTACTTTTGTAGCTGCATCATATGCGTTAAAATGGCATGTGGTACATTCGTCGGCACTATGGGCAGTTTTTCTTGTATAAGTTTTACCCGTATATTCATAACCACCCCTGCTAATCAAATAATCTGGTTGATTGGCACCTTCGTGAATACTAAAGTTTGTCCCGGTCCTGTAGCTCACCAACCAATTTTCATTAATGCTACCGGCATTCGCAATTGGGAAATAGGGTAAAGCTGTATATTTAACTGCAGTAGTTGAAGGTGTCCTTGGATTGTTAGGATCCGTGTAGGTAACCACTGTGTTACCACGGATCTGATGGCAGTTGGCACATAAATTATTTACGGTACCATAATTATAAGATTTTGCTGCTTCATAAGCATTTGTAGTCATGTTATAGTTATCATAATTTCCAAATACCGGACTAGTAGTTCTCAAGATCTTAGAAGCAGGGTCGGTTCCAAAATCAAAACCTGAATGTTTGTGGCATGCAGCGCAACCAATTTTGGTACCATTAAGCATTTCATTTGTAACATTAAATGTACCCATGGTTGTGATTTCCTGGAAACCTTCGGTGGAGTGGCACCTCGCACAATATTTACCGGATCTTGCTGTACGTGTTCCCTTATCAGACAAATCGTATTGAGCCTCTTTTAATGTCATAGCTGCCGTAGAATGGCAAGTCAGGCATGTAGAATTGGCATCGGTCCCGTTAGTACCATTTGTACCATTGGTACCTGTAGCACCTGTTAATCCCATCGGCCCTTCCTTAACGCATGAAGAAGCGGCAAACATCATAACAAAAGCAAAAAATAAAAGCTGAATCGCATTTCTTTGTTTCATAAAATTGGTGTATTAAAATTCCTAATCTATTAATGCAATAAAAGTGATGATTTGAAAAACTGTAAGAGTTATTTCATACGGCTAAAGTAGAAACCTTACCCGATAAATTGGAAAACATTTGGTTGACATTTTTAGGGTACGACATTGATTTGCAACATATTTTGATTTGATAAATATCAATTAATTTAATTGATATCTGTTTTTTTTGTCTATATGGTTCGAAAAAATGACTTGTGTCATATTTATGGTCGGTTATGTAAAAAAAAATGCTGAAACCCAATATTTGGATTTCAGCATTTTTAACGTTCGTTATGAAAATTTTAAGATTAGAATCCCCACAATCTGGTCATCGTAAAACCGATGGCGAAGCCGTTGTTTTTATAATCATTCTGGTTCCACATGATGTTGTCTTGTGGTAAAATCGAACCTGTTGATGCCATATAAATCTGGAAAGCATGGGTACCTGTGGAAATTTCATAACCAAAAGCCACATTTGGTTTTGGATGGTTGGTCCAAACAAACTGTTCCGAGATTTCCTTGATTTTTAAAGGTTCGTCATAATTGAAGATGATCGATCCCAGAGGGGATACTTTAATCCTTCCGGTACAATGTACGCCAACTTTATCATGGTCGTAAGCAGTACCCACTGAGTTATAATGTGAGAAACTTACTGCAGCTTGTAATGAAAGCCATGTGGTAAACTTCCTGCTGACGATCAATTCCGAAAAATAGCTTAACCGATCATTAAACCGATAATGCAAAGGTAGTTTATATGCCTGGGGCATTACATAACCGGATTCGAATGAACTCAGGTTTCTTCCGTCAATTGCAATATTCCCATATAATGTTACCGAAAAAGGAACTGTATTTTTCTTTGTTTGTTGAAGCAATGTCCATTTGGCATCAACATCGGTTGTCATGGCTTTTTTTGTAATTCCGGCACCAACCTGAAAGTTTTTGGCAAGGACATAATTCAATCCGAGCCTGATGTTTGCACCTGCAGCATAGATCCCCCACAGATCGGTACGGCCGTTTGCAATAGTGCCAAATTTATGCTGGATGACAAATTCAAGGGTTTTTGCATCGGGAATGACAGTAGTCTGGGCATCAATCAGGTAACCGCTTTCAAAAACAGCACTTACCGGATAATCTTTTTCTTTGCCTCCGGCTGCCTCTTTTGCTTCCTTTTGGGCAAAAGAACCCAACGAAATCAATGAAAAAAGGAATATGAATAGGATGTTCTTTTTCATTTTTGCGAGTTTTAATTTTTTACGTTAATTGTTTTTTGCTCCCTCTTTGATCCAGGCAAGAACAAGTGCTG
>JBAXWR010000495.1:0-3133 GCA_037128295.1 Mariniphaga sp.
TGCTTTTGGAAACATGACATTTAAAGATGCTGATGGAAAAGGAGTTACATTAACGTTACATCAGGTGGAACCGGCAAATTCAACCTCGATCAATGCAGGTTCACTCAATTTGCACAGGGATCAAAAGCCTACGAAGGTCATAAAGAGATTGATGCTGCACAGAATATTTTTCAGATCAGTCAGAGGTATGCATTGGAACGGTTTTGCGAAGCCGCTGCCGGACGTGGAAAAGTTCCACCACCATACAATGGGTCGATCTTCACCATGGATATGCCTGCCGGAGTGATGGGTTTCAACAAGACCAAAGATAAACCTGTTTCTCCCGATGGACGCGACTGGGCAGTCCTTTCCTTTATGTGGCAGAATACACGACATCCTTATTGGTCAATGGCCACACGGGGTGATTATGACCTGATTAAGCCGGGTATGCAGTTTGTCCGTGATGGTCTTGAAATCAGCATGGACCGCTGCCAGAAAATCTTTGGCCATGAAGGTGGTTTTATCATGGAAGCAAGTTGGTGGAACAATGTGGGGGTATTTAACTGGGCTGGTGTACCGGCACATTTGCGTTATCACCAGTTGGCAACAGTTGAATTGCCGGCTATCATGTGCGAATACTATGAACACACAAAAGATCGTAAGTTTTTGAATGATATATTGTTGCCATGTGCTGATGAATACCTGAAATTCTACGAGCTTCAATTCCCAAAACGGGATGCCAAAGGGATTATGCAAATGGAAGGGGTGGGATGTGCCGAAACCTATCAGGGTGTGACCAATCCCTGCACAGAAATCGGATGCATCAAATATGTGCTGAACAAATTATTGTCATTTGAAATCGACAACAAACGCAAAAAACACTGGAGCGATTTGCTGAAAGCAATGCCGGGCGTTCCTTTGCGAAAAATTTATGGCCTCGATTTATTGGCTGTTGGCGACAAATACGATCCGGGGCGTGTCAATTGCGAAAGCCCTGAACTCTACTCAATTTACCCTTTCCGTCAGGTTTGGCTCGGACAGCCGGAACTGTTGTCAAATGCACGGCAATCCTTTCACTTACGCACAACTAGTATCGACGGAACAATCGACGATCAGGGAACAGAAACCGGTGGCTGGCAATCGGCTCCGGTTCAGGCGGCTTACCTTGGTTTGCCACGAGAAGCCGCGCGACTGGCCAGTATCAATTTCAACGACCAGTTTATCCACTGGAACGATAATATCGATCCATCAGCACCATACCCAAACCGTCCACGAGCAAGGTTTCCGGCTTTCTGGGAGTGTAAAATGGATGGTACCCCCGATAACGATCATGGAGCCAATTCAGTGAACACTCTGCAAAGCATGTTGTTGCAAAGCGACGGAAAGAAAATCTTCCTGCTTCCAGCATGGCCTGAAGATTGGGACGTTTCGTTTAAACTCTGTGCAGCTAACAATACAACCATTGAGTGTGATTACAGGGAGGGTAAAGTTCAATCTTTAAAAGTTACACCAGAATCCCGAAGAACTGATATCATTGATAAAAGTACCGTTGACCAGCGCATTAGGACTCTTGTAGAAGTGGCGTTATCCGATCGAAATTACCTTTTCGGATTGCCACCTATGCTTGACGCTAATCCCATTCCTGGTAAGGCTACCAGCTCATGGATCGCCAAATATGGTTCAACAATTGAAGGATGCAAAGCCGGACCCTGGCCAAACGCACTTTTCAAAGACAAGGTTGTATATATTCATGTTTTGAATTGGCCTAAAGATGGTTTGAAACTAACATCAATTCCACGCAAACTATTGTCATACAAATCTATAACTGGAAGTATTCAGGTTGTTCAGAATGAAAAAGGACTTTTGCTCACTGGCACTCCCGACTCTTTGAATACAATTGTAAGACTTGAATTTGATTCATCAGTTGAACCAATCGCGATGGCTCTTCCTTCGATAGGATCTTTAACTTCAGGACGTACTCCAACCATCACAACTGATGCTGAAGGTAAGCTGATTGCTGAAGTAGATTTTGAAAAGGAGCAATCTTTCAAAAGATTTGAATTGACAATTGACAATCCCGGTTATCTGCGTGGTGCAGGTAAACCCTTTGATTTACAGATAAAACAAAGCGACGGTTCGTGGAAATCAGTTTATAAGGGAAAAGTTTATGGAACCATCTGCGGAAAGGAAATTGATCCGGTTACCGCAAAATCTGTTAGGTTGATTGTAAATGCTAAAGAAATTAAACAGTTGGATCTATTTTAATGAACTGATATTTTTAAAAACATTTCCGAAAACTGATTCAACTCTTTTCTATGAGGATTCAAAGATCAAAACTGTTGCTTCACCAACTTATTTCGGTTGTACACATTCAAACGAATTAGTTTTGAGCCATGTTTAATTTTAGAATCACAAATACAATGAAAATGATCACATTAAATTTATTAATTGCCATCACCCTTTTAACCGGTGCTTGCACAAAAGACGAAGTCGCAGATGCTACAAACACCACAACTACAACGACTACCACAACCACCACCAATGGTACTGCGACTACCTACACCAATGTAGCCTATGCCACAACCTCGTCAGCCCAGGTGATGGATATCTATTTGCCATCAGGGTCAGGTCCGTTTCCGGTCGTTGTTATCATTCATGGAGGTGCATTCCTGATGGGCAGTAAAAGTGGCGAATCTGCCAATTGTGCAGCCCTAACCGCGCAAGGGTATGCCGCGGTGAGTATCGATTACAGGCTGAGTGGCGAAGCAAAATTTCCTGCACAAATTCAGGATTGCAAGGCAGCAGTAAGGTTTCTCAAAGCTAATGCCACCAAGTACAAGCTGAATCCCGATAAAATGGGTTCCTGGGGAGGTTCTGCCGGTGGCAATCTTGCCTCAATGCTTGGAACCTCAAGTGGCGTAACTGAACTCGAAGGTGCCTCTCTGGGGAATTCGTCCTTCTCTTCAAAGGTGATCGCCACAGTGGACTGGTTCGGTCCGATCAATTTTCTTACCATGGATGCGGAAGCTGCAGCTTTGGGTTTTACCATTAATACCAACAGTGCCAGCTCTCCGGAATCGACACTGATGAATGCAGCGGTACAAACCATTCCCGATCAGGTCGCCAAAGCCAATCCTACTACTTATATAACAGC
>JBAXWR010000496.1:0-3123 GCA_037128295.1 Mariniphaga sp.
GGTCGTATAAACAATATCATATTCAGCTTTCACACCTTCCGGAAGAAGTGGTTTGACAATCTCAGCCTGCGGAAATTCCTTCCTGATCTTCACCCATGTCTGATATGGGGTGTAAGAGGTATCGCGGGGAATCTCATTTTGCTCAACTGTCTGGCCAAAACCTATCCGGGAAAAACCCGTCAGAACAATAAGAATAAAAAAATATGTCTTCAATTTACCGATAATTAACATGATATCCGAATGTAAATCCTATGTGCCTTTGTGTTTTTCCTTATGTGCCTATGTGTTTATATACTAACAATATAATGAAGCACAAACTATTCCATTTCTACAATCAAAACCCAGTCATTCCCCTCTTCAATTTTCCCGGGAGGGTCAAATTCCAATAACTTCTTTTTCCCAATTTTCCCACCTTCCATGTACTCTCCCGTTCGGGGATTATACCATTTGAAATTCAAATGATTGCCATTAAACGGAATTGATTTAAGATAGATCGGCCTTCCATTGTAGGTATAAACAAGAAGGGAGGAATTTCCCCTCAAGGCAACCTGATGGTTGTATTTTTCTCCCGGATCGCTCAAAACGGATTGGTCGGGTACCATATTTTCATATTTGTATTTCAGCATAAGATCCTTCAGGAAAATCATCTGTCCAGCACCCGAAGCATTGATTGCAGAATCCCAACTCTCTTTGGTACCATAAGCTCCAGTTTTCTCCGATTTCTTGTGCATCTGCATCACGGCACTATTCCCGTAAGTAAAACCACAGGCACCCGAAAAAACAGACCAATAGGCATACCGGCGAACATCGTAGTCTTTCCACAGCGGTTGCAATGTGTCGTGTAAACCCTGAGGAATTCCTTCATACGAAGGTTCGCCATCTAAAGTAGGTTTTATAGGAATTTTGGCATAGTCGGATTGGACATACCGCCAATTGTCTTCACCATAATGGTTTCCGGTTCCTGTTGAGTCCTGGTCATACCGTCGGTGGCCAGACTGGAACATATTGAAATCTAGCCATTTCTCGTTGTGGAACCATTCCGACGACTGTGTCCTGCCAAAGGGATGAAAAGTAACAAGGTGGTTTGGGGCGTACTTTTTAAGGGTGTTCCCGATTGTATTCCAGATTCTAATTGAATCATCACCCCTGACATCGCCACCATTCAGCCAGATGATATTTGATTTGTCTTTGTATCGCAAGGCCAGAAACTTTGTATATGCTTCAGCCTGTTTTTCTGAAACCAATCCAGCCCTGACATTTGAACCCCATACAGGGACCAAAGCCATATACAGCCCTTTCTCCATAGCCATCTCAACTACGAAATCAAGGTTTTCCCAATAACCATTCTTATTTTGTACTTTGGTTTTGATCGTAGAAAGGTTAGGTTTTGAGACGTTTTTCCCGATCAAAGCCGAATCGCCATTGACGGTGACTGCCGAAAGGCTATGCAGCACCATCACCTGTATCACATTAAATCCCTGCTCTTTCCTTGTTTCAAGGTATTTTTCAGTTTCCTCATGATTTAGTTTGCTCAACAACAACCAACCCGTATCTCCCAACCAGAAAAATGGCTGGCCATTGGCTGTTAAAGCCCGTTTGTTGTCCGAAACCGAGAGTGGAGGTGTGACTTTTTTTAGCCATGAAGAATATTTATCAAGCACCTGCTGCGGCGCATAGGTGTACCAGCCATAACCATCACGGCGTTCGCGACTGACTTCAGCCATAGAATACAATAACTTACTGTTTCGGTCTGAAAACAAGGGCCGTGCTGTACCAATTTCATAAAAGCGGGTCCAGATGGGTGGAGCAAGTGAATCGGTTACAACAATCCGGTCGGAGGTACTTATTTTAAAAGGAGTCTTCTCTGGTGTAGCTTGAATTGTTTTGACCCTTGTATTGTAAATCATTGATTCATTGAACCATTGTACCGCACTCTGGACTGATTTAATAATTCTTTGATCAGGATTGTCAATGCTCATTAAATGCAGCACGATTCCCACGCTTTCACCATTGCAATTGGACGGCATTTCGTAAGCCCTCGCCCAGGCAGGTTGAAGTGTGATTTCATCGTGTTGCTGGCACCAGGCAGTCAGTTTACCCTGACTTACAATCTGCATTTTGAGGATACATTCCAGTCCTTTGTCGTAAGCTTCTTTTGATTGTTTTTGGACCTCAGCACCAACAAACGAAAAATTTGGATCATTGTCGTTTATCTTTTTGAGCAGTTCCATAATCCCGATGAACGCCCCATCGTTAAAGGTGATGTGCCTGCTGTAACCCTTTTCCAATGGATAAAATTGTGGCCAGCCTCCATTTGGATATTGGGCAGAAAAGACAAACGAAAGACCTTTCAGGCATGCATCCTTGTATTTTTGGATATTGGTAACCGTGTAAACTTTGGCCAGATATTCAATATGGGTATAGGTGGTCGAGTTATCAAAAGTGGTATGCGTTTGATTTTTGGTTTTGATGAGGTTTTCGATCTGGGCAGGAGTTAGAATGGCCTGCATGTCATAATTCTTGGGCCATCCTCCGTTATCACGCTGATAAAGAAGAATATTGTCTGCAATCTTTGTGATTTCAGTTTCCAGATAGGTGGGTTGATTGGCCACGGGATTGACGATATTCCCATCGTCTTTGATGCCATACCAATGTCGGGAACTGTCAGAAAACGGTTCCATACTGATCGGTACGAACCCTTTTTCCTGGGCAAACAAATAACCACCTAAATGAACAGCTACCAAAAAGGCAGCAAGTGCTTTAAGGAACCGGGCGTTTTTTTTCATATGTTTAAAATCCTGCTTATGTAATTGATGGCTCGTTTCATTGAATTCAAGACACAAATTATTGCCGTCCATGTATTGCAAAGGTAAAAAAACAGCGCAAAGATCAACAAAGTAACTAAATTGTCATTTAATACAGTGCAATCCTTGCGCGTTCGCATCAACACATCAACATCTGAAATTATGTTTACTTATTCGGCAATCCGTAACCATTCGTTACAGCCCCTTTCGATTGGTCAATGACTGTCAGAGGCATCGGGTGAAAATAGCGGGGTGCGCTGGTTTCACGACCAACTACACCGTCAAGAATTGCAGCATTTAACATGGCTTTGGCATTTGC
>JBAXWR010000497.1:0-3088 GCA_037128295.1 Mariniphaga sp.
GCATCCTCAAAATGAGTTTGATTCACAACATCCTGTTGTATAAGGGTATAATCCCCTTCAAATCTGCGGCTTTCCCGTTTTCCGGGAATGGTACTTGCCCACTCAAGGGTCAGATTATCCACATCTTTGAAAGTTCCCGAATTTTTGATGTAGTCCCAAACACCGTAAATCACTTTCCAGAGTTCATTTTTGATCTTTTCAGAATCAAATACGCGATCCAATTCGTCGCCCCATTCGAGCCACCAAAGCCTGCATCCACTCGAATCGCGTTGAATATCCTTGTAGCGGGGAATGTGTTTTGGAATATCTTTCAATGCAAAGGAGGGCGGAACATATTGGACAGGAACTCCGACATCTTTGCTGTAGAAATACATTGAATGGCCCAACAGTTTTCCATAATCGGCCGGCATGATAAATTTCTCACCAAACACATCGGTTGTTTCCGCCCCAAGCCTGAATGCGGCCCCGGCAAGAAAACCCAGAATACCATCTCCCGAAGCATCGCAGAAAAATGGTGCGCTGATTTCGTAATGGGTGGAATTCTGGCTGCAAAAAGCAATGACTTTCCCGATTTGGTTGCCCTTTTTCATTTCAACCTGGTGAACAGATGTATTTAAAAGCAGGGTGATATTGGGTTCTGCCCAAACCTTGTCGATTAAAAGTGCATCGAAAAAAACAGGGTTTCCCTCCTTGTTACGGTACATATTTTCGACAAGAAGCTCCTCATGCACACCACCTTCGCGTGCCCACCGGTTGTTGTTGTTCATATGACTGGTCGCACCCAATATCCAAAGACGAATCTCACTGGAGGCATTGCCGCCGAGTACCGGACGATCCTGGATAAGGACCACTTTTAATCCGGCCCGCGCAGCCGTGATGGCAGAACAGGTTCCGGCAATGCCACCACCTACCACAACATAATCAACCTGGTAATCAATAACCGGCAATCCGGAATCAGAGGCCAGATCTCCCGTCGTTTGCCTGGTTTCGGTCTCAGCGATCCCCGCAATTGGTAAACCTAAACCGGCAATTACCGCACCCGATGTTTTGAAAAATTTACGTCGTCCATTGGAGTTTTGATTGGCTGTTTTCATAGCTGCTTGTGTTGGTTCGTTCAATTTGAAAACCGTTTCGGGTTATTCTATTTCAAGGGTATCTGCACATTGTAGGAGTGACCAAGTGTTTCATTGACTGCACATAACAATGCCACCATCTTCCCGTTCTCGAAAAAGAGCTGAGGGCGTTCCAACGCTTCCAGTTTTTGGGTTGTGCTATTTGCCCATTTGATGTTCAGGGTGGAAACCAGCGGATGTTTGGCCAGTTTCCAATCGAGGCCATCCAACGAGTAAAAAAGGACCAGGCTTCTTCCCGCATTGGTGAAAGCCCCTTTCATATCCTTGACAACCGCATAATAGCAATTCTTGTCGTACCAAACATAGGGATCCTCAGCGGGAAAGTCCACATTTTCGGCTGTAAAGATAGGCTTATATTGTTTCACAAAAGGGCCTTCGGGTTTTTCTGCAATGGCGGTCAGGTGTACAACAGGACCACCAAACGGTTGGGGACGTTTCCTGGCTACTGCCTTGTAAACCATTAGGTAGCGGCCATCTGGCATTTGGGTAACAGATGGATTGGCCATCATCTGGGCATCGTGGGTAGTTGTATCTGAAGAAATATCGATGATTGGTTTGTCGAACCTTTTCCATGGGCCATTTGGGTTTTCGGCAACGGCTACACCAATCCGCTGATGGTTACGATGGGAAAAGTTCAGTTTCGGATTGGTCACTTTTCCATCGCCATAATTGCCGGTATAGTATAGGTAGTACTTACCATTGTAGTAATGTACTGTAGGATTGTGTGTTACCATTCCATCCCAAAATTCTTTACCCCTAACCGGAAGGGCGATATCCTTAAATGTGAAAGGTCCGAACGGCGAATTTGAAACAGCATGTGCCACTTCCGAATGGGTTACCCACGCCGACATCCCGAATTTGCGCGGCCAGCGTGAATAGTAAAAGTGGTATTTTTGATCGGTTGGCGATTTAACCATTGTGCCGCACCAGATAAAAGAGGTGTCGTTGATGAACTTTGCCGTCATCGGGATGGGCTGAAGCATCTGTTGGAGGTTCAGTTCACCGGGTGCAACCACGTTATTGTTCTGTGCCAGCGAAATAAACCCCGACACAACCGAAAACACAATGATCAATAAAACTCGTTTCATTTGGAAATTTACTTTGAGGACCCGTTTCATTTGGAAATAATATGCTTAGTTAATTAATCTGATACAATGTTAATCCGGTGCTAAAAGGTTTGAAAGTAAACTGTCTATTTTATTATCGGAAACGTTACCGAAAACGTTTTTATTATCGGAAACGTTACCGAAAATACCAAGGTTTTCTATGTGCCTAATGTGGTTTTCCTATGTTCCTATGTGTTAGGTTTTTAAACACAATAGGTGCATAGGTAAAACACAATAGGCACATAGGTTAATACTCAACTATATTCCAATCTCCATATTTGGGGACCTGTGGTATATTTTCTGCCAGATAGGAAATCATCTTCTTCCATTCCTCAAAATAGCTCTTCCCTTTTTCATCGTCATTTTGGGTTTTGCAAATCATTGCCAGCTTATAGTAAGATATGGCCAAACCCTCAAACAATGTGATGCTATGGGGATTGGCTTCATAGAGTTCTTTCGTTAACGCCAAATAATTTTCAAAGTATTTAAGGGCTTCTTCAATGTTCCCCATCGACTGATGGGTCTCCCCTAATTTGCAATACGATATAGCAAGTCCGTTTTTCAGCGACTCGCTTCGGGGATTGGCTTCATAGAGTTCTTTCGTTAACGCCAAATAATTTTCAAAGTATTTAAGGGCTTCTTCAATGTTCCCCATCGACTGATGGATCTCCCCTAATTTACAATACGATATAGCAAGGCCGTTTTTCAGCGACTCGCTTCGGGGATTGTCTTCATAGAGTTCTTTAAATAACCTGACTTCGTCTTCAAAGTATTTAAGGGCTTCTTCCATGCGGCCCATCGACTGATGGATGGAGCCTAATTTCTCATACGATATAGCAAGGCCGTTTT
>JBAXWR010000498.1:0-3087 GCA_037128295.1 Mariniphaga sp.
GTTAGACTTTCAAAGGTCTGGCCCAGTTAAATATTTTTACCGGACAACAGTGATATAAATTTAATGCTAGAATTAATTCATCGCGTGTCCAGAGTCGTTTTTTCATGGTTTTTATGTTATTGCGGCTAAATTAAACAATTTGTTTGGAAAAACAACTCTATTTATTTTTTCGTTCACATCTAAATTGAGTAATTATCATTATATTAGACAAATAAACTAAATTTCACATCGAATAAGTTAGTCACTTACATTTCGGATGTGCTAAATACATGAAATTCACACTCTTTTTTTGAACCCCTTTCGTCCCATCATTTCCTCATTTGTTTAACCGCGACTCGGTACAATTTCAGATCATGATTTTTCTACAATACTTTAATCGCTACGCGATAGTGTTTTTTGAAGAAGTAAGGGTATCTTCAAAATTAAACCTATTTTGAAGCATCAATTTCCAGGCTGGAATAATCCTGACTGTTTTACCGGAAATTGCGATTTCTTTTTCTGCCGATGATGTTATAATGACCAACTGATTGCAATTGAAATAGTTGGAGAGTTCGACCAATCCATCGAGTTCACGTTGTAAAGTGGCCTTTTCATCAATGTTCCAGCAAACCTGAATAAGGGCAACTGGTTTATCGCGGTCGATCACGACAAAATCACATTCTTTTTTCCCCTTGGTGAAAAATAGGCCCCTTCCAAACGGAAATTGACTTCTGAGCCACAGAAACACAATATTCTCCAGCAGTTTACCACGGTCGTTGCTTAACACAAAATTCAAGGCCGTAAGAAATGAATTATCGGCAAAATAGCATTTTTTTTCCAATGCTAGTTCGGTTTTAATAAGGGAAGGGTCGTATTTTCCTATACGTTGAATGAAATAGATCGATTGCAATTGGTCTGTCAAGGTATATAGAAGGTTCTTGTCAAGCTTTAAACCTGCCGATTTCAACTCATTGTATATTTTGTTGATCGAAGTTGGTTTGCCTGTGTTTACCAATAACCTGGCAACAAGGTATTTTAAGACAGGGATATTTCTGATATCATATCTTTCGATCAAGTCTTTGTATAACATGACATGGTAGTATTCCTGAACAGTTCCATCAAAAAATTGGAAATCGGACAAAACAAGCTCAGGAAAACCTCCCTTTGAGAGAAATTGTGAAAAGCCATTTTGAAGCAAAATCCGATTTTCCGTAATTACATAGTTAGTATCGATTTTCCTGAATCTACAATATTCGTCAAAGCCAAGGGGAAATGCTTCAAGCTGTAGAGTCCGGCCCCTAAGCGATGTAGCAATTTCCGACGCAAGTAATTTGGCATTCGAGCCCGATAAAAAAATATTTTTACATACAGAATCATAGATGCGCCTGATGAACGATTCCCATCCATCTGCCATTTGAATCTCATCAAAAAAGAGATACACTTTTTCAAAAGGGATCGTAGGATTTAGTTCGCGGTATGCCTGTACGATTAAATCAAGATTTGTTGAGTCAAATCGCAACCTTTCATCATCAAAATTTATAAATAAGATAAATTCCTTGTTTATTCCATTAGAAATCAACCTGTTCATTGTATCGTAAAGAAGAAAAGATTTTCCACAACGTCGAATACCGGTCACAGTGATTATCTTGCTTGAATTGATCGGCAGAGTCAGGTTTCTGCCAATTAAATTAAACGGCAATTTACTTTGAAAATCAGAAATAAGTGTTTTTAAAATTTCTTTCATAACCAATTTATAAAGGGAATAGTCTCATTCAATGATGATTGCTCAATTATTCTAAAAAGTTTCCTAAATTCCAAGACAAAATTAATAATTCTTTCTTGAATTCCAAGACAAAATAATAAATTCTTTCTTGAATTCCAAGAAAGAATTTGGCTTTTAGATCTAATTAATTGAATATCAATCAATAATAGGCATGAACCATTAAGTGAAGATCCCAAGCGGACAACAAAAATGTTGTACAATTAGAAAATCGGGTTTTGAGATAAAATTTTTAACCAGGATAGGATGAAAAATATTTCAATCAGCTTAAACGATGTAGTTTTTTGGAAAAATAAATCTAAAATTTTAAAATCATCGGATATGCCCCAAAAAATATTAATTTTGAAGTAGATAAATAAGGAAGACATGATAATTGAAAGGACAGAATCGGAAATTGTGATCAGAGTGTCATCTAAAGTTAATACTATTGGATTACAAAGACTTGTGGATTATTTAAAATATCAGGAGCTTACTGCAAACAGTATTGCTCAACAGTCTGATATTGATCAATTAGCCAGAGATGTTAACAAGGATTGGTGGAATAAAAATAAACAAAGATTCATTCCCGAGTGAAAATTGTTGTTGATACCAATATTGTGTTTAGTGCCATTCTCAATTCTAATGGCAAAATTGGCGATTTATTGCTAAATTCAGGTAAGTACATTGATTTTTATTCTGTCGATTATTTAAGATATGAGATTGGCAATCACTACGATAAGCTATCCAAAATATCAAACCAGTCTGTTGATCAAATCATTAAGACCGAGTATTATATAATAAAAGGAATCAAATTTATTTCTGAAGAACAAATTTCTGAGGTCAGTTGGCGCTCAGCACATGAATTAGTTAAAGATGTTGATTTAGACGATATTGCATTTGTAGCCCTATCAGATCACCTTAAATGCAAATTGTGGACTGGTGATGGGGTACTAATTCGCGGACTTTCCCAAAATGGTTTTAAAAATACGATCCTCACCGATGAACTTCTTGATTATCGCAATATGATGGAGCATAAAAAGAGAAAATAAATATAAACTGCATTTAATCAATTTGTTTATCTTTCTTGAATTTCAGGACAAAATCAATAATTCTTTCTTGAATTCCAGGAAAGAATTTGGCTTTTTTGATTAAAAAATTGTTTATCAATTATTTATAGGCATAAATCAGTAACTTCCCTAAAAGGTAAATAAGGTTGGTTTCGAAGGATGACCCTGGCTATTAAGGTTAAAAAAATGGAAAAATAAGGTTTGAAATTTGTTCAAATCCTGCCTAAGTATAATACTCCCCAAAATTTAGACCACTGGTTAAGTTGAAAAAACGTTTAAATT
>JBAXWR010000499.1:0-3081 GCA_037128295.1 Mariniphaga sp.
CAATCCGTTTTTAAGGTTATAAATTTCATTGTTGCTGATGGTAGCATCAGGAGCTTCGGAGTATATGCCTGAAGAGTAGCTCACACTGGACCAGGTGGCATCTTTGGCAATGGTGATGTTGGCGATGGTATTGCCATCAACAAGCCTTCTGCCAAGGGTGAGTGCTGACAACGATATACCAATATAAACCATCCGGCAAACGTTGGTCGAATTGGTGATAGAAACCGAATTGGCAATTGTAGTGCTGCCTATATGATTGTTCGTAATATCATCAATAGTTGATGTTGTGCTCCAAATATAAATACCATAAAACATATTGCTATAACTTGTGGTTCCATTGTTACCATCAATGGTAACGCCACCTATCGTATTGTTGTCGATGCTTGTAATGGTTGCCTTACCTGTGTTATAAATTCCAAAGAATTTTGTCCCTTTTGTTAATGAGTTTAGCGTGATATTGGAAGTGGCTGTTGAGGAACCCAACGTATTGTTGTCGATTTCACACGCCCCTGTTTGAACTGTGATAGGATAAAGCACAACATCGCCATCGGCAGTAAGGCTTATATTTTTGATTGTGTTGTTTTTGATCATCGTAGGGGTGGCGGTTCCAATTTTGATGAAAATTGGCTGAAAGGTCACATTGCCCGTAGCCGCACCGTTATAGCTCATTGGTGTACCGCCGCACTGGGGCGAACTACCGCCTATGTAGTTATCGGTAATAGTCTGACCATAGGTATATGAAGGAGATGATGGTCCATTTAAATACATGGCATAACTATAAAAATACGATGTAGAGGTTTTTGTGCGTGGTGCAGTCTGATAAAAACTGTTCTTTGTGATCGTACAGTTTATATTGTTATAATAAGATGTAAAAAAAATGGCATAATCGCTATCAGTTGGGCTATACCAATCGTAAATATTATTGTAGCTTATCGTATTGCCGCTGTTGGCAGTTGCTTCGGTCGTGCCACCTCCATATTGCAGGGCACACCCGGGCAAATTGTCTCCCGACGGCCCAATGTTGCAATGATTAATATTGTTATTATCGTTGCCGGTTACAGGGCAGGTGGTACCAAACATTATGGTTGCCGAAGTACTTGATGAAGAAGATGAACCCAATATGGTACAATTGGTAACAACATTGTTGGAGGCATCGTTATCAAAATATAGTGTGGAGGCATCTAGGTTGGTGCTCGAATTATTTATGGTCAACGAATTGCCACCGGTATTCAATCCATCAATCGTTAAATTGTCGGCACCATTGAGGTAAATAAGGTAATACGAAGAACCGGATATTGTCCGAACTCCTGATGGGTTGATGGTGAGAGTTGACCACATCCCCGCATCGCCGGTCAATGCATTTGTACCAGATTCTGTGGTAACATCCGCTGTAATGGTGATGACAATGGTTTTTCCTACCTGTGTTATACTGTTAAGTGCTTCAAATGCTCCTCCCGCATTCGTTAAAGAGGTGTAAGGACCGTCTTTGGTGTTGGAGCCTGTAACGGTGATTTGGGCAGTTGCATTTTGCAAAAAAAAGGCAAAAGTCATTGCTGCGACAGCAAAAAGTAAAAATCAGGTGTTTTTTCTTGCTCTCAGAAATTCAGAAGGGCTCGTTCCGGTAAACTTCCTGAAAACCATGTAAAAGGTCGATTTGGAACTAAAACCACAAAGTTCGGGCAGTGCATCGATACTCAATTTTTCATTTTCGGGAAGGCAAAGCAACCGGCAAGCTTCGTCGATCCGGTGCCTGTTCACAAGGTCTGTAAAGGTTGTATCGTGCCGCTGTTTGAGATAATTTGTAAGATAGGTATTGTTGGTATGAAGCCTGGCGGCCAGTTGGCTCAGTGTCAGGCCTTTGTTCAGGAAAAAATGGGTTTCCCCCATCAATTTTTCAAACTCCGCGTCCATCTTTAGGATAGTCGATCCTGGAATAGGCTTTGCATCGTTGGGCATGGATTTCAATTTCTGGATCTGAAGGATCATGGCCTTATAAGCAGATTTAAGCTTATTATCTTGTTTTATAATGATATACAACCCGATAGCCAGTAGGATCGTTACCGCAATTAAAACCATCAGCATCTTGTTTTTGTGAACGATTTCAGCCGATTTCATTTTTTCCCGATCAAGCATTTTTTGGATTGTCTGTTCTGCCACTACAGATGCCATTGTCACCATTTTCTTCGTTGATTCTACCGAAGAGTTGACCGATTTGAGGCTGTCGCCGAGATGATTGGCGATACGGGCATAACTGGCAGCATCCATTCCCAACTTTCTTTTCGTGAACAATTTTACCAGCGAATCGGTAAATGCCAATTGAAGTTTCAGGTCGTGTACCTCCGAAAAAAGTTCAAAAGCCCGAGCCGCTTTGCGTTTTAAGGTATCGTTGTTGGGAACAAGCTTTTCGTGATAGACCCAATCCGACAACAATGTGGCCCGTTGGTTCAATACTCCTGACCCGATTGCATAAAACCATGCCGAATCAAGCTGCTGCTTAGCCAGTCCAATACTATCTGCCCGATAATAATAAGTTGACAAAACCCGATGGGCATCCGACTTGATTTCGCTCCATGCCGTGTAAAGCCTGTTCTTCTGCCCACTATCGTTCATCTCGGGGTATTTTTCGCGGTATTCATTAAGTAAGGAAACGCTTTCCAAAGCTTGTTTCCTGGCAGAATCTCCAAAATCCATCTTTAAAGAAAGATCAGCCAGATAGTTAAGGTTTTTGGCAAACATCTTATCCCTATGATTTGAGATGAATTTTTCAGCAGATCTGAGATATTTGTAGGTCGAATCGTATTGGCATTGCTCCTGAAACGATAATGCAATGTTTTGGTACGACAAGGCCATTCCATTATATACGTTCCTTTCCTCACCAGACAACTGGAAAGCAACCTTGTACAGGCTTATCGCCTTGTCGAAAATACCATAATGGTAGAATTGGTTCCCGACATCAATCAGCATAAAACTATTAAGATAATAGCGGTTGGGATTTTTTGAAAAAACATCGATGGCTTTGCAAAGGCTGAGGGAGGCTTTGTTGATATCGGGTTTCCGGTACTGGTACAATTCGGAAAGATG
>JBAXWR010000005.1:0-74622 GCA_037128295.1 Mariniphaga sp.
ATGTGGTAATAAGCATGTTGTTTACGGCCATGCCTTGCCAAACGAATCTTTACTGACATTTGCGTTAATTTATTTTAATTTTGCGGGGACAAAGATACAATAATATTTGGTACAAAAAACAATCATCGACTTTCGATTTCTGTCAGCCTGCAAAGCAACCGTTCAAAATAAAAGTCCATCTTTATATAATTGTCTGACTTTAGATTGAAATGAGATAAATAAACAGATTTGGTTAACTTTGCACTGCCTTTAAGGTAGGGTAAAATGACCTTCAGACGGTATAAAAGGTAATTACAATTTTATTAAACTATTGAAAATGAAAAATTTACAAATGCTGACATTCATTGGACTGATTATGGTCGGAATGTCGGGGTGTGAAAAAGTTAAAGTAACAAATGAGGCATCTGGCGATGTCTTCGTCAAAGCGATCAAAGATGCAAGTGGAACAACGGTCTATACTGCAATACATTCGGTGTTCTCCTACAATAATATGACCTCTGTATCGGTTAAAACACCTGAAGGTCTTACAGAATCATTGACCAGTTTTGATAGTGGTGGAAATTCCTACTTCAACGAACCAGTAGAATCCGACTATGTTCAGCTTCCACCAACCCCTGGAGCCTATGTTTACAATGTGACATTTCAGGATGGAGAGACAAAAACCTATTCCAATACATTACTTGCTGGGACCCTTCAGCCTGCTTTAATTACATCCCTGGTTAAATCTGCTAGTGGTGATTCTATTTATATTTCGTGGAATGCCATCACCTCAACCGATGCTTACCAATTAAAAATTTCACGGGGAACTACCCAGGTTTATTATCAACCTGCATTTCAAGATGGAAGTACACCAAAGAAAGCAAACTTACGAATAGGAATGTTATTAAGCGCCCTTACTTCCGGAGTTACTGGAACATACACGTTTGAGTTGACCGGCCTATTGTTTGAAAATACCAATTACGATTACCTTCAGGCCATTAGTACGTCAATTAAGGAAATTGCCCTATAATTATTAACTGCCTGGTTAACATTCGATCCTCAACTTAAATGAAGTTGAATGGATGTTGAATTAAAGGACAATATTCTGAATTTTATTATTTTAAAGGAGGGAATCTCGGATTTCCTCCTTATTTTTTGTGGATAGTTGGTCTTCTTTTCTAATTATCCGGTTGGTAAAAACATTGAATAGTTATCAACACCTGCAATATGGTATCCCAAATTGCCTATTTTTAACCGTGCTTTAAAAATCACGGCAAGAAATTTTAAAAATCAATGATTCAATAGGTTTTAACTATGATACCATTTACCCATCTACATGTTCACAGTCAATATTCAATCCTTGATGGTGCATCGCCTATTGCAGCCCTTGTTAAAAAAGCAAAAAAAGATGGGATGACGGCCCTTGCGCTGACGGATCACGGTTGTATGTTCGGAATCAAGGATTTTCACGAAACTTGCAAAAAATCGGATATAAAACCAATACTCGGGGTCGAAACCTATGTTGCCTCCCGGGGGATCAATTTTAAAGACAAAAACGAGAAGGAAGACAGATCGGGAGACCACCTGATTTTATTGGCAAAAAACGAGAAGGGATATCGCAATCTTTTAAAGTTGGTCACAATTGCCAGTACGGAAGGGTTTTACTATAAACCAAGGATCGATAAAAGCCTACTTGAAAAACACAGTGAAGGACTAATTGTATCGACTGCCTGTATTGGTGGCGAGATCCCGCAAAGTATCCTTAGTGGGAATATACAAGGAGCCGAAGACGCAATAGTCTGGTTTAAAAGTATTTTCAAAGATGATTTCTATCTTGAGGTACAACGCCACAGATCATCTGACCCGGATGTACCAAAAGATGTTTACGAAAGTCAGATAATCGTTAATAAAGAGCTGCTTCGATTGGGTAAAAAACTTGGGGTAAAGGTAATTGCGACAAACGACAGCCATTTCACCAATGGGGAAGATGCCGATGCCCATGATCTCCTGATCTGCTTGAACACAGGCAAGGATCTTGAAGACCCAACAAGGATGCGTTACACCAAACAGGAGTGGTTTAAGACCACTGATGAAATGAACAAGATCTTCGCAGATTTGCCTGAAGTATTGATCAATACCCAGGAAATCGCCGATAAGGTGGAATTCTACGAATTGAATTCAAAGCCGATCATGCCGGAGTTTCCAATCCCTGAGAGTTTTGGTACGATTGACAAATATTGGGGACAATATTCCGAAGAAGCACTGAAGGAGGAGTTTGAGGAATTCTACAAAGGGTTGGGAAGCTATGAAAATGCCATCAGGGTAAAGTATGAATCTGATTATCTGACACATATTGTCTATCAAGGTGCTGCTAAAAGATATGGTGATGAATTGCCTAGGGAAATTGTCGAACGCATCGATTTTGAGCTTGACACAATAAAGAAAATGGGTTTCCCAGGCTATTTTCTTATAGTTCAGGATTTTATTGCAGCAGCTCGGGAAATGGGTGTTATAGTCGGTCCAGGAAGGGGATCGGCAGCCGGATCGGTAGTCGCTTATGTAACGGGTATCACAAATGTTGATCCGATGAAGTACGATTTGCTGTTTGAAAGGTTCCTGAATCCCGACAGGATCTCAATGCCCGATATTGACATTGATTTTGATGATGACGGGCGTCAGTTGGTGCTCAATTGGGTCAAGCAAAAATACAGCCGCGAAAATGTAGCTCATTTATGTACTTTCGGAACGATGGCTGCAAAGATGGCAATAAAAGACGTAGCGCGTGTCCTGAAATTGCCTCTTTCAGAAGCAGACAGGCTATCAAAACTGGTTCCAGACAAACCGAAAATCACGCTTGAAAAGGCTTACGCAGACAATCCTGTACTCGAGGCTGAAAAAAGATCAAGCAACCCCTTAATTGTTAAGACTTTAAAATTCGCAGCTACTCTTGAAGGTTGTATCAGGCAACCTGGAGTACATGCTTGTGGGATATTGATTGGCAGGGATAAACTAGATAATCACATCCCACTTATGCCTACGAAAGACGAGGATCTTTTGACTACCCAATATGACGGGCATTTTGTTGAAGCGATAGGATTGCTGAAAATGGACTTTTTGGGATTGAAAACCCTTTCTATCATTAAAGATTGTCTCGAAAACATCTTCTTATCCCAGAAAATTGTTGTTGATATTGATAAAATACCCTTTGACGACAAAAAAACTTTTGAACTTTTCAGCAATGCGGATACAACTGCCATTTTTCAGTTTGAATCTCCCGGTATGAAAAAGTGGCTTAGGCAGTTGCAACCCAATCGGTTTGAAGATCTTGTCGCAATGAACGCTCTTTACCGTCCGGGGCCCATGGCATATATCCCAAACTATGTGAACCGGAAGTTGGGTAAAGAGGAGATTGTTTATGACCATCCGATCATGGAACACTATCTGTCAGATACTTATGGAATTACTGTTTACCAGGAACAAGTCATGCTTCAATCAAGGGCTTTAGGCTTGTTTACTCGGGGCAAATCCGACTCTTTGCGTAAGGCGATGGGAAAGAAAGATTTGTCTGCCATGGAAAAATTAAAAACAGAGTTTATTGCCGGATGTAAAAGAAATACCGAGTTTATGGACGGCTGTAAAACTGTTGGAAAAACTGCCGACAATCTGATCGATAAAATCTGGAAAGACTGGGAGACATTTGCTTCCTATGCTTTTAACAAATCCCACTCCGTTTGTTATGCATATATTGCCTACCAGACAGGATATTTAAAAGCCAATTATCCATCTGAATTTATGGCTGCAGTTTTGAGCTGCAACCTTACAAACGCCGATAAGATATCAAATTTCATGGACGAGAGCAAGCATATGGGATTGGCTGTCCTGGGTCCGGATATCAACGAGTCGCGTTCCAGATTTTTCGTGAACAAACGTGGGGGATTACGTTTTGGTTTGTCGGCTATAAAGGGAGTCGGTGCCGGAGCGGTCGAGGATATTATAAAAGAGAGGGATGCAAACGGTGATTTTAAATCTATCTTTGATTTTGTGGAACGTGTCAACCTTCAAACTATCAATAAAAAAAATCTTGAGGCCCTGGCAATGGCAGGCGGATTTGATAGTTTTGAAAACTTACACCGGGCACAATATTTTGGGGATACCGGAGATGGCACCGTCTTCATCGAAGCATTGATAAAATACGGGAATAAAATCCAAACCGATAGGCAATCATCTATGGCTTCATTATTTGGAGGGTTTCAAACCATTGAGGTAAAATTGCCACCCATACCAAATGTTCCTGAATGGCCTAAAATTATGTCACTTGAAAAGGAGAAAAACCTAATTGGGATCTATCTTTCTTCCCATCCTTTGGATGACTATGCAATCGAGATCAAAAGCTTTTGTACAAAAGATGTCAACCTTTCACACCTCAACAGCGAATTGCCGGCATTAAAAAACCGTGATTTAAGCTTTGCAGGAATTGTTACCGAGACTCAGGAAGGGGTCACAAAAAATGGTAAACCTTTTGCTTCGTTAACATTGACCGACTATGCAGATTCGTATAGGTTCATGTTTTTTGGAAGCGACTTTGTTAATTTTTGTAATTTTTGTAAAAAGGGTCTTTTCCTGTTGATCAAGGGTAAGGTCGGGATAAAATGGCAGGGAAGTGATCAACTTGAGTTTAAGGCTACAAAAATAGAATTACTTCAGGAATTGGCTGAAAAGGCTGAGAGTTTAAGAATCTCTGTTACAGCAGAAACTTTAACTGCCAACCTGATAGAAGAACTTGACAATGTATTTTCTAAATCACCGGGCAAAACATTGCTTAAATTTTCGGTCTTTGACCCTTCAACAAATATTAAACTTCATTTGTTTTCAAGAACAAAACGTATTGGATTGTCGGGTAACCTAAAAGCATATCTGCAAAAAAATCCTAATATCGTTTTTACTATAAATTAATTTGTAAATTTGTTCACTCAATTTTTTGACCTTTTTATACACTTATAAATATATTGTCATGGCAATAGAAGTAACTGATTCGAATTTTGATGAAATAGTCCTTAAATCGCAAAAGCCGGTTTTAGTTGATTTTTGGGCTGAATGGTGTGGGCCGTGCAGGATGATTGGACCATTGGTTGAAGAGCTTTCCAAGGATTACGATGGTAGGGCACTGATAACAAAAGTGGATGTCGATTCCAATGCAGGGATCGCTGCAAGGTTTGGAATACGCAATATTCCAACAATTTTATTCTTTAAAAATGGCGAAGTCGCTGGCAAACAAGTGGGAGCTGTTCCAAAATCAATACTCTCTGCAAAGATTGACTCATTACTTTAGCCTTAACAAGTACCAAAAATCCATCACTATTAAGGCATAAGATTTGATCTTGTGCCTTAATATTTTAAAAATACACTACTTGAAATTGACCTTGCAGTGAATAGGATAATGATCAGAAAAATCAACCCTGTCCCGAATATAATTCACAGGAGTGAACTTTTTATCAGTAAATATGTAATCAATTCTGAATGAAGGTAATTTTCCATTATAGGTATTTGAAACACCCCAACCCGACTCAACAAAGGCATCTTTTAACTCACCACGAACCATTCTGTAGGTAAACGAAACCGGAGTATCATTAAAATCGCCACAAACGATAACCGGAAATGGGGATTTCCCGATATGACCTGCTAACTTTCTTGCTTGTGATGCCCTGCGGATAAACCCCGATTTTAACTTAAAACTGATTTTTCTTGCCTTTGCAATTTCCTGCTTGTCGGTTTCAAATTCAGAAGGATCAGTGATGTTGTAGTCTTCAGGATCAATTGAATAAGATTGTAAATGACAGTTATAGACCCTTATCGTAAATTGATCACTAATCTTTATATCAGAGAAGATCACAAGATTTGAAGATCCTGAAAACCTTATTTCCCCCTTATTTATAATCGGATATTTTGATAGTGTAACCAGACCGCTTGATCCCTGATGATCATATTTTATTCCGGAAAATTCGTCCTTTAAGCCTTGCAAGCCCTTCTTTCCAATTGCCCCAATATTAAACTCCTGAATACAAATAATTTCCGACAAGGTCGATTTCATATAGCTCAGGATCCCATGATCATTGGCCTTTATTGTATTTCGTAGGGAACTAAATTCATGAACGTTATAACTTAACACATCAATACCACTTTGCTTAATGCCTGATTTTGGAAATAATTGGAAAGTATTTTTTATATGATTATATCCCAATAACAGGATAATAAGTGGAAGCAACAACCTTTTAGACCTTTGCAGCACCCAAATTAACAAAAAGGCAATATTTATGCAAATCAGGAATGGAAACGCTAAACCGAAAAACGAGATTGGCCAAAAATAGTCGGGTGGAACATATGGCGCAAGATAGGCCAATAATAACATGATAACCGTTCCTATATTGATCAGGAAGCCAAATTTTGAAAAAAAACCCTTCACTTTTCTATTTTTTTTTGCCAATTTTGAATAGGGTTTCACGTTCCTCAAAGGTGAGGCTTTCGTAACCCGACTGACCAATTTTATCCAAAATCCGGTTGACTTCATTCTGCTGACTGACTTTTTGCCTATTAAAGATATGATCAGGATTCACCGAATCATATTTGATCCTAAGCTTCCGGTGAGGCTGGAACCACGATATAAATGTTCTCAAAGCCCGGTCAAACCAACCGGTTATATCACGCCCTGCCATTAATTGCGACATATAAAACCATCCCCAAACCACTCCCCCCAAATGGGCAAAATTACCACCAGCATTATTGCCTGAAAGATCAATAATATAAAGGATTACAGATACTATGGCGATCCAGACAATCTTGACTGGACCCAGGAAAACCAATTGTATCACATGGTTGGGAACATACACGGAAATGGCTATTACAATGGCTATTACAGATGCCGAAGCGCCCAGTAACTGACTAGTTAAAATGGAATCACCAAAAACGGGTATAAAATTATACGCCAGCATATAGGCAAGGCCACCGGAAAAACCCCCAAATAAATAAAGGCTCAACAATTTCCGTTCATTGTGGTATTCCAGAAATATCCTACCGAACCAATAGAGCCAAAGAACATTAAACAGAATATGCAAAAATTCGAAATGGAGGAACATGTATGTAAAGATAGTCCATGGCCTTGATAAAAGAAGTTGGAAAGATGCAGGCAAGGCCAGCCAGCTTACAATCACAGATCCATCTGCACCACTTAGTTTATAAACAACAAAAACTAGCCTTACAATTAACCAAATCAATATATTAACATATATCAGTTTGGTCAGATAGGTGCCATTTCTGAACGAATATTTTATTTCATCTACAATCCCCATCGTATCAATAGAATTTCTTTGTTGTTTTTTCCCAGTATTTTAGAAGGATGAATCCAAAAAGCATCCCCCCAAGGTGAGCAAAGTGGGCAATATTGCTATTCGACTCGGTAATTCCCAAATACAATTCGATTGCCCCATAACCAATTACGAAATATTTTGCTTTGATTGGAACAGGGGGGAATAGGAGCATCAGTTCAGTGTTCGGAAATAGATAGCCAAACGCCAAAAGGACGCCAAATACGGCACCAGAAGCCCCAACCGTTGGAATATTGACCTTTTGTGCAAAAATTTGCTTTACCAATTCATTAGCTTGTTCTATATAGGCTGGATTATTTGGGGAAACACCCCAATTATTGACAAGGTCGGTGACCCATGTTGCAGGATGTCCAAGATTTGATTTTACCAAGGCCGCCAAAAGTTCAGGTGAAGGGGTATTTATAAAAGATGCTACATGTTTTTGCAAAGCAGAAATCTCAAGATAAGTTACAAATGAATGAAGTGCTGCTGCTCCCAAGCCTGTCACAAAAAAGAAAATTAAAAATCTTTTAGACCCCCAAATGGTTTCGAGTACCTTCCCAAACATAAATAAAGCGAACATATTGAATAGCAAATGGAAAAAATCTCCATGCATAAACAGATGCGTAACAAGCTGATATGGTCTGAAATATGGAGAGCCAGGATAATATAGACCAAGTTTTTCCGTAAGGTCGATCCCGATATTTCTTAAAGCCCAAGTTGCTGCCAACATTACGATGTTGATCATGATCAGGTTTTTTACAACCGGAGGCATCGAAAAAGGTGATGTCTGATATTGATTCATTTAAGAATATTTTAAATCCAAAAAATTAAAAAAGAATGGTTTCGTTTCATTAAACTCGACCTTCCGTATTTTGCAAAAATAATCATTCGAACGGAAAGATGATCATTTTAGCAATTTTTCAAAATCCTGAAATGAAACGATCGACACCACTGTCTTCCCGGAAGGTGAGTAATTGGGTGTTTTACAGGCAAATAACTGATTGAATAGTTCCGATATCTCTTCTGGTTTTAATATCACCCCATAATTGATCGCCGTCGATTGGGATAGCAATAAAGCAAGGTGTTCTTTTATCTCTTCCTTAACATCCATCGGCCTTTGCTTAAAATCTTCGATAAGCTTAATCACTACTTCCTCTGCATTTAGATGACTTAGCAGGGCAGGTATTCCTTCAATAACATATTTACCCTCCTCACCTTGCCTGATTTCAAAACCCAATGACTTAAGTTCCTCATCTAGTGCCGTCAGGATTTCCTGGTCTGCAGCATTAAGGTTCAGCACTGAAGGAAAAAGTTGCCGCTGACTAAGGGCCAAATGGTTGTCGATAACCTTTAGGAAATTTTCATAAAGTATCCTTTCGTGCGCCCTATGCTGGTCGATGACCATTAGCCCAGATTTAACAGGCGTAATGATATATTTGTGCTTCAACTGAAGGAAATTTTGTTGACTATTTCTGTTATAATCCTCATCTACAAATGATTGCTGTATTGATTGCTGTGATGCATCATCGGAAAAATTGGAGCTGAACACTGAAACATTTTCATCCCGATTTCCATCGTTTTCAAAACCCTGGTAAAGCTTTTGCCAATTTCCGAGATTTTTCCGTTCCCTGTAAGAATCTGGTTCATAATAACCTACAGAGTTTTCCTTCTGATTGTCGAATGGGTTGTAATTGGGATTGATCTCTATTACCGGTTCCGGAACCTTAGATCCTGGAACAGGGCTTAAGGGGATATCAACGGCACCGGCCTGGTCAAAATCAATCGAAGGCATAAGGTTGAATCTTCCGATGGCTTCGCGCAACGAGGCGTGGATCAGATGCCAAACCGTATTTTCATCTTCAAACTTGATTTCCGTCTTGGTGGGATGGATATTGATATCAATTGTTGCAGGATCAACATCAAAATAGAGGAAGTAGGATGGGAAGGATTCTGGTGGAAGGATCTTTTCGTAAGCTTGCAAAACGGCCCTGTGAAAAAACGGATGCTTCATAAACCTTCCATTCACAAAGAAAAACTGCTCTCCCAAGGCTTTTTTTGCAAATTTAGGCTGTCCAATAAATCCTGAAATTTTGATTACCGAAGTCGTATTGTCAACAGGGATCAAATTCTGGTTGATATTCCTGTTAAACAATGTGACGATCCGCTTCTTCATATTCTCGGAAGCGAGGTTATAGACAACTGAATTGTTGTGGTACAAAGAAATGGCTATTTCGGGATTGGCCAATGCAATCCGCTGAATTTCAATGATGATGTATTTCAATTCAGAACTGTTCGATTTGAGGAATTTGCGCCTTGCCGGGACATTAAAAAAAATGTTTTTGACAGAAAGGTTTGTCCCTTCCGCACAATGATCTGCCTCCTGCTTTTGAAAAACAGAACCTAAAATATGGATATATGTACCAAGTTCCGAGCCTTGTGGGCGTGTGCGCATCTCAACATCGGCAATTGCGGCAATTGAGGCCAATGCTTCGCCCCTGAAACCCATGGTCTTTATCGCAAAAAGGTCATTTGCTTCGCGGATTTTGGAAGTGGCATGGCGCTCAAACGACATCCTCGCATCGGTAGGCGACATCCCTTTCCCGTTGTCTATGACCTGGATCAAGGTCCGCCCTGAATCCTTAATATTGATGGTAATTGCTGTTGCTTCTGCATCTATCGCATTCTCAACCAGCTCCTTAACTACGGAGGCTGGTCGTTGAACCACTTCGCCTGCGGCAATCTGGTTGGCAACCGAATCAGGTAAAAGCTGAATAATATCTGGCACGTGTGAATCCTTTTTTTACTTAATCGACAAATATAACACCTATTTTATCGCAGATAGTCACTTACCGCCCGCGAAATGCCTTTTTTTACACCTTCCCATGTTTGCTTTTTAAAACTGACAGGGGCATCACTTTCATCAGCATCTACAAAGTAGGTGATGGCATGGGGAATACTTATAGCGAGCATTTGGCTGGGGTATTTCTTTTTGTGCCAGTCGATCATTTGTTTCAAGGGGTAATGCCTGAGCAATTCATACAAATCCCAAAAATCCTTTTTTTGTGCCCGACCTAAAATTGCTTGAATCTTCATAGCCGCAATGTCAGCACTGCTATAAAACCGGATATTTCCTTCCTCCTCGATGTCAGCAATGGGCAAGTGCGGAAAGTGGACAAGATCAACTTTGATATTGTCGATAAAACAAAAAATCCCAAATTGGGTATGCTGCTGTTTGTAAACAAACCTGGAATGAAAATATTTTTCAAGTTCTTCAATGATTGTGGGTTGGTCAAATTTCAAATGATAGAACAGGTCCAGGTCAATTGAAGTACGATGGCCGTATCGAAGCGACAATGCAGTCCCTCCCACTAAAGAGAAGGGTTGCAATGCTGGCAATGCCATTAATTCCTTTAATAAGGAAAAAGTTCCGGGTTCAACTGTCTTAACGTAAAGCATCTGAATTCTTCTATTGGCTTATCAATAATTGCGCTTGCAAAATGGATTGTATCAAGTGGCAAATATTTCGCTCCCAGTAATGCCGATGTCACTTTTTCATCACCGTAATACCTGCGGCACTGACGGATATCTTCCACGTCGCCACGCGAGAAAACCCGCTCGATCACCCAGTTGGCCTTGGTATCGTAGTCGATCAGATTAAAGTCAACATCCCAAAAGATGCGCTTGTCGAATATGGGTTTTGCTTTTATGTCCATAATTGGTAAATTTATTGCCTTTTTATTCTTAAACAAAAATAGGAAAGAAAAGTGGTCAATCGTAATTTATAATTGGTAATTTTACATTGACCAAAATTTCAAACAAATGAAAGTAAAACCACAAGACTTTATCATAAAGTTTATTCTCACAATGCTTATTATGCTATCATGCCTGATATTGATTGATTTGTATATCCCATTAAAAAGGTTCATTGTCGGTGACAGGCTCATGTTGGGTGAGGTTTTATCCTATATTAAGATTGGGCACCATTTGCCAATTACAATCGCAGTTTCAGTCGCATTGAGCTATGAAAGGGAGAGTAAGAAAAAGTCAGATCAATGATCCAAATCAAAACTGCTCTTTCCCAAAGGTACTGTCTGACTTCTTCGAATTCTTACCTTTTGAATTAAACACATAGCTTATGCCCAACTCAACAATGCCCCCATTCCTGTAATAATCGGTAGTCTGGTAAAAGATCTCCTTTCCTGTTTTGTTAAATGCCTGTGTGTCCAATCCTTCGATATTTGAATTAAAAATATCGAGTACGCGTAACGAAAAGTCCCATCCTTTTAGCTTAGCAGGGGCAAAGCTTAACGCTGAATTGGCAAGATAGAGCAGTGCGTTTTTGCCTTGGGCAGTAATTGTGGCCGATTTCAGGTTATAGTCGGCGGTAAATTTCAACTCCTTTGTAATAGTCAGGTTCATGTTGGCTTTCAAGCTCCAGTTGGTACTGCTGTTATTAACCTGATAACCAAATATATTACCTGTTACCTTATAATTGTACAATGAACCGCCGATGAAAAATTTTGCAAATTTACCTGCATCAATGTTAGCATTCAATTCGGCTCCCAACGATTTTGAGTTTCCTGCATTGGTATAACTTCGTATCAGCACCTCTTCTTTGGTAACAGCCAGAACATTGGCATTTTCGTTTGTAATTGTGTTCACCCTATAAACGGCATTGTCAACCCCACGGTAAAAACCGGTCAGCGTAAAAGAATGTTTGTCAATTTTCTGATCAAAGGATAATTCACCGTTCAACATATACTCCGGTTGAAGTTCGGGGTCGCCTACTTCATAAACTTCGAGGTGGCGGCGATAGAGAAATGGGGTCATATTCTTGACTGGTGGACGGCTGACCCTCCTGCTTGTTGCAAATGTCAGGCTTTCCTTATCGTTCAATTCCCAGGCCAGATGAAGGGTATGGAAGAAATCCAATTTCCTTGTCAGGTAATTTGATTTCTTTACACCATCGAACAATGAAAAATAATCAGCCGACAAAATCTTGATTTCCTGATCGGTATATTCAGCCCTCAAACCAGCAATGTATTTCAGCTTTTTAATACTACCTGAATAATCGACGTAACCGGCATAGATTCCACGATGCATTGCAACCTGATTTTCAAGTGAGGAATAAGCAAACAACTTGCTTGTTTTTATATCGAGCGTGTCGTATTTAAAACCGCCAGCGATCTTAAAATATTGTGGTTGAATGCCGAAGCCCAATTTGGAGCCGTTTTGAGATTGCGTGGAATAATCGACCGAAAGCCGATAGCCATTTAAGGGGGTGTCATCTGTCTGTCGGTATTGGAGTAATCTCGATCCAAACTGATTATTTGATGGATCGAACTGATAATTTTGGTTGCTCAGTTCACGGCTTAGGTTTGAATATTCATACAAGCCAGAGATCTTCAGTTCTTGGGTCTTGCTAAAATTATGGACAAAATCAATGTTCATACTTTGGAATTCCCCATACCGGGTATCTGTATTCGGATTGTATATCCATGCTTCTTTGCGGTCAGTTCCCGCCACACTCACTTTTTTTATATCGGCATAAAAAATATCATAAATGTAAAAGGCAGACCGGCCTTCAGTCCTGTTTCCATAAAAATAAGACCCAGATAAAGTTGATTGTGATGACATCTTATAGTCGAACCCTACATTGGCAGTCAAATAATCGTACCATTCGGGGCGTTCGCCATGGGCGACCATGTGGCGGTAAACATTGTCTTTCACAAGGATCCTTGCATCGCCATTGCGGTCGCCATTCACATTGCGGTTGTTGAAATTGACCCCTCCGAAAAGGCTTATTTTATCCTTAAAGTACATCAGGTTGATCCCACCTCCATAACGGTTGTCGTTGTTAAGGAATCCGCTATAACGGTCGGTCAGATTCCCCCAGGGTGCCCCGCCAATAAGGCCGTTTGTTGTAATGGACAACCCTTCAGAGCCAGTCCTTTTTGTCGTGATGTTGATGATCCCACCTTTCCCCTGAGCATCATATTTTGCAGTAGGGATCGAGATAATTTCGATGTTCTCGATTTGGGATCCGGAAATCTGCCCCAATAATGTGGATGGATCGAGTTGTGTCGGTTTTCCATTGAGGTAAACCATAAAATCTGACGTTCCGCGAACCGATATACTACCATCAGGATCTACCGAAACCGATGGCAATTTACTTAATATGTCGATAGCCGTCCCACCTTTGGCAGTTGCAAAATCGACTGCACGATATGTTTGACGGTCAATTTTGTTGGTAGCGGTTTTTGAATTTGCCCGCACCTGAACTTCTTCAAGACCGATAGAAACAGGTTTTAGTTGGATATTGCCGACGTCAACTTTGGGATTCTGCTTACTGATAACAACCTTACTGAGTGTATCTGTCCGGTACCCCATGAACGAAACCTGTAGTTTATAGTTGCCAGGCTTTAAGTTGTCTATTTCGAAGCGTCCAGCGCCATCTGATATGCCACCTTTCTGGTTATTGCCCAACTCCGCAATAAGCAGTATTGTAGCAAAAGGAATTTTATCCTTAGTAATCTGATCGGATACTGTTCCCTGGATGCTTCCGTTTTGGGCGTAAAGGAGATTTGTAAAAATGAGGAATAAAAGTGTGGTAAAAAGAAATAGCTTCATACCAGATCTTAACGAATAATAAAAAGGACGTTTCATTTAGAAGTCATATAAGTTTTAACCAAAACCTGCTTTTAATAATCCTCAACAATATCGTGTGGAATTAAGTTCATTTTATGTCAAACCCCAATTTGTTGGACATACAAATTAAACCAAAAGGAATTTAATTCAAAAATTTATTGTAACTTTAACATACAATTCATAAACCCCTGAATTATGCTTGTAAAATCCTATGGTAGTGCGGTTCATGGTATTGATGCCACCACGATCACTGTAGAAACAGACGTTTCGCAAGGCATCAAATTTAATCTTGTCGGATTGCCAGACAGTGCCGTAAAAGAGAGCCAGCAGCGAATTGACTCAGCTTTACGTTTTAATGGCTATAAACTTCCGGGAAAGAAAGTAGTGATCAACATGGCTCCTGCTGATATTCGCAAAGAAGGTTCAGCCTATGATCTTCCCATAGCAATCGGTATCCTTGCAGCATCAGGGCAAATTAAAGCACCTGATTTACAACGCTATATGATGATGGGTGAGCTGTCATTGGATGGGGGTTTGCAAACAGTTAGAGGTGTCCTTCCGATTGCCATCCGCGCCAGGGAAGAGGGTTTTGAAGGGTTTATTGTTCCGAAACAAAATGCACGTGAAGCAGCAGTTGTTGATAAGCTGAAGATTTTCGGGGTCGATAACATCAAAGAGGTAATTGATTTCCTATCGGGAAAGGGAGGCCTTGAACAAACCATTATAGATACAAGGGAAGAGTTTAAAGCAAAGATTTGTAGTTATGACCTTGACTTTGCTGATGTTAAAGGGCAGGAAAATGTAAAACGAGCCCTGGAAATTGCGGCCGCAGGTGGCCACAACCTGATCATGATTGGTCCGCCAGGTGCAGGTAAGACGATGTTGGCAAAGCGAATACCAACCATTTTACCGCCTTTCACGCTAAAAGAAGCCCTTGAGACCACAAAAATTCATTCCGTAGCAGGAAAGATCGAGCGGGAAACATCTTTAATGACACTTCGTCCATTCCGCAGCCCACACCATACAATTTCGGATGTTGCCCTGGTTGGTGGGGGAACCTATCCGCAACCCGGAGAGATTTCATTGGCTCACAATGGAGTTTTATTTTTTGATGAGCTTCCCGAATTTAAAAGAACTGTATTGGAGGTACTTAGGCAACCACTTGAAGATCGGTTGATTACCATTTCGAGGGCTAAATTTTCTGTTGAATATCCTGCCTCTTTTATGTTGGTGGCATCAATGAACCCTTGTCCATGCGGGTTTTATAATCATCCTACGAAGCCCTGCGTGTGTGGCCCTGGCATGGTCCAGAAATACCTGAGCCGGATTTCCGGTCCGCTACTTGACCGCATTGATATCCATCTTGAGGTTGTTCCGGTACCGTTTAACCAGTTGACGGAGATGAAACCGGGCGAGAAGAGTTTGCAGGTACGCCAACGGGTTATTGAGGCCAGGGAGATCCAACGGGTAAGGTTCTGCGAAACAGAAATATATTGTAATGCACAGATGAGTAGTAAATTGTTGCATCAGCATTGTGTCCCAGATCAGGCCGGACACCAACTTTTGAAAAATGCAATGGAGAAATTGGGATTGTCAGCCAGGGCTTATGACCGCATCCTTAAAGTTTCAAGAACGATAGCTGATCTTGAAGGGGCATCGTCAATCAGAGCCGATCATCTTGGCGAGGCGATCCAATACCGAAGCCTTGACCGCGAAGGATGGGGAGCTTAATCTCTACAAAATTAAGCATTAATACCTCTTCCTGACTTTCCTGATATTAGGTTTGGCATATACTCCACAACTTCTGGTGCTTTTCGAAAAATGGGTTTTTCTGATCCAGCCAAAAGTATAAGTCAAACCAATGGTTGAGGAAAAATACCGCTCTTTCAGATTATAAAAATAGAAAGGATTTGGATCTAAAATATTTTGTCCGGGCAATAGTTGCTGAATACCATCGAGACGATCTGTTTCGACCCGATTAATGAAAGCATCGAGTTTAAGTTTGATTTTGCTGTTGATCTGGTACGAAAATTCACCACCATATATAAGTGCATAATCAATCATATGACCTCCCTGGTTATTGGGATAAAGTGCATCATAATCCTTAACAATCACAGCGCCTACTCCACCTTTTATAAACAAATTGATTTGATCGAAGGATCGGTTAGGTGCAAACATCTGTAACAGGTTAAGCGATAAAAGGAGATCGAATTGATTGATACCGGTTTTAAAGGGATCCGGATACAGCAGGCCTTGGGATATTGCCAGAGGCGGAATCGGATACCCACTGTTGGAATTCCAACTACCAGTTAATTTGGTCGTAAACCACCTGATTTCAGCATTCATGGAAGGCGATAAAGACTTAATAATCGACAATGAAATAGCAGGGTTTAAATCAGGATTCCAATAATTGAATTTATCATAAGCAGCATCTGCATTCGGATTAATCGTGTTTAAGAATCTAGATATTCCACATGAAAATCCAACTTCCCAGGAACTGCGCACTTTCAATCTTTTACCAAAAGCTGGAGAAGCAGAAACATGGCTGTTTAAGAATAATGTTGAAATTATAAAAGCAAAAAATCTTAAAGAAAAATGTTTTAAGCCCATAGTTTAACAATTAAGAACAGGCATACTGAAAATTGATAAAGCAAACCAATATACAATTGCACCTCCTTCAATGAATCAAGAAAATAATCATATTTTAACGCAACTATCTCATTGATTCCAGGGAAATTTTATTTTGCCAGACAGGGACAAATGTAATGAAAATTAACAAATTATTTCTCATTTTGATCTGGATCAATTCTATCATTTTGATCCAGGTCTTCATCATCATAAATTTCAATAATTGGCTCCGTAAATGCTTTGCTTGTCAATCGTTTATCGAGGGTAAGCAAAAGTGACGGCAATACCATAATATTGAAAAACATAGCGATAAGTAAAGTTGTAGATATCAAAACCCCCAAAGCTTGTGTCCCTCCAAAACCTGATATAATAAAAACACTGAAGCCAAGGACCAAAACGATACTTGTATAGATCATGCTAAACCCGGCTTCGTTTAAAGCATTGATAGCTGATGTTTTTATAGCCCCTTTTGTAACTTTAAGCTCATGCCTGTAGCGTGAGAGGTATTGAATAGCATTATCAACCGAAATACCCAAAGCGATGCTGAAAACTATTATCGTAGAGGGTTTTATCGGAATACCTGCAAAACCCATGATTGCCGCCGTAATCAGCAAAGGTATAATATTAGGGATCATAGAAACCAAAATCATCCTAACCGAGGAGAAAAGCAATGCCATTAGCAACGATATCAGGACTATAGCGATCAGGACGCTTTCAAATAAGTTGCGAATCAGAAAGTTGGTTCCCCGAGCAAATACAACACTGTTACCTGTGACATTGACAATATATTTAGACGGATTAAAAATGCTATCAATTTGCGGATGGATCTTGGCCATCAATGAATCCATGTGTCGTGTACTAATATCAGCCATTTGGAAACTCACCCGTGTGTACCTCTTTGTGCTGTCGAGATAGGAAAAAAGAAGGTTATTGTTTTTTCCTTTTTGATTTTTCGGAAGATACCCCATAATAAAACCCTTCTCCACATTGCTTGGCATAGAGTACATGGATGAATCGCCCCCAAAATAAGCCTGCTTTGAAAATTTAAAAAGTTCGGCAATTGAGAGTGGTTTGGAAAATTCAGGATAAGAGTTGACCATCTTTTGAAGTTCGTTTATCTTATCCAGGGTAGCACCCACAAATACCCCATTTTTCTTTTTTGTGTCAATGGAGATTTCAAAAGGCATTACTCCCCCAAAGTTATTTTCAAAGAACTTAAGATCAATATAGATAGGATCATCATTTCTAAAATCATCAACAACTTTTCCTGATGTTTTCATCATACTGATACCCCAAAAACCAATCACTAAAAGTATAACAGCTATACCGTAAATAATGTTTCTTCGATTACTGATCAAATAGATTATTTTGCTGATGATCCCTCCAAAGAAATTACTTTCAAGATGTTTCAGGTGTTTCTCAGTTGGCGGATCGATAAAACTGAAAATAATAGGCAGCAGAGTGATACAAAGTACATATTCGAGCATGATATTAAGGGCAGTGATAATTCCGAATTCCCTAAGCATCTGATTGGGTATCACAATAAAAGCGGCAAAACCTAGAGCCGTTGCAGCATTAGTCATTAATGAAGCAAATCCGATGCGCTGCACTACCCTGATCAATGCCCTTATTTTATTGCCGTGGATCCGATATTCCCAATGGTATTTATTTAGGACATAAATGCAATTCTCTATTGCGATGATGACAATCAATGACGGAATTACCCCTGTGAGGATCGTAATTTTAAAATTAAATAAAACCGTAGTTCCCAAAACCCAGATAATGCTTATGGCAACAATCAGGAGCGAACTTAGAACCACTTTCATCGATTTGAAAAACATGAACATGATTGTGGCGGCTATTCCAATACTCATCAAGATGAAAAGGAACAGTTCATGTTTGACTTTTTGCATCGTGATGGTCCGGATATAGGGCATTCCCGAATAGTGTATCTCCACTTTATTCTGAATCCGGTAACTGTCGGCGGCTTTAACAATACTGGCTACCAATGCAATCCTACTCCTGTCGTTCAATTTCTTTTTATCCAGGGTGATGGCCATCAATGAGGCCTTCGTTTTTGGATTATAAAGCATCCCTTCGTAAAACTTAAGCCCAAGTATTGTATTTTTCAGGCTGTCAACCTCCGATTGTGTTTTAGGGCGCCGAATGACAAGCGGGGCGTAGTCGAATTGATGGATTACTTCGTTTTTGACAAGATTGATCCCCCGGGTCATACTGATTACATCCTGAACCCCATCAATGGAACGAATGGAATTACCTAAGTCGTACCATGCAACAAACTGGTCGTACCTGAAAATATCGGGGTTTTTAATCCCGACCATCAATACATTGCCATCTTCACCGTATTGTTGCTTAAAAGAGCGGTATTCAATCATTACACTATCCTTTTCTGACAAAAGGGACGAATTATCATACGATAATTTGACACTTTGGGCTTCAAAAGCCATATAAGCAGTGATAACAGAAATTAGGACAATAATTAAAATCCTGTTCCTCAGGATAATGCGCGATATCTTTATAAACATGCTATTGCAGATAAGAACTTGTTGCTTCCGTTTTCTTAATATGAATCCTGTGCAAAATTAGTACAATATAAAAACTCTACAAACGTGCCTGAATTAAAACACCTTATATTATTTTCCTGCAAACCGATAGATCCTATTGGGTATCAAAAGGAAAATTCATCAATTTGAATTTCAGACCCTATTTTCTTATTTTGGTTTAATCAAAATAATATTTCAATGCACAGACTTAACTTTTAGATGTTAAATTTGTCACTTATAAAAATAGGTTATGAACTTTTCCAAATTAATAAACAACTACTGTAAACTTGGTGCAAGGTACGAGTACCTCCACCGACTAGTAAATAGTTTGTTGTTCATTATAATAACATCTCTTTTTATTATTGCCATTGATGATATTGGGTTTATCACAAACCAAGTATCCAATGCACTATTAAACAGACCATTTGTCCACTTTTTCTTCCTTATCGTCGGGATTTTGTATCTGATCCGTTCCGTCCTTTTTACGGATCATTTGTTGAACAGAAAAGTTTTCCTCACTAACTTTATTCTTGGTGTTTTACTTGTACTTTCATTTTTCTTCAGGTTTTTGATCGATTTTGACGAAAACGGCCACAGTTTTTTTCACGGATTTTCTGGATTTCAGGTATTGGCCGTAATCCTTTTTATTTTGGAATTATCACGGTTAAAGCTTGATCTGTTGGCTAAACTTCTGAATCCTGCACAACTTTTTTTGATTAGTTTTGGAATGATTATTTTCATGGGGGGGTTGCTGTTAATGATGCCCCTCTCCACAACCTCTCCAATATCATTTATTGATGCGATTTTTACTTCTACAAGTGCAGTTTGCGTTACGGGTCTTACAGTTGTGGATACTGCCACAAGATTTACCGATCTTGGAAAGTTGATCGTACTTTCACTTATTCAAATTGGAGGTATAGGTGTAATGACAATTACAAGTTTTTTCGGAATATTTTTTAAGGAGACTTCCTCTTTTCGGGAGCAATTACTTATTCGTGATTATCTCAGCGAGGACAGTATTAATGGCGTTTTAAAAACTTTGATGAAAGTTGTGCTGATCACTTTTCTTATCGAATTTGTTGGAGCTGTTTTTATTTATTTATCACTGCAATCACATGGTACAGGACTGGGTTCAGCAACAGATGAGATAAAATTCGCGATATTTCATTCTATATCTGCCTTTTGCAATGCTGGCTTTTCTAATTTGACAGATAATCTTTACGATATCAGGATAAGGGAAAACTATAGCCTTCATTATTCTGTAGCCAATCTTATTGTATTGGGAGGTCTGGGATTTCCTGTCTTGCTGAATGTTTATAGTTATTTAAGAGCCCAGGCTGTGTGGCTTTTGGAATATATCAAATACAGAAAACCCTATGTTCACAGGGTTGGAATGATCTCTTTTAATACAAAGATGGTGATTACTTCAACTTTTATCCTTCTGGTTTTCGGGACATTATCCTTTTTTCTGCTTGAATCTGATTTTACCCAAAAAGGTTTGGGTTTTAACGGAAAACTGGCAGTTTCCTATTTTCAAAGTGTAACCCCAAGAACAGCAGGATTTAACAATGTGAATATGATGGATTTGGCAAAACCCTCTATCCTTATCATGATTTTCCTGATGTGGGTAGGTGCCTCACCAGTCTCTACTGGTGGCGGTGTCAAAACAAGCACTTTTGCTATTGCACTGTTGAACATGATCAGGATTATCAAAGGGAAGAACCATATTGAGATCCATCGGTACGAGATTCACGAATACTCTGTAAATAAGGCATTTGCAATAATAATCCTCTCCATTTTCATTATTTGTGTCGGTACATTTGGTATTTTTCTTATTGATGGGCATCAGGGACTTCTACGGATTGTCTTTGAATGTTTTTCTGCCTTTGGAACAGTGGGGCTTTCACTTAACCTTACCCCTTTTCTATCAGACTACTCAAAATTAATCCTTGTGATACTTATGTACCTAGGTAGAATGGGATGTATAACCTTGCTGTTGTCCCTTTCACGAACATCGGCAGCACAATCTTTATATAGATTTCCTAAAGAAAATATTATTATTACTTAAAGCCTTCAATTAAAATATAAAAATTTTACCTATGAACATAGTCGCTATTGGTCTTGGAAATTTTGGTGCATCGCTCGCAAAGATCCTAACTTCACTGGGACACGATGTACTCGGCGTTGACCGTAACCTTGAGAAGGTGGAGTTCTTTAAAGACACAATTGCCAATACGATCGCATTGGATGCCAGTGACCCACACGCTCTAAGACTTTTACCAATCAAAGAAGCCGATGTTTTTGTCGTTTGCATTGGTGATGATTTTGGTGTTTCGGTGATGATTGCTGCGCTGCTCAAAAAAATGGGAGTGAAAAAAGTAATTTGCCGCGAAAGTTCCTCCATCCACCTAACCGTACTTAATGCGATTGGGATTAAACATACGATTAATCCGGAATACGAAGCGGCCCGTGTCCTCGCACAGAAGCTTCCACTTGATGGGATACTTAACCTTTTCAGCATTTCGGAAAGCCTTAAGATTATCGATTTACCGGTTCCAAAATCGCTGATTGGAAATAAATTCTCGCCAACTACCTTCAAGAAGGATACTCATCTGAAAATTATAGCTTTCAAGAGAGACAAGCATATCCTTTATACTTCATCTCAACTTAAAGAGGACCAGGACATTGCTGATCTTGAATACCGTAACGATGATATCCTTGTATTGGTGGGAGAATTAAAGGATATCAGGAAATTCCTGCACGAATAAGCGGGTTCTGGTAACTAGCGACTGGCGGCTGGCTTGAAATTCTACAATATTTTAACACCTACTATGTATTGTTTCGAAGCCATATCTCGTTTCCGTTTCCCTGTTTCCGTTTTTCCTTTTTCTATTTCATTCATTCTTTCAATTTTTCAATTTCACATCTTATTGTTCTACAAATAGATATGTTATTGTTCCCTTTTGTCTCTCGGGAGCTGACGGATCTTCGTTGAACCAAGTTTTCTCAGCAGCTTGTTTAGCATAGGCCAAAATATTTAGATCTGTGATTTTGGGATTTTGACGTGGATTGGCACTCAATACATGGCCATCGCGGCCAACCACGATATCAACGATCACCTCTCCCCCACCCTCGGCCAGATAGACCGGGATTGGAAGCCTTGCGTGAAAACGGTTTTCCAAAAAATAATGGATATTTGATTTCCCCTTAAAATTCGATTGCTTTACCTCTTCTCGGGTTTTCCCTTCTGTATTATCGACAGGCATAGGAATATCCCCGATTTTAGGGATCTCCTGTGACAAAGTTTTGTTTACATCGCTTACCAATTTTTTGGCCGCAGCAATCTCAGAATTGTAATCGTTGTCAAAAAATGGGTCATTTGATCGAGACTTTGTGGTTGCCGCATCATTGACAGCCCGGTTTGAGGACAATTGTCCTTTGGTTGCATTCGATTGCATTGGCTGCGATGAGGTGGTTGATTGCCGTGCTTTTTCCATCTCTGGCTCAGGAAGTTTTATTTCGGGAGTTGCAAGATCAACAATAATTTTCTCTTCAAGCGACTGCTTCCCAATTTCCAAATTAGAGGTAATCAACACAAGCAATACAACAATATGAAAAATCAAGATGGCAATCACCCCATAAATGTTCTGTTTGTATATTTCATTGACCTTTCCCATTTGCTGCGGGCAAAAATAAACATTTTAAAGGTCTTTAAAAAGTATAATAACAACGGATCCAACGATCATTATCGCAGTGCCAATCAACTTTTTACGGATATCCGACTCCTTAAAAAGCCGGTGTCCGAGCAGTACACTGACAATTGTTGAGAGTTGGAACAGTGATAATGCGTATCCTACAGGCATATGGTCAAAAGTATAATTAGTTGTCAATTGCATTATTCCAACACAAATCACCAAAAAGGCATATTTATTTAAACAAGGTCTGTTAACTTTTGTAAATTCCTCTCGCAAATTAAGCCTATAAATAAAAAGCATGAAAAAAGAAAAAAATGCCCCAAAACAACACCAGCTCACAAAGGCCATTAAAGCCGAAGAACTCAAGATAACTTTCTTAATAAATACGGCTTCAATGGCTGTCAGGATCATCGCTGAAATCCGGAACTGTATCTCCTTTTTCCTTAATAGAGCCCACGAAAACCTCTCTGGTGTTGTATCCAGTACAAAATAGCTTCCAAAAATAATCAGTAAAATCCCAAGTACGCCAACTATATTTGGAATTTCCCCGAGAAGAAAGATTGCCATAATGACCCCTACCACCGATTTATAGGAATTAATAGGGCCAAGCACAGAAAGATCCCCTTTATGCAACGCCTTCACGAGAAAACCATTTCCAAGGGCACCTGCGATTCCGCCAAGGACGGAATAAAACCAAAATTGAGCAGGCAAATCTTGCCAACCGATACCAAAGGTAACGAAAATGCAAAAGAACGATAAAAATAGATAGGTCAGAAAATTGACCAGTAAGGGGTGATTGCCTTTTGAGGTAAGCTGTTTTTGAAAAACATTCCCAAATGGATTTGAAATGATTCTTAATAAAACGGCGTTGATGGTCAAAAAAGACTCAAACATGATCCAATTATTTTATATACACCGATTTCCCTGCCTCACCGCCTTGTGGCAAACGGACCAGAATCGTTGTGAGATTTTTCCCAGGATCAAAACTTATTTCACCCCCAGTTTTAATAGCTGATTTTCCCGTCAACGTAAGTTTGATTTCTGATTGTAACTGAGTGGGATCCGAAATGCAAATGGTCTCTTTACCTGAATGGGAATCCAATAATACAATGCATGGTTTGTCTGCGGAAATTGTGCGTACAGGTGAAACCTGGCACAAACCACTTTTAAAAAAAACAATTCCGGTAAGATTTTTATCGTTAGCGGTAACAGCCTGAACGGCTTTGGTATTGGTTGTAATTTTGAGTTCACCACCTCTTTTATCAATGTTACCAGCAGAAGCTTTTGGGAATACGAAATAGGCATAGGTGGCATCTTTTGGTTTGTTCCCATGATCGAACCATAACTGAAAAATATTAGTATTGAGCACTTTGTCAGACATCGGTTCAACAACACGACTCCAGGCTCCCGTTCTCTCACGATTTTCAAGTTTTATTGCGGCACTTCCGGGAAAGTAATACCCCCATTTATCGTGAATTATCCAATCGACATTTTCCAGATCGTGTGATCCACTTTTTTGAACCGACTTTCTCCCTTTTTGGGCTACCAAAACCTCACCCTTTAATAAACTCTGGTTAACAGAAGTTGTGACCACCTTATCCTGATCGGTGTTAATTCCGGAACCCAGGCAAACAAACGCATCATCGAAATAAAACCACGATTTGAAAGCACTGACCCCTTCACGAGTATATTGCATTGCTGCCACCCCATTCTTGCCATCGCTCACCCCTCCCACAAAATCCGTTTTCAACTTGTAACCAGAAGCCGTCAATACCGGTAATACCCTGTCATCCTGATAAGTGGTGATCCCGGGTATTTTTTTCCAATCCCAAAACGGGAAAATATCAAGGTATTCGTCGCCCGACTGATAGAAAAAAGTGGCACCATCACCCATATAATAGCCTTGTATATTTTCACTGTTGCACGATTCGGCTCCAGCCACCCGGTTCGATGCCATCTTTACCGAAGTGTAAAAATCCTTTCGGCGATGGATTGTCATGTCTGACCTGTTGAAATGGATATTCCCTTCAAAATCTTCCATTGCTGACTGGTAATGCGTTTTAAATTCCTGATCTCCCACCGCAAATGTCTGATAAATACTGGAAAGTGAACGGGCTTTGCCTACCTGAGCGTTGGGAAACAATTGTCTCCCACATGCACTTATGTCAAATTTGTTTTTATAGGTCACCCATTTGAGCCCTTCCAACAGGTAATTGCGCAATATTGCCAATTTCTCAGTCGCAAATGCATAAGGTGTACCCCCAAAAACAATCGCAAGTTCAGTCATATCTCCAGCATAAGCCAACCCATAATTTCCAAACTGTTGCTGTGGCCCATGCTGATGGAACGAAAAATCTGGCTGGATACCTTCATTTGTAGTAATAATAATCTCTTCTGTAATGGATTGAACGGCCAATTCAATTTGCTTCGAATCATTTGTCAGAAGGCTGCGATAAATCACATTTTCTGCCAGCCACACTTTGTTTTGTCCTGTTCTGCTAATTTTGGACCTGTCCATGATTTTTAGCCCATCGGCTATCTCCCTCTCAGAAAGGTCATCTTTAAGCAATACAAGTATTTGGCCCAATACCTTGGGAACACCTATTTCAGGATACCACCAGTTTGGATTGATAAAATCGTTTTTTAACCAATAATCCAATACACTGAAAAGGGGCATTTTTAGTTTAGGACTTTGAAAATAGGTACTTTGTGGCGATTTCCATGAGATGGACATTGAGAATAACCTACTCAGGTGCTCGCTCAATTTCCATCCACCACGAGTCCGGTCACTGTAATCAATATCCGAGAAACTTCCATCAGGTCGCAAAAGGGCCAGGATTTTACCTATTTGTTCTTCGGTTGGCAGATTTTTTAGAATATTGGATTTGAAGTTTTTACGCAATAGTTCAATTCCTGAATCGGGCTGAAATGGAATGGCAGCACCCAATCTTCCAAGATTTATGAGACTGCAAAGGATGAAAAGGGTAAGTAGTTTCTTCATGGCTTGAAAGATTATTTAAATTTAAACAGCTTCTCAATGTGTCCTGATTAATTTTCGGATAACCGGGTAGAGTTGTTCTGACATCCGCAAAAAACCAAGGTCGGTCAGGTGAACTCCATCGACAGTCCCTTCACCATCCATTCCAATCAATTGGTTTGCTTTCTGATAATAGATCTTTCGGTCACCCGATTTTTTTTGAGTGTCATAGATTTTTTTGAGTGTTGCATTTTTTTCCTGAAGTAAGGCAGAAACCGACTGGTCGAAAATCCGATGGGGGAAGAGGATCGTTTCAACCAGAAGGATAGGAACATCAGGCCGTTTTTTTCGGATTATTTTTAGAAAAGCAGCATATTTATCGTTCATCTGTTTTACAGAAACATTTGGCAAACAATCAATCACAAAGCATGAAGCATCAATACCTGACATTGCTTCTGCAATTTCCAGGTCAAGTTGCCCATTGCCGCTAAAACCCAGGTTTACAATTTGCCTGTTCAACATTCTCGATAACTGATTGGGATACGACATACCTGCGCGAGAGGCACATCCTCCCTGGGTGATACTTGTGCCATAAAAGACAACTGGTTTTCCCTTCAGGGGCGAATTGATAAGGGGATTTTCGATTCTAGCAGTAGGGTGTACGCCGATTTCAAGATTGAAAAGCCCGTCATAAAGAGGGAGATAGAGCATATACTCTGACTCATCACCTGCCATGTGATCGATAATAATGGATGTTGTTTTCTTTCCGTTTGGACGGCCAGAATTGACAAACTGCCACTTCCCGTTTTTCAAACAATAGAGATCCAATCCTTTGATGCCAGTTGGTGTAAAATGGTTCATTGTCACATCTCCGGTAACTTCCCATCGCGCAGAAATCACTGTAGAATTGGTTCGGAACCGGATGGCTAGTCCGCTGCAGTTCTTTGACAACGACCAGACCGGGAGACGGGTTTTGCCATTCAGGCTGGCCGGCAAACGGTCGTATAAGTCCTGGGTATCGGTAAATCCCTTGTTGATAATTTCAAAATTTGAAGCATTCATATACTTCAGACTGTCGGGGGAAATGGCCTGTCCAGGTTTTGATAAAAACAAGGTCAAAATTAATATTACAAAGATCTGCTTCATGGTTAATGTATTCGTTTTATGATTTAGTACAACAATGAATTGCCTCCAGCTTTAGCTGGAGGACCACAGATACAAATTCAGAAAGGCTGTAGCCAAAAATTGCTAATTATATAATTAATAATAACTTACTAATTTTCGGCTAAAGCCTTTGGAATTTCTCCTTTCCCCTTCGCCATTTCTCTCCCTCCCTCAGTCTCCACCTCACAAAATCATTTCCTCACCACCACCTTAATTGTTTGTGCCGTGCTATTGTCGTTGATATTTAGAAGATAAACACCGCTGTTAAGGTTTGGCAATCCGATTATATTGAGGTTCCCGGCACTTAATTTCTTTGTTAGCACCACCTTGCCCAAACCATTGTACAATGTGGCCACCGACTTGTTGCCTACTTCGCCAATAAGCCTGATTTCAACATTGCCCACAACATAAGCCCGTAGTTTACCGGAAAAAAGATCCTGATTTTTCAACCCGCTTACAATGTCGGAAGTATGCAGGAAGAATCGGTCCGAAACATTAGTGTTGGCTACAATCGTTGTTTTATATGCATCTTTGGAAAGATCTGTGAATGTGTTAGTTAACCTATCTTCTAAAATTACCTTGCAATTGGGGTCTAATTGGACAGTTTCGACTGAAAAGACAACTTCGCCGCCGGTTTTTGACTCGATGCCTACCGGGATAACCAAGCTGTTGTATTGATTGGTTGGCAAACACTGAAGTTGGAACTGGATACCATTGTCTTCGACCAATTTGGTAAATATAGATAACGTATCATTGGACTTGAAAAGTCCGGCATCGTAACCCACATCCAAACCTCGGGTGGCGTCTTCGATAAATTTGATGGTTGTGGAAAAAGATTTGTTTTGACTGGAAGCGATGAGTTTAATTTCAGGATAATGAACAGTTGCTGTTTTAAGGGCATCACTCCCCTGATGGACCTGCATATCGGATGTAAAGTTTACCGAGCCCGTACCTTTGACAAAAAATCCCTGGCCAAGGGTCGCATAGGTGGCCTCGCTTGCATGGTTAATCACCTGGTATTCTGCAATTGATTTAGACTCGTCCCAGAAATAAACAGCGGCATAGCTCCCGGTTAAAACAGATGAATTTGTTGAAAGAAAATTGGGAACCCCAGATAAACCACTTGCTTCATTATTGATGTTGATGGCAGACGTAAACGGGTTTCCGATGCAGCTCCACCCTGATGATAAAGTTACATTTGTAGTCCCTGATTTCAAAGAACCCAAGAAGTTTAATATTGTTGGTGGTGGTGATGCAATATCGTCAGACTTAGTACATACCAGATACCCTTTCCCTATTCCCAGGATTCCTCCTTTTGAAAGGGTAAAATAACCATTCCAATTATCTGTTCCGTAATCCGTCATTCCCACAGTTGTTTTACTTAAATCTGATGTCAAATAGGGGATGTCCTTATTTCGATCCAAAAAGTCACTAAAGATTTCGATGGCAGGTGGAGAAACGATATGCCAATGAGAATGACTTATATAACGGTTTACCGTTGCTGAACCGGTCACACTACCTACGATCTTTAGTGAACCAGTCCCGGTTGATGCCGACTCCAATATCAAACCAGTTGTTCCTGTATTATTGGTTAGGTTCCCATTGACCGTAAGTGAACCCGTAGTACCAATCGTTAAAACGGCACCTGATTCTATGGTGAGGTTATAACTATGTGCAGAACTGCTTATGACAGGATCAGGATCATTTATAAGATGTGGGATTGTAACACTATTATAATCGGTAGGTACCCCCTCAGGGCTCCAATTGGTGCCGGTGTTCCAATCGCTGCTCGTAGTGCCTGTCCAGGTTACGGGAGATGTTACAACGATCGTATAATCTTCCACTTCGCCATCAAAATTAGTTTCAGTTGCCGTTGGATAACTGCTATATTTGCTGGCGACCCTCATTCTTACTGGCCCGTTTACTGCCCCGGTTGGAACAGTTATACTTTTTGGGGACGATGTTAATAGCCCTTCTGGTTCTGAATAAGGCACAATTGCAGTGCCGAGTTCGTTGGCTTCGGAATCCTCAAAAGTAAAACTATTGTCCCAATCAATCCAAACCTTGGCATAATAGGTATATAGCCCGTCTGTATATAACTTTACACTAAGATCATAAGCTGCACCTTTAACCACCGGGGTTTTAATCGTTGTATAATCACTATATCCTGAATGTTTAAACCCGGATGATACTTGATTAATTGTATTAAAAACAACATTTGTGATTTTAGAATCGTAATACGTATTCCCTGAAGAACCAGGAAATGCTGTCCCCAGTGTTTGCGCATTACCTGTTAATGCCGAAGCCGTATAACAATATCCTGAGCTATTGTATTCATATACTGAGTAATAATAGGTAATACCACTACTAAGTCCTGTAACCTTTACCGAAGTTCCGGTACCATTGTAAACCACATAGTTACCAGTACCCAACTCAGCATTACTACTTCCGAAAACTGGGCTTGGAGTATAGTAAGTGCCAATAAAAGGTTCGTTATTTACCGGTGCAAGGGCCCTTGCAACCACCATCACAAAATCACCATTACCCCTGCTCCAACTGACTTTCATTGCATTTTCAGTTATTTCAGTAGCATGAAGGTTCGATGCTTGAGTTGTGGGAGGGGCACACGAACTTCCACCCATAAAACTAAAGGAGACCGTTTTGTTGATGTTATTTTCAGTAATGTTTGTAATAGGCTTTGATGTAATTAACCCAGCCCATGATTTGGCATTTGGAGTTGTCGCGTCTGTGAACGAGGTCTTACCATTGGCAGCAGAAAAAGTACATCCAGATGTATTTATCGTAGATTCTGCTGAGATGGAAACTCCATTTGCTGTAGGCGAATTTGCTGCCATAATAAACATTCCCTGATGTATTCCGGCATTTATAGAGTCCGAATGGGCCGCAATATAATCTCCGTCAACATGATAAACCAACATTCCATGTCCGGGAAGGGCTCCGTCGAAACCAACCTGTTGCCGGTTTTCCAATAAAAAATACTCATTGGGTGTGGCACTATTCACTTGATAGAAACTACCCGAATTTTGTATAGAAGAGTTCTGAATTGTAATGCGAGAACCAGGAGATGTGAGGACTGTCGCCGTAGCCCAGTCATAGATATAGCATTTTGTAAAGGCATTGGGTTGGGCGGGGGTTTTGCCAGCGTTGTTCCAACTTCCGCTCGATTGCAAATCCCAATATCCGGTCCCGGGGTATTGGCCACCGGTTGCATAGTTGGTATCGTAATAATCGGGAGCGCCAAGTATGTGGCCAAACTCGTGGCAAATCACACCAATATTGGTAATGTCAGAACCGCTCGACCCTGACAATTCGGGCGAACAGGAATATCTGCTGATATTTACACTATCGAGTTTTACGGTAGGTATGTTCCAGGCATGGGCCCAAATGCAATCTGCACCCCCACCAGCTTCTTCGCCATAACCTGCATAAATCACATATACACCATCCACTATACCACCATTGGCATAATTGGCATAATTAATATCTTTATCAGCGAAAACAACAGCTTCGGTTATCAACTCCCTGGGCTTTACATCGTTACCTGCCCCATCATTGGCACCATAGTATTTCCTATCGTTTTTGGCAGTGTAAGGTCCTGCCACGGTAACCGATAAATTTAACTGACCATAGGAAGATTCATAAAAGAATTTGTTTACACTGCCCGTTGCACCATTCACAGTATAGGTGGCCTGATTAAACAAATTATCAAAATCTGCCGCCGTTTTTGTAAAAAGCTGATCGGTAAACCCGATCAGGATACAAAGCAGTTGGGCTGTTTTACCCGGTAAAGTCTTTGTTGGAAAAGCCTTCAATAAGTTGCCATCTTTTAACATGATATTGCCGATCTGCTTTGCCATTCCCACCTGGCTGTGACTGTATATCAGATGTTTAGATAAGGCTAATAAAAAAATCAAATCATCACTGCTACGTTGGACCGCATTTTTGGCAATTCTTCCCGACGGCACCATATTGCCCTGATTGTTCAGGACAGCATATTCATAAGCTCCATTCGCATTGAAAAGGATCGAATAACCATCTTCGGTCTCGGCCCATTTGACCCTCTCGTCCCCTTTCAGGTAAATATTGATTTTTGACCCGTCAGGCTGGACAAAACTGATCAATCTTGGAAAAGCCGGAGATGCCGATAGATTTAGGCAACTAACAATAATTGAAATTATTAGAATATATATAGCTTTCTTGTTGTTCATTTTAACTGACCTGGATTATAACGATTAAAGCCAATAACTTCTACAAATATAAACTTCATTACTAAGTTTTCAAAAGCGATTGGAAATCGTTTGACTCGATCGCAAAAAAAAACCGGCTCGTTTATGAACCGGCGTTTTTTTATAAGATCAACCAGGAGTCCGTTTCGTCCATGTACCACCACCTGCGGGCTCGGAACCGGGTGCTTGAGGACCTGTCGAAGCATGCGCAGCCTTAGGAGTAGCCAGTAACATCATCGTTGTTGCAGCCGAAATAGCGATGAACCCTGCTTTGTTGATGGCCGCTTTGCGGGTCATCTTTTTGCCTTTAGGGTCTTCGTTGGTTTTGATTTCGTCGTTTGTTGTTTTCATCTTTATTGTATTTTACTTATTATAGAAATCGTTTGTCAGGACTGAATATTTTATTGTATGATTCTATAAATCATTTTGTTATGCTAAACAAAATCATATAGAACTTTACCGATAAACTTTAGAACAGTAAAAAGAATCTTACAAATAGAAGCACTTGTTAAAAAATAAGATTCATTTGTTCAAAAGTAATATTAATTCTTTATTCAGAAATTTTTTTATACATTTTTTTTTATTTTTTTTATTTTTTTTATTTTTAAGTTTTTTATTACGATAGAGATGATTTGTCCTAACCAGTCCATTTATTTTAATTGGTTAAAGAACTCCATATACAAAAGCAGGTTCTTTTCTTTCATAAATATGGGAAGGTTTTCGTTGCTGATAATGAAACTCCTAAAGGTGCTCCCTTTTATCAATGCGTAGAGCGATGAGTCGGAACCGGCTTTTTGAAAATAAACCGTAGCAGCCTTTAGCTCTTTTAACCCGCTCACAATCAAAATACCTCTATTGTTGTCTAGTGATTCGGTGCTGACCTTGATCGATGGTGACCCGAAATTGGCCTGGTTAAAGGTCTCAAAAGCTTTTGACAATGCTCCGGCATCGGCTTGAGTTTTCATAAAGATCAACGCATAATTATAATCTTTGCCAGGATTTGGCAAATAAGGCCCTTTGTATTCGACTTTTTGAGGTATAACAACTTTCGGTGAAATTTTCGCTGTGGTATCCTGGGCTGTTACAGGTTGTTCGATCAAAACAAACTTTCCTTTTTCAACCGGTTCCTCCTTTTTCCGTACATTGGTTAGTAGCACTTCAGGACTTGGTAATTCATCGACAGGAATATTTGCACCGATATAGGCACTGTAATTCCTTGTGAAAAATTGCAAATAGTCGAGATAACCCTTCTCTGCAATAATGATCCTGTAATTCGACGAAGATGTTACAAAGTTCACATATTCAATGCCTTTCAATGTCTGAAAAACATTTCTTTTCCTGATAAGAGACCTGAAATAAATCATCCCCTCCTCTTTATTGGGAAGGCTCCTCACTACAACAAACTGTGTTTTTGCATCCAAATTAACCGGTTCGATATCAAAATCTGTCGAGGTGTAATAATCAAGGTTGTAATTGGCAAGGTCATAAATCAATCGGCTGACATCTACTTTGGCCTCTTTTGAGAAGGCAATGACATAGTAATGGAACATATCCTCTTCAAGGGAATATTTCCCTTTTATGTCATCGTTCTTCTGATTATTAACATCTTTCAGCTCCTTGTTCACAATTTCCTCTTTAATGTAACCTTTTGCCAGAAGCTGTTTAACATCGTTTAGCGAATTTGTAGCAATCAAGTCCCTAATTTTAAGTGCAATGACTTTTAGTGGGGCATCGGAAGTTGTCTTGATGTACTGATCAAGTGAGGCGCTAAAAACGTTCTTTTCCTGACTTACACCACTCGATACAATTTCGATAAATTTAACTTTTGGCAGCAGGGTGCTGTCAGGCTTCATAGCCAATGTTGCAGTAGCTTCGGTAGCAGCTTTGGAATAATCGTATGACTGGAAGGATTGCAATACACCTTCGTATTTTTTCCCTATAGCCGCTTTTAGTTGGGCAAGCTCTGTAAAGTACTTCGGATTAACAAGATATTTGGCGTATTTTGAATCAGGGTATCCGGAGATTATTTTTGTTTTGTATTCTTCGCTCCTCGAAACATTGTTATTTTCTTTAAATTGTTGGTAAAGATCAAAGAAGGCCGGCAGTTCATAGATGCTGCCGGGAAATCTTGTATTTAAAGTTTCCAGTGTCTCAGTAGAACGTTTAAAATCGTTGAAATCTGTCCGGTAGATTCGACCGGCATTGAAAAAAGCACTTTTAATCGCTTCGTTCGAAACCTTCCGTAACGAATCGGATAGTGGGATGTCCTGCAAATAGAATGCTGCTGTTTTGGGGTCACTGGCTTTTTTCTTTGTTTCAACCGGAACCACTTTTTTCTCAGTATCGGCAGTTTGGGTAGTATCCTCCTCACTTACAGAAAGTTTGTTTTTCCGCCTCCAATTATCCTCCAGTTTTCTTTTCCCCCATATTCTTTGGAATTCGGATTTACCAATACCGGTGGTAAGTGTATTGTAAAAATACCAAAGATTTTGATCGTTTGCGGCACTTATTTGTGGCCTGAATTGTTGTGACCTGAAATAATTCCGGTCGGTTGCCTGTGAATTTTCTTCCTCCTTCTTTTTTGCCTCTTCTTTTTGCAATTTGGCTATAATCCCATTAATCACATTGTTACGGTCTTGATCCGACATTAACGCCAATTTTTGAAGGCTATCCTCACGTGATACAATTTCCAGATTTTTAGCCAACTCTTTTAAACCCGAAGCACGTGTCATAATCTCGGCATATCCGGGATAATTGTTGTCAATTACAGCGACAGCACTGTCATAATAACAAGCGGCCTGTTGATATTCATTCTCCTCAAAAAGCATTCTCGCCAGATTTAGTGACGATAAAGCACGTTGTTTCGGGTTCTGAGTACTGTACAATACCGATTTTTTTAAATCAGCTATTGCATTGCTTTTCCTGCCTTCCCTGAAAGCTATTTCGCCCCTTGCAAAATAGATCCTGTCGCGATAATCTGCGTTCATAATATTATCGAGCAGTCTCTGAAGTTCCTGTTCAATCTGTTTGTTGTCTCCTCCACCAATTTCGATACGCGACAATTTCGCATTGAAAGACATTTGATAAGGCGGATGCATTTTAAGCACTTTTAAATATTGTACTGAAGCCTCTTCCAATTTATTGTTGAGAACCAGCAACTGCGCCAACAGATAATTCACCCTAAGCTTCTCTTTCCGCGCAAGCTGGGAAGTCAATGCTGCCTGAATTTGCTTTATTGCTTCATCGATCTGATTGTCTTTCAAATAATACTGCGCCTGCGCAAGGCTCAGATCAGTCTTTAATCGTTTTGGCAAACCTCCGTCACGTTCAAGCGAGCTGAAAATTTCGAGGGCCTGTTTGTTGTCTCCCGTTTCAACATAACACCTCGCCATCCAGAGATAAGCATCGTACCGGATTGAATTATTCGGGAATTTCCGGATAACAAAATTGAAATTCTCGATTGCACGGTGAAAATCATGGGTGTAATAGTTGGCTTTCCCCATCATCAAATAACTGTCGTCCACCCAATTATTGTATTCCCCTTTTGAGGCAAATGTCTTATACCTTTCGGAATCATTTGATTTTCGCGGCGGGCTCTTTGTGATTGAGTGAAGTGAGATCAATTTTAAACATTTGGCAATTGCCTGATCCATCTCTGAAGTAGCCACTTTTGCAGCTTCAGGTAACGTACCTTTGTCAATAGGAAGCGGACGGGAAAAATCTTCAGGTATGGTTTGATCAATTCGCTGAATACCAGATTTAAAACTCTCTTTTGCATTAAAAAATACATTATAACGAGCATTCACATCATGATAAGTCCGTGATACTACAGTATTTTTTTTAGTCGAACAGCCCCAAAAAAGACCGGTCAGCCAAAATAAAACGAGTATATATCTTCCTGCCTGTTTCAAGAGAAAAAAATTAATAAAACACCTGTTTAACCTATTTAACAATTTCGGTAAAGATACAAAGAGAATTGAATCAATGAAATAAATTTGAAACTCGAAATTTAAAATTTGAAATTGATTGCGATTGCATTAAAGGATCATCCTTTTTTTACACGTACACGTTCTGTTGGTTTCAAATTCAAATTACGATATTCTAATTGCTTTACTACATTGTCAGCCAACTCTTTAAAACATATTCCCATTGGACTGTTTTCATTGAATGAAGCAGGGACTCCATTGTCACCTCCTTCACGGATCCCCATCACAATTGGAATCTGGCCCAACAGCGGGATGTTCAATTTGTCCGCAAGGTTCTTTCCACCCTCCTTCCCGAAAATGTAGTATTTATTATCCGGAAGTTCTTCGGGTGTAAACCATGCCATGTTTTCTACAATTCCAAGGATCGGAACATCGACAGCCTTGCTTTTAAACATTGAAACTCCTTTAATCACAGCGGCCAATGCAACATCCTGTGGTGTTGTGACAATTACGCTACCGGTAACAGGAAGTGTTTGAACGATTGTAAGGTGGATATCGCTTGTTCCTGGAGGAAGATCGATCAGGATATAATCAAGTTCTCCCCATAATCCTTCAACGATCAGTTGTTTAAGTGCATTCGAAGCGATAGGTCCGCGCCAGATCAGGGCATCGTCCTGTTTTACAAAAAATCCGATGGAGAGTATTTTTACTCCATATTTTTCGATCGGAACAATCATATCACGACCCTCAATTTTTTCGAAATAAGGGTGTGCATCCTCCTCTCCAAACATTTTTGGAATTGTAGGGCCAAAAATATCTGCATCTATCAAACCAACCTTCGCACCTCTCTTTGCCAGTGCCACAGCAAGGTTCGCGGTTACAGTCGATTTTCCGACCCCTCCTTTTCCTGAAGCAATTGCAATGATATTTTTTACGCCAGGCAATACCGGAGCTTTCATCCTGTGGATCCCTTTAGGTGTAATTGTAATATCATATTCCGTGCCCAACACCTTTTCGATCTCGATCGCACAGGCCTCCGAAACTGCCTGAATATTAGGATCATTATCTTTTTGAAAAACCAATGTAAAGCTTATCCTGCTTCCGGCAATCCTGATCTCCTGGACCATCTCAAGGTCAACAACGCTCTGTTTCGACTCAGGAAAAATAACATTCCTGAGAATATCTGTAATGTTTTTTGGAATAACTGCCATTATATTTTAATTAGAAATTAGAAATTAGAAATTGGAAATTATATATTATTGATATTCAATTCTTTAATAGGGTCCCAAAAAAGTTTGTCAAAATCGGCAACGCAATCATTTTCTATTTTAATGCCTTCATTTTCAAGTAGTTCTTTCATTTCGTTTGGTGACCCGAAATGGATTTTACCCGTCAGCAATCCATTACGGTTAACCACCCGATGCGCCGGTACATAAACCTCCTGATGGTGTGATAAGTTCATAGCCCATCCAACCATACGCGAAGAACCCGCTGTACCCAGATAACGTGCTATTGCACCATAACTGGTTACCCGACCTACAGGGATCTGCCTAACAATCTCATAAACCTGTTCGTAAAAATCTGCCACTACTTATCCTCTTGTTTCGATGTTGTCCCTGTTAACCTGATTACGCCCATAACTCCTGTAATCATCAAATTCAAGGTCAACTTCAGGCTCAAACAATGAAACATGATGAGGGACATACCTAATGTACTTAATGGTTTTTCCCCGTTCAATCCATTGTTGTTCATAAGCAGTCCTTATACTCAATATTTCATCGGCCAATCCCGAGGAATACAGGTCATCAGTATGTACAAGCGTCCTGAACTCATTAACTTCAATTGTAGCCAAGGTATATTGATAAAGGAAGTTACTATCTGTTTTCAAGTGAACGATCCCATTATCATTAAGAATCTCACTATAAGAAGTAATAAATCTTGTTGATGTGAGCCTTTTCTTGGTTTTCTTCATTTGCGGATCGGGAAAAGTGAGCCAAATTTCATCTACTTCATTGTGTGCAAAAAAATACGATAAAAGCTCAATATTAGTCCGCACAAAAGCACAATTTTTTAATTGATCCAGATCAGCTTGTTTTGCGCCTGACCACATCCGCGAACCTTTTATATCAACTCCAATGAAATTCTTATTTGGAAATAATCGGGCAAGTCCGACGGTATATTCCCCTTTTCCACATCCCAACTCCAAAACGACAGGATTTTCATTCTTGAAAAAATCTTTGTTCCAATTTCCTTTCAAAGAAAATCCTTCATTTATTAAAGACCTGTACGACATCTGAATAACATGACCAAATGTATTCAGGTCTGCAAATTTTGCCAGTTTATTCTTGCTCATTTAAAGTGCTTTTTCAAGCGTAATACCAAAATCGTGGATACCTTTCAGTATTCCGGTTTGTGTTCGCATCCCTTGTCTGACACCAATTGTATATTTTCCGATTTCAGGAAAAAAAACAGTTTTTTTATATGGATATTTTTGATCATATAGATCCCCCAGTCCGCTACCCATCCATTCGCCTGAGGGTTTTGCCAGTGTCAGTTCCAATGTGTCTGTCAACGATTTGCCGGAAGGTGGAGTAACCGTAACAAAAACCCACAAATTGCTGTAAGGATAATGTCCCTCGTTCCTTACATTAAACGAAAGGTCATAAACCTTTTTTGTATCGGGGATATTCATCTCAAAAACCAGTAACGAGTCCTGATGCCACTCCGAATGTTTTAATGACTGATAATCTTCGACAACGATTTTCTGGTTACAGGCACTAATAAAGGCACCCAACAAACACAATATCAAAAAGTACCTACTCATTGGTCGCTTCATTGCCAGAATTTGGTTTCCGTGTCAATATCGGCTTTCTCCTTTTTTTCCGCCTGTTTTTAGACGACTGATCAAACCGGTCTATGCTCTCTTGTCCTACCGAATCATGGTATGTGTGGGCTTCCACGTCAATAACGGGTGCATTTTCATTGGTCAATTGGGCAATTTTCTTACCGCTTTTATTGAGCTTTTGAATCTCTTTTACCTTATCGACAGATACGGCCATCATCCCTCCAGGTTGATTATTCTCCCTCACATACCAGTAGAGGCCTTTAAATATATCGGCTTTCAGGTAATTATAATTGCCCTTTTCTGTTTCTATGGGGATGTTCGTTGGCGGGAAATTCTTTTGCGCATCGATATAACAATCCAACTCATAATTCAAGCAGCATTTCAGCTTACCACATTGACCTGCAAGCTTTTGAGGATTTAATGATATTTCCTGATATCGGGCAGCATTGGTGGTGACCGATACAAAGTTGGATATCCACGAACTACAGCAAAGTTCCCTGCCACATGGGCCGATCCCCCCAATTCGGGCAGCTTCCTGACGTGCCCCGATTTGGCGCATCTCTATCCTGATCCGAAAAGTATCGGCATATAGCTTAATGAGCTGACGAAAATCAACACGCTCATCTGCAATATAATAGAAAATAGCCTTTGTTTTATCGCCCTGAAATTCAACATCACCGATTTTCATGTTCAGTTTAAGGTCTTCGGCTATTTTTCGTGCTTTTAGCATTGTCGGATGCTCAAGGCCAATGGACTCTTCCCATTTCTGAATGTCAACCGATTTTGCTGTCCGATATATTTTGCGGAGTTCCCCATCAATCAATGTTGCCTTATGGCGTTTCATTTGCTTTAGCACAAGGTCACCAATAAGAGAGACCATCCCGATATCGTGACCAGGGCTTGCCTCCACAGCAACCATATCACCGGGTTTCAGGACTAAATTATTGACATTACGGTAATAATCCTTACGTGTATTTTTAAACCGTACTTCCACAATATCATCCGTGTTGATTGTACTTTTTACGTCGAACAACCAGTCATAGACATTAAGTTTTGCACAGCTTCCCACCCGATCGTTTGTCGGACAGCCACGTGCAGTTTTATCTAGAGTATTCATAGTATTGATAGTTAAATATTTATGCATTCTGCAACGAAAAATATTGCCGCTTGCGAAAACTTGAATTTCACAAAAATAGTGATTCTATTTGGCTCTATGACGAATTAACAAGGCAAATGTCTTTTTTTACACTTTATAACCTGATCAACTTAGAGACTTTAAAACCCAGGTCGGTAAAAATCAGTTTGGCATTGCCATTCATCGATACGTCTGTGAAAGCCTTTTCAAACTCGCGAAAAAGCATGATCACGTTCCTCTCGTTGATAAAAGGGGAAAATTTCGCCGAAAATTCATTCTCGTGAACATCCATATAGACAAGTTCTGGTTCCTTCAGGTTAAAAATAAAGTTCTCGCGCAGGAATTCGCCACAATATTTCAGGAACCCCATCTGCCTCACCCTTCCTATGGTCGCAATATCCTCCGACCACGAAAGTATTTCGGCCAATTTGCGGCCATAACCGTTTCTCATCATCAAAGCGAATTGATTGAAATTGTATTTCCTTACTTCATCATTCCTGATCATCTCAAGTGCCAGAAAGTAGTTGCCCCTGGCTAATCTGGCAATTGTGCCATAGTTTGTGCTACCAGATTCAGGTAGGTCGAAAAGTGCCTGTTGCATATCCTCCTCTGCAATTTTGGGAACACGGATAAACTGGCAACGCGACCGGATGGTGCTCAACAATTTATTTTCAGCTTCCGAAACCAGAATGAAAATTGTCTTTTCAGGCGGTTCTTCCAGAATCTTCAGGATTTTGTTGGCACAGGTAATGTTCATCAGTTCGGGTAGCCAAACAATCGAAACCTTGTATTCAGCTTCATACGATTTCTGGTTCAGCTTACGGATCAGGTCGCGGGCTTCATCAACGTAAATTACCCCTTGCTTATTTTCATCGGCAATCAACTGCATCCACTTCTCATATTGAGGATAGGGATTTTCGAGGTAATAGGGTCGCCATTTCGACATATAATCGCTACTGGTCGGCTTATCAACTGATCCTGCTTTGATAACAGGAATTGTGAAATGAAGGTCGGGATGGATCAGCTTTGCGTATTTACGGCATGAACTGCATACCCCGCACGAATCGTCATGTTGTTTGTTAGGGCAATTGATGTATTGGGCAAAAGCCAGTGCGAGTGCCAATTTCCCATTCCCCGGAGGGCCGACGAGGAGTTGCGCATGGGGTATGCGGTCTTCGGCGAACGACTGCACCAGCCGTTGCTTAATTGTATGTTGTCCGATTACGTCCTGAAATTGCATCCGGTAAAATTGATTTTAAAATTGGTTGTTGATCCACTGAAACAATCAGCCTTCAAAAGTAGGAAAATTGTGAATAATGCCGAACTTTGTTAAGAAAGGATTAAATAAGACAAAAATTCCAGTGACGTTGATTCAGTAGATACTTTTTATCTATCTTTGAAAAACAAATCCCGCACGTGCGGCATTAAATTTCAGGAAAAATGCAAACAATTGAAAATTATGACTTTTCGGGCAAAAAAGCCCTGATCCGCGTTGACTTCAATGTTCCGCTTGACGAACAATTCAAAATTACTGACGATACACGTATGACGGCTGCTCTTCCCACCATCAAACAGGTAATCGAAAACGGGGGTGCAGCGATTATTATGTCGCACCTGGGCCGTCCCAAAAAGGGTCCCGAGGACAAGTTTTCGATGAGGCATCTTGTCCCTCACCTTTCCGAATTACTTGGTGGCATCGAGGTGAAGATGGCTCCCGATTGTATCGGTGAAGCGACAAAGAAAATGGCTGATGATTTAAAAGCCGGTGAAGTACTTGTACTTGAAAACCTCCGCTTTCACCCTGAAGAAGAGGGTGGTAATGTAGAATTTGCAAAACAACTTGCGGCAAATGGCGATTGCTGGATCAATGATGCTTTTGGTACTGCACACCGTGCTCACGCGTCAACAGCAGTAATGGCTCAATTTTTCCCCAACGACAAACTATTCGGGTATCTTGTTGATAGTGAAGTTAAAAGCCTTGACAAAGTCCTTAAAGCTCCCAAACGTCCGTTTACCGCAATTATGGGTGGCTCAAAAGTATCCTCTAAAATCACAATTATCGAAAACCTTCTGAACAGTGTTGACAACCTGATTATTGGAGGTGGAATGACCTACACTTTCGTTAAAGCACAGGGCGGAAAAATCGGTGGTTCACTATGTGAAGATGATTATCAGGCACTTGCCCTTGAGATTTTGAAAAAAGCAGAAGAGAAGGGTGTAAAGATCTATCTTGCCGTGGATGTGCTCGAAGCCGATGCATTTGCCGAGACCGCCAATACCAAAGTAGTCCCTTCAAACAATATCTCTGACGGATGGTCAGGATTGGATGTCGGACCAGCTACGATTGAAATGTTTAAGAAAGTGATCAGCGAATCAAATACGATCCTTTGGAACGGCCCGGTTGGTGTTTTTGAAATGGAGAAATTTTCTGCGGGAACTAAAGCCATTGGTGATGCAATTGTAGAGGCAACCAGCAAAGGGGCTTTCTCGTTGGTTGGTGGCGGCGATTCTGTTGCTGCAGTCAATAAGTTCGGTATTGCCGATAAAGTATCTTATATCTCCACAGCAGGTGGTGCCATGCTTGAATACCTCGAAGGACGTGTATTACCGGGTATCGCTGCTGTTCTTGAGTAGGTTAGGAATAATATTTTAATTTTTAGCAATAAAATCTAAACCCGGATTGTAAAGTCCGGGTTTTTTTACACCATTCAAAATGCAAAGTATTGTTGTCACGAATGAAATCTTATTGGAGCGGATAAACCCCAACGATGCACCGGTTATCTTTCATGCCATTGACCAGAACCGCGCTTTTCTTGGCAGATGGCTACCTTTTATAAGTACAACCTTTTCAGTAATTGCCAGTGGATCTTTTATACAGACAGTGATAAAGCATCGTAAAGAAACATTGAACGAAGTTTATACGATCTGGTACAAAGGTAGTTTTGCAGGATTGATCGGATATCACAATACCGATAGGGTGAATGAAAAAACTGAGCTTGGTTATTGGTTGACAGAAGAGATGACGGGTCGCGGGATTATTTCAAAATCATGCCATAAACTGATCGGGATTGCCTTTGAAAAGATGAGGATGAACCGGGTGTCCATCCGTTGTGCAGTGGGCAATGTTCCAAGCGAAAATATCCCTATCCGCCTAGGTTTCCTCTTTGAAGGGATCGAAAGGGCTGGAGAGCGTCATGGGGACCAGTTTTATGATTTAAAGGTTTTCAGTTTGCTGAAGAAGGAATGGGAATCAGCGTAACACAATTTTTATCAGTTGAGGCCATATTACTTCGTAATTTCTTTCATTATCTTTGTGTGATAAGAATTTAAAGGAGATGAAAAAGATACCTTACGGGATAAGCAGTTTTGAAACGATTAAAACAGAGGGTTACTATTTTGTCGATAAAAGCATGTTCATCGAGAAAATAGAAAACCTGGGGGGTCGGTATTTGTTTTTCCTCCGTCCCCGCCGTTTCGGGAAAAGCTTGTTTATTTCAATGCTAGAACATTATTACGATATAAATGGGGCTGATCAATTTAAAAAATTATTTGGAGACACTTACATCGGGCAAAATCCAACGCCTTTAAGAAATTCATACCCGGTTTTAAGGTTTAATTTTTCGATGGTTAAGACACAAGGGACTGTCGAACAACTTAAACAAGGTTTTTGCCTGAATGTCTGGGCGGAAATGGATATTTTTATCTCAAAGTACAAAGACCGGTACAACTTTGATAATGAAATTTCAAAAAAAATCGAAAGTAAGGTCGATCCAGGAGATATGTTGCTTGTTTTTCACAGCGAAATGAAAAAGAAACATGTTTCGTTTTACATGATCATTGATGAATACGACAATTTTGCCAACAATGTATTGATAGAACACAATGCCGAAACCTATCAAAAAATTACCCATTCAGGTGGGTTTTTGCGCAATTTCTTCAGCCTTATCAAAGGGTTGACCGACAGCCGGGAAATCGACCGGCTCTTTATTTCAGGCGTGTCGCCTTTGGTTATGGCCGATGTGACCAGCGGGTTCAACATAGGCGACAATATTTCGCTTTGGCCCGATTTCGGGTCAATGGTCGGTTTTACCAGAGAGGAACTCAAAGTGCTTATTGATTATTATATCCCTGGACAATACGAAACACTATTTCCATTATTATCAGAGTGGTACGACAACTACTGTTTCGATGAGAACCTAATTGAAACCAATATTTTTAATTCAACATCGATATTGTATTTTTTAAAGGAAAACCTTTCGCTAAAACGCATCCCATCTAATTTGATTGATGAAAATTTACGCACCGACTACGGAAAGCTTCGTTTTCTAATATTGGAGGGGAAAAAACTAAATGGGAATTATTTAATTCTCAAGGATTTGGTTCAAACAAAAGAAACAACCGGGCGCTTGGTACGTAGTTTTGCCGCAGACGAATTGATCAATGCGGAGAAATTTCGTTCCCTTTTGTTTTACCTGGGTTTTACCACCTTAAAAGGGATATCCCCGGAAGGAAGATATACCTATAAAATACCCAATAAATTGATTAACAATTTGTTGTGGGAGTATATCCAAAAATCGATGGACGAAGTGTTCAAATTAAAAATTGACAAAGATTTTTTGGAGCAGATTTTTACGGATATGGCTTTGGAAGGGACTTGGAAACCGGCCCTTCAATACATTGTTGATAAATTTTATGAAGCCGTTTCAGTCCGCGATTTTACCTTCCACGAAGAAGGGCTGAAAACGTTCCTATTGGCATGGCTGAACCTCACCAGCCTCTATGATGTGACCAGCGAACAAGAGAAAAACAAAGGTTATGCCGATATTTGCCTTGAACCCGACCGGCGCTTTACCGAATATGTAAAGTTCGATTACATTATTGAACTTAAATACCTTAAGGCTGGTGAAATCGAAACATCGGAAAAGGAAGAAGTTGCTGTAAACCAAGCGGTAGATACAGCCACAATACAATTGCTCCAATATGCAACTGCCAATAGGTTCGAAACCATCAAAATAATCATTGTGGCATCGGCAAAGAAAATGTTGTTTATGGAAAGCCTGACAATTTAAGTCCAATCTTTTTACCCCGTAAATTTTCTTCTTCTCAAAAAAACAAACCGGACCGTCCAGTTTCCTGAACAGTCCGGTTTTTAAATTTTTGAATAAACAACTAAATATCGTCTTCTGCAGATATTGCGTCTAAAGGTGCTTTGTTGTTGGCAAAACCATCGTAACCAAAGTTTTGGTTGATAATCCCCTTGGTATTAGAGCTGATAGAAGCCTGTGGGATTGGCCACAAAACATGGTATGCACTCATTGTATAGGCTTGTCCGTTGTTGGCTTTTACCCCCTTATTGTACCAGTCGGTAATCGACATCACCCTATCATAATAGAAGTTACTGGTTCCAAAATTGGCCATAGTATAAGTTTTGCCATTGTATGATTTACCTGTTTTGGCAAAGATATACGACATACGCGCGAGTTCGGTATGGCGGGGCTCCTCCCAGAACAATTCCCTGGCACGTTCGTCAAGAACAGTACCGATATCAATTTTTGAAGCATCCAAATAGGGAGCACACTGTGCCCGTGTCCTGACTTTATTGATGTCAGCCATTGCAGCAGCCTGGTTACCTTTCCACCAGTAAGCTTCTGCACGCAACAGGTAGGTTTCTGCCAGACGGAAAACATACCAGTCGTAAGATCCACCCTGAGGTTGAGTCCTACGTGGGTCGGGCGTGTAAATCTTATAATGTGGCCAGCCAAACCAGTTCCTGATCGTATCGGTTGTCAATACAGCACCGGTGGAAGTTTTTAACTGCATTGGTTTATTGTAATAAGCAGGGTCGGATGTTTTAAGGTTGGCATGGTTATAAACCAGGTCCTCCATATTCATCCAGTTGTATTTCTTATGCCTAAGGTCATTGGCGTCGTCCCAGATTTGCCTGGTACTGTAGTTGGTTCCTCTTGCGCGGCCAATACCACGGCCAAATGTTTCCACCAGTTTGATGTCCTGGGCAGCAATATCAGACGTGGCAGGACCTGCACCATTTGGAGTCTTGAAGAAATTGGAATTGGAGCAACCCCAGAAAGGAACTGCATTACGCATGATCTGAAGATCAAGACGGGAGTCGATCAGATCTTCACGTGAAAGAACCATGAACAACACCTCTTTATTGTTTGAAAGAGCTTTGTTGTTGCACCAGTGAAGCGTGGCAATAACATCGTTTCTTACAACACCCAATTTGGTAAGATAATCACCTTCCTCCTTTGGAATCGCCCCAAATGGTGACGTCATCAGGGCATAGGTGCCGCCATCGATTACTGCACTTGCAGCGGCAATAGCACCATCAAAATCTCCCAATGCAAGATCGATCTTAGCAAGCAGGTGATAACATGCTCCTTTGGTGACACGTCCACGGTCAACGGCATCGGAACACCATTTGGCTGCAAATTCCATGTCTTTCTTGATCTTGGTCAGAATAACCTCACGCTTGGTGGAGTAAAAATCCAATTTTGCGTCCGTAATTTCCCTTCCGATAAACGGAATATCCCCAAATTGCTGGGTCAGACGATAATAGCGGAATGCCCTATGAAAGTACGCAGAACCCAAAACTGCGTTTTTCTCTGCCTCACTTGTAAAAGTTGCCGAGTTGATCCTTGAAATAACAACGTTAGCATATTTGATCCCTTTATAACCTTCGAGCCAATACCAACCAATTTTATTATAGTCGCCGCTATTTAATTGCGAACTGGGTGTGATCTGGATGTTCAGATTTTGTGCCGGACCCGGTTTGTCGGTGGTCCCTTCAACGCAAACTTCGGAGAAAACCAATTCTGTAATGATCGGGGCAGCGTCGCCATACCACTCGTAACGCATATTTCGTTCGCAAGCTGTTAACGCACCATACATACCACGTGCATCGACAAATGCATTCTCAGGTGTGAAGATGGAAAGTGGCTTTGGTTTCAACCAGTCTTCACTGCAATTCACCATTCCCATTGTGATAGGGAGGAAAAGCAGGACTTTTATAAATGATTTTATTTTTATTGATTTCATTTGGTTTTGCTTTTGAAGTGAATTATAGAGTTAAATTAATACCCATCGTGAAAATCCGGGGAGAAGGTCCGTTTGTCAATGTATTGGCCTCGTTCCTATATTGTTCAGGATCCCAGAATTTCCATTTTGGAGCCCAGTAACCAACATTATTAATCGTCCCAAAAATTTTCAGATTGGCGATATGTGCCTTTTTCAGGATCTTCTGGGGTACAGTGTAGGCCAGATTGATATTGTCAAAACGGATAAACGACCTGCTTCTCCATACGTTGAATACGGCACCACCTTCATTTGAATAGATACGGGCATAGTCATTGGTTGGATTCTCGGGTGTCCAATAAGGAGTTACATAAGCATTGACCCGTTCAGGGAAGCCATCCCTATTTTTGGCAACGTTGTAGGTACCTTTATGTCCCATTGCAGAATAGAAGGATAATGCAAGGTCAAAATTCTGGAATAGATTGAATTCCTGACGCAAGTTCCAACGATATAAAGGTTCTGTCTGTCCCTGGAACTGGTTATCTGAATCATTGATCTTACCATCCCCATTAACATCCTGCAAATGGAAGTCGCCAGGGTATTGCCCATATTTGGCCGCTTCTGTCTCTTCGCCCTTTTGCCAAACACCTACAATCATAGGTTCCCAGATCTGACTGATCGGTTTGCCGATAAACCATTTGTTGCTGGTATCGTCAGCTTCTTTCTGCCCGATTACAGCACCAGCAGCATCTTTTACATCAATGATATCGCCATAGAGGTGTACGATCTTGTTTTTGTTGTAGGAGATATTGAAACTGCCCCGCCATTTAAAGTTTTTGCGATCCATAAGTTTTGAATTCACAGTGAATTCAAAACCGTTATTGGCCAATTCCCCGAGGTTGGTAGCAACGGAACTGAAACCTAAGAAATCGGGTAATTTCCTGTCAACCAGTAGGTCAAGAGTATTCATCTTATAATATTCGATCGAACCGTCAAGAAGTCCATTCATAATAGTAAAGTCTACACCGAAGTTCAACGCTTCACCTTTTTCCCACTTTAGGTTTGGATTCGCTAAATTATTGGCATACAACTGGTTACTTTCGTAAACACCCGATGAATTCTGATAAGGGTATTTTCCAATACTCATATCCGATAGGGCAGCATACCGTCCAACCTCACGATTCCCGTTTATACCCCATGAACCACGTATTTTGGCATAAGTCAGGATGTTGTTTTTGAAGAAAGATTCGTCTGAAATTACATATCCTAAAGCCACGGAAGGGAAAGTACCTCGTGGATACCTTGTTCCAAATGCCGAATAACCATCGCGGCGCACGGAGGCAGTCAACATGTACCTGTCGCGAAAGGAATAAAATACACGCGCCATCAATGCATCGCCAGTACTGTATTCATCGTTACTGCTGATACTGTTGAGGGAACTCTTACCGGCAGTCATATTGTGGTAACCCAAAGCATCCGTTGGGGTAAATCCCTGGGTTGACATTGCATTTTGCCAACTTTGATATTTTTCGGCGTTTGCCAGTAAAGTGACATCGATCTGGTGAACTTCTTTGAATTTCTTGTTCCATTTTACAAGGTGGTCCATTTGCCAGCTATAGACTGAGCTTTGCTCACGATTGGCCTGACCTCCGAATTTGGCCCACTCCTCATGCAGCGATGACATAAAATTGAGGTAGTTGTACCACTCAAAGCGTGGTGCAAAATTCATCTGATAGGTAATCCCCAACGGAAGGGTAATTTTGCTATATAAGGTACTGATCAATGTATTGTAGATTTTCTTGCGATCCTGGTACATCTTGTCATACAAGGGATATTTGGCACCACGACCAAGGTCATCGACAGGGCTTTCGCGGATTGTTTTTCCATCATCCTTGTAAATCGAACCCCATGGGGAACTGTAAACAATCTGGCTCCAGTCTGCATTGATGTTGCTCTCGTCCCGGTTTGCATATTGAGTATTGATCCCAACACTTAACCAATCGGTCACTTTGGCATCCAGGTTGATCCTGCTTCTGATGGTTTTGAATTCGTCACCAACGATTACCCCTTTATTGCTATTGTAACCCAGGGACCAATAATAGGTAATTTCATCCTTTTTGCCCGACAAGGCTACGTTGTGGTCCTGACGAAGGCCATTCTGAAAAACAAGGTCCCCCCAGTTGACAGGCGTATTTGCCTTGTAATTTTTAATTTCAACTGGCAATAATCCCAAACGGGCAAGCCAGATGTCGAGAAGTTCTCCAGTTGAACCATCTCTCCATTGTGTTTCAGTAACCGAAGATGATAATTTGGAAGGATCGTCAAATTTATACAGTTTTGTATTAGTAGCTGTATTATAGTAGTTTAACGATTTCATTACATCGGTTCTCCAATTGATGAAACCATTAGGATCATGAACATCCTGAAGCGTGGCCATCGTAGCAACTCCAACACTCGATGAAACGGTGATCATAGGCTTTCCCTGTTTTCCCTTCTTGGTAGTAACAATAATAACACCATTGGCAGCCCTTGCACCGTAAACTGCTGATGAGGAAGCATCTTTCAATACATCAATGCTCTCAATATCACTGGGGTTGATATCTTCCATCCCACCCTGATAAATCGAACCATCGAGAACGATCAAGGGGTTAGATGAGGTTTTAAGGGTATTGTCACCACGAATTTCGAGGTCGCCTCCACCTTTTGCCATAGATGCGAAACCAACACTTAACCCTGCCACATTTCCTCTTAAAATATCTTGTACTGTTTGTGGTTTTTCGTTTTCAAGCCGTTCCGCTTTTACCTGAGCTACGGCACCGGTAAGGTCTTTTTTCTTTGCAGTACCATAACCAATAGCAACCACCTCTTCCAAACCGATGGTTTCCTCCTCCATGGTCACGTTGTAAGTCGTTTGGTTGTTCAATGCAATCTCTTTTGACTTCATACCGACGAAACTGAACAACAGTACTTTTGCATCTGAAGGTATTGATAGATTATATTTTCCATCAATATCGGTGGTAATCCCTACCGTGGTCCCTTTTACGACTACCGATATGCCAGGTATTCCGGCACCTGCCTGGTCGGTAACCTTGCCACTGATTTTCCTTTGTCCGGCCTGTGGAAGTGGAACGTCACCCGGGAGTCCGGTTGCATCAGACCCCTGAAGGGTCATTGTTTGTGCCGATTTAGACGTTTTCGCCCCGTTATCAAAGGAGTTAAACGATGCAGAAAGATTGAGCGTCGAAATCAGAAATAGAAAAAGTGTAATTTTTAAAGCAATTAAACTTTGCTTTATTCCGGTAAACCTATTACCTCTCGGAGAATTTATTCCGGTTAATTTCATGTTTTTGTTTGTTAAAAGTTCGTTAAAAATCAATTGTAGTGTGAAGCACATTTAAGCTTTTTAAGAAAGTGGGTTACACTTTCGCCAAGATAATTATTTTACTTATTGTCTCATAGGCAGTTATAATTTATCATTTGTTTGATGGAATTAATTATTATATTTATTTTCGGAAATCCGGCCTGGAAAACAGTCAGCTGTTGCTTTGTCATAAGTTATCGCCAAACAACAGTTTTCAAAAGTAAGAGAGTAAAAAAATAGTATAGGATATTTTATTTGCCAAATACAATACTATATTTGCAATATGAAAATTTTTAAAGAAGTTATCAATTTTCCGGCAGATAATTCTTTTCTGATCAAGTACGATGATTTCCCTCATTTTACTTTTCCATGGCATTTTCACGACGAATTTGAGATTGTTTATATCCTCCGTAGTTTCGGAAAAAAGTTCGTAGGTGATGCTGTTGAGGCATTTGGTCCCAACGATTTATCCTTTTATGGAAGTAAGCTGCCTCATTTTTACATGAGTGACCCTTTATTTTTCAGGGGGGATCCAAACAATAGGGTGAATGCCATTATCCTACAGTTTCCGACAAGTTATTTCCCGTTATTACAATTACAACGCCCCGAGTTTGGATCGGTGAAGAAATTGCTGAACAGCGCCGCATCCGGTTTAACATTTCCAATCGTTACTGCCGAAACTGCCGGCAAATTGCTCCAGGAGATGCTCAAAACAACTGGGATGGAACGGCACCTTCAATTTGTAAAATTAATCGATTTTCTGGGTTCATCAGAATTTCGTCCGCTTGCTACTCCCGGTTATACCAACACCCTTGATGATCTCGGGGAACTCAGGATGACAAAAGTTTACAAATGGACAATTGGCAATTACAACCGCAAAATCCTATTGACGGAAGCCGCCTCTGTTGCAGGGATGAATGTTACAGCCTTTTGTCGCTATTTTCGGCAAAAAACAGGCAAAACATTTGCCCATTTTGTCAACGAGTTAAGAATCAGTTATGCATGTAAGCTATTAAGACATGGGAATCAAACAATCTCTTACATCTGCGATGAAGCAGGATTTAACAACCTTTCAAATTTTAACCGGCAGTTTAAAGCATCCATCATGAAATCCCCATCCGAATACCGTGACCAATTCAAGGATAAATGATATCGTATTGATTTACAATATATTACCAAAATTAAAAATACATTTATGAAATTGACCCTTGGTTTTTCGACTTGTCCCAATGATACATTTATTTTTGATGCAATGGTCCATGGCAGGATTGACACAGAAGGTATTGAATTTGAATTGGTTATGTCTGACGTCGAGGAACTTAACCGACTTGCGTTCAAAGGTGAAATAGATATCACGAAGATCAGTTATCATGCCTATGCCTACATTGCCGAAAATTACCTGCTGCTAAATTCGGGCAGTGCCCTCGGTTACAAAAATGGCCCTTTGCTGATCAGTAAATACAAAGTCTTTCCCGACGAAATCGATCACCTGAAAATTGCCATACCAGGGAAACACACAACAGCCAATCTTTTATTGGGGATTGCCTATCCCAACCAAAAGATCAGGAAAGAATACCTCTTTTCAGATATAGAAGAGGTAGTCGCTTCTGGAGAAATGGATGCCGGACTGATCATCCACGAAAACCGTTTTACCTATCAGCAAAAAGGATTGTTGAAGGTTGCTGATTTGGGTGAGTTCTGGGAAACCAAAACCGGAATGGCGATTCCTTTAGGCGGGATCGTCGTAAACAGGAAATTGCCTAGGGATGTTCAGCAAAAGGTAAACCGCATTATGAAAAGAAGTGTTGAATTTGCCTTCGAGAATCCGAAGGTTTCATATCCGTATGTGAAGCACCATGCACAGGCCATGGATGACAATGTAATGCAAAGCCATATCAATCTGTATGTCAATGATTTTACTCGTGATCTTGGAATCGCAGGGCGCAAAGCGATAGAAACCTTATTCAGGGAGGCCGATAAAAATAGGGTATTACCCAAAATCAGGGAGGATATATTTGTTGAATAGGTTGCTATTTTAGATGAAGGTTCTTTAACCAATCAGCAATCACAGCTGCTTCCGATTTTAGATTGTGCTTCTCCCAATCACCGGTTTGTGTGAGGATAATTTCGTCATAAACTTTCAAGGGATCGGATTCATTAGGAGCAAAGACCTTACAAACCATCGCTCCCATATCTGCACCCCGGGATACCGGGGTACTTATTGCGCCTGATTTTGCTATGGCAGCAAGTGTTAGGTAACTTTGCAAATCTGTTTTAGAAATCAGCGTATCGACCTTTACCGAAAGAGAGATGTTCTTCAACAAGTCTGACAACAGTATATTTTCCTTGTCAGCAAAGACCCATGGAGTCGATTTATCGAATTTATAGATCTCACCAGAAGGGGTAATTGTAAAACCTGAATGGTTGTATCCCCATGCATAATTGACATATTCGTATTGGAAGTAAGCATTACTAACCGTGCTATCGGACAGCTTTTCTGTGCAGGAACTTGTCATTAGGGACAGCATAACCAGGTAGATAAGCGAATATTTTAACTGAATTATTTCCATTTTCTGAGTATTCTAAGGTTAATTTACTATTCTATTACTTAACTATCAACTATTCAGCAATTAACGGGTTTTCAACCTTTCCGGTAAAAATAATCGCCTGCGTATCTTCCTCTGTGATAAAAAACAGAAATGGCTTGGTGGCATGGAAAATCGGTTCCGATGGACCAATACTGGTTACACCGATCCCAATGGATGTGACCGCTGCAGCTTCAGTCCCCTCTTCGTTAACATCAATAAAAGTTTTGTGCTTCACCTTAGTAATAAACAGTTTGTCGGTGCTGTTAATTTTTGAAAAATCGGCCTGTCCGTCAACAAATGCAATGGACATTCCAAGTGCAGATAGAATTTCCTTAAGGTCAATATCATAGCTAAATTTGAATTTTGGCAACCAAACATCTGTTTTTACAGTCGTTGACAACGTATTTTCGAGGGCAACAAAAGCTGAAGGGGTCAATTGAGACAAGATCTGTTCAGGAGTTTTGCCATCATCCGGGAGTAAAAGGGTCATGCCAAATTTCCCCCTCCCATAAGTCATCTTCAGTGCCTTGTAGCCTGTTTGAACGGAATAGCCAAATAGTTCTTTACCCTTCATCATTGGTGCTGAAACAGATCCCCCGGAAGAAAGGGTAAAGGTTTCATTCAGAGTTTTTGTTTTATCAAACTGGATTTTCCATTGGCCATTAAAATAGATCGCATTGATCAGGAACATGATCTCATCAGCAGAAATCTGATCCAGGATTTTGGGGATTTTGCTATTTGTCTTTTCATTGACCCAGCCATTGATTGTATTTAAGGCAGTTAAGTCAAAAACAAGCCGTGTAATTGTCGCATCAAAGTACTTCTGGTTTGTTGTTAAAAAAGGATCGAGTACCGGATAGCTCTTTTTGATCCAGATCGAGTTGGCAACGTTCATCACAACTTTAGGGTCGGCCTGTTTTAATGCAGTAATCAGGTCGAGATAGATCTGATTGATTTCGTCAACACTTAAACCACTAAAACCTAAGGTATTGATTATGGATGTTTTGGTTGTGGTTTCGGCACCATTGAGGGCCATCGAAAGTGCCAATGAAATGCTGAGCGGTGAAACCATTACATTTTTAGTGGAGTTCGCAGGGATTTTGTTGAGCAGTTTAAAAGTAAAGGAATTGTCAGCACTGATCAGTTCCGCAGATTTTTGGGTCAATACGATATCACCAGGTACCTGATCAGGTTCAACGCTCTTTGTGCATCCTGATAAAGAGATTACAATTAGTATGAGGATTACGATGTTTAAAATTTTCATGCTTTTCAATTTTTAGTTTGTATTTTTGCTTAGTTATATTCAACTAATGCTTAGATGAATACAACGGCTTTAAAGTTGCGTTTATTTTTTCTTCCACGCAACCAAGTTAATAAATTTAGCCGTCTTGTAAACAAAAGATTCTAATTAAATTTTAAAATGGAGTTGAGAAACATGAGAAATCAATCCAGAATAGGAGTTTCCAGTCTGTTCTCGTGTCCGGAAAAGTTTCTTTTTCGTTCTTTAACATACTTTAAATATATTGATGTGAATTTTGATGTTTCTTCGGGTCGGAATTTTACGATAGTTTTCTACTAAAAGCAGATTTGTGATCAACCTGGATGAAACAATATTAAAATGTGTAACTGGTGACCGGAAAGCCCAGACAGCATTGTATAATCACTTTGCTGCCAAAATGTATGGTGTGTGCTTGCGGTATTCAAAAGACGCGACAGAAGCTGAGGACAACCTGCAGGAAGGATTCGTCAGGGTATTTACAAAAATGGACCAGTTTGGGTTTAAGGGATCTTTTGAAGGGTGGATGCGCAAAGTGATGGTCAATACTTCGCTTGAGAAATTCAGGAAGCACAACCATCTTTATCCTGTTGAGGACATGATAGTCTTTGAAGGCGTTCAGTTTGAGGAAGATACAATCTCGACCATTTCAGCAGCTGATTTGCTGAATATTATAAAGGAACTGCCCCCACGCTATAAAATGGTTTTTAACCTTTATGCAATCGAAGGGTATTCACATCAGGAGATTGCCAATTTAATGAACATTACAGAAGGAACTTCAAAATCAAACCTTTCGAGAGCAAGGGTTATCCTTCAGAAAAAGGTTATTGAAGAATTTGGATTAGAAAAAAACACGATGACAACTACGCTATGTTAACTGAGAAAAGAGATATTGACCAGCTTTTTAGAGAAAAATTGGGTGAATTCAGTCAGGACCCACCTATGTATGTTTGGACAAATATTCGAACCAAACTCAATTCCCGTAAAAGGGAACGCCGGTTTGCTTACCTGAAAATTGCCGGTATTGCAGCGGCTATCTTCCTTGCGTTTCTGGCAGGTTGGCTCTCAACCGATCCTGCCCAAAAGGGTGCTTCTCCACAAAATGAGGTTGCAATTTCCAGGGAAAAAGTGAAATCTGATAATCAGTCAAAGTTTCCTTCGTTAAAACCTGAAATAAAGGGAAATAAAGAAATAGGAAATAAAGTTGAAATGTTGGAACCTACCACAACCATTCCGGCCCCTGCATCTTTGGCTCCTTCCATACCCTCAAAATTATCATCGCTCGCCACATTTGCCCCCGATGCTTCCGTAATCGCCAACGACAAACTACTTTTACAAAAGAAAGGGGATTTGGTATTGTTCGAAACGGAAAAGGATTTTCTTGACCATTTCAACCAGGACTTCAAAATAGTTAAACAATTGACCAATTGGTTTAAATCTGTCGGTAAAGATAGTCTGAAAGAGAAACATTCGTTTGCAAATAAAGCACCCATCGAACCATCAAAAAAATTGTTGGCTGAAGGTCAAGTTGTTCCCAACATACAAAAGCCCTCTAAAAGTAGTGGAAGATGGAGCATCAAAGCAGAATTTTCCCCTGTATTCAATAATCAGGCGCAGAATAGCGGTCAGGCTGGAGTTCAGAACGATTTTTATTTAGGCCTTACAGGAAATGTTCCACCACAGGAAACAAAAACTGAGAATACTGTTTCGGGGGGGATGATGGCAGGTTATAAAGTAAATAAGAGGCTGGTTATAAAATCGGGCATTGCCTATAACAACCTGAAGCAAACGACTTCAAATATAAGCATAATGAGTGCCAATCAAGGTCTTAATTTCAGTGGAAGTTCAGCCTTGGCAACCACACCAACTGGACAGGTTTCGTTAAACAAGGTTTCAGGAAATCAGATGGAGTCGGTTTTGAATTCCAGCGCCCAATTGGACAATAAAGCAGTTTACACCGTTGGCAGTCAATTGAAACAAGAGTTGAGGTTTCTTGAAATTCCCGTTCAGGCGACTTATAAACTGGTTGATCGTAAGGTAAGTATGGGTCTTACCGGTGGTCTCAGCACCAATATCCTTATCGGGAATAAGGCAATACTGAGCGAGAATGGGAACCAGGTTGGAGATGGTGAAACTTCGGGCATGCGAAATGTTGTTTATTCGGGAACAGTAGGTTTGGAAATGGGTTATGAATTGACCAACCGGATAACGTTGACAGTTGAGCCTCGTCTCAAACATTTTTTAAATTCATTAAGTGGCAATAAATCTATTCATTACAAACCTTCCCAAATGGAAATAGTGACAGGATTGGCTTATTCTTTTAATTAGTAAATCGGGATTGATTGGTTTAAACAATCAAAAAGAGTACCTTTGCAGGCTTAATTTGCAAAGTAAAAAATGGAGAATAAAAGCCCTGAAATTATTAAGCACGACCACTCGAAGATTTTCGTTTTTCTATCGGTTGTTGCTTGCAGTGTGATCATTGGCGGACTTTTTTTTAATTCACATCCTGCTTTTAACAATAAAAGAGTCACAGAAACACCAGCAGGATCGCAAGAAATGTATTTCACTTCCGTGAAATTGCCTGATAAACTCGATTTTGCCGGTGAAGCCGTACCCCTCGAAAACTTTGATGTTCTTGAATCGTTGGACCGTGAACTTTTGATCACTGCTAACTTCCATTCACAGACCATTCTATACATCAAAAAAACAAACCGCTATTTTTCGGTTATCGAACCTATCCTTAAAAAGCACGGAGTTCCTCTCGATTTTAAATATTTAGCCCTGGCTGAAAGCGGGTTTATTGATAAAGTTGTTTCTCCGGCAGGGGCAGTCGGAATCTGGCAATTTATGAAAACTGCGGCAGTCGAAAATGGGTTGGAAGTGAATGAAGAAGTTGATGAACGTTATCACATCGAAAAGGCCACCGAGGCAGCATGTAAATACCTGAAGAAATCTTTTACACAGTATAATAACTGGACGATGGTTGCTGCTTCCTACAATGCCGGAATACAAGGTGTAAACCGTCAGATCGATGTTCAGGACAGCAAAAATTATTATGATTTGTTGCTTAATGAAGAGACTTCGAGGTACCTTTTCAGGATATTGTCACTCAAGCTTGTAATAGGAAATCCCGAACAATATGGGTTTAAAGTCAGCGAGGATGAGAAATACCCGGTCATACCTGTCACTGAAGTTAAAGTATCAGGAGGAGTGATCAGTTTTACTGATTTTGCACGCGACAACAAAATCAACTACAAACTACTTAAACAATTTAACCCATGGCTACGGCTACCCTACCTTAAAAACCCAAAGAAGGAAACATATTCGATTAAGATACCGGAAGTTGGGAAATTTCGCAAATATGCCGATGAAGGCAATGCAGAAAACAAATAATCAAGCAATTTCTGGGTAAAGAGGAATCAGGCATGGACGCAGAAGATAAAATTATTGTAAGGGGAGCGCGAGAGCATAACCTTAAAAATATTGATGTTGAAATTCCACGGAACCAGTTGACCGTGATTACAGGACTTAGTGGTAGTGGCAAATCATCACTCGCTTTTGATACAATTTATGCCGAAGGTCAACGTCGGTACATAGAGACATTCTCGGCTTATGCCAGGAGTTTTCTTGGAAATATGGAACGCCCTGATGTTGACGAGATCACTGGCCTTAGCCCTGTTATTTCGATCGAACAGAAAACAACAAACAAAAACCCACGTTCAACAGTAGGTACGGTTACCGAAATCTACGACTTTCTGCGCCTGCTTTTTGCACGTGCGGGTGAAGCCTATTCCTACAATACAGGGGAAAAGATGGTCAAATATACAGATGATCAGATTATTAACCTGATTATTGAAAAATTTGCCGGAAAGAAAACAATGGTCCTTGCCCCTGTTGTCCGGAACCGAAAAGGGCATTACCGCGAATTATTTGAACAGATCCGTAAAAAAGGGTTTCTATATGCCAGAGTCGATGGCGAAATTTGTGAGATGACCCATGGTTACAAGGTTGACCGATACAAGAACCACAGTGTTGAAATGGTGATCGATAAGCTTGTGGTGGTTGAGAATGACAGGAAACGGCTTCGCGATTCGGTCGATATGGCGATGAAACATGGTCAGGGGATCATTTTGATCCTTGATCAGGAATCCGGAAATACCCGCTTTTTTTCACGCCACCTGATGTGCCCAGCTACAGGAATCTCTTACAACGATCCAGCTCCGCATAGTTTTTCGTTCAATTCTCCGATGGGTGCTTGTCACAAATGCAACGGGCTAGGTGAGATCACCGAAATCGACATGGATAAGATGCTTCCCGATCCAACACTTTCGATTGCAAAAGGAGGTATTGCACCACTTGGTGTTCAGAAAAACACAATGATCTTCTGGCAGATCGAAGCATTGGAAGATAAATATGGTTTTACATTGAAGACCCCTGTCGGAGAAATCAACGAGGAAGCGATCAATGCCATATTGTTCGGGACCGGCGAAAGAATACAGTTGAAGAACTCACCGCTTGGAAGTTCAATTGATTATATGATGACCTACGAAGGAATCATCAAATACATCCTCAACCAAAAAAGCGATATTACTTCTAAAACCGCCCAAAAATGGGCCGACCAGTTTCATAAAAGTTGTGTATGCCCCGAATGTAACGGACAAAGGTTGCAGAAAGAACCGCTCCATTTCAAAATCGATGGGAAGAACATTTCTGAACTTGCCAAATTGGATGTCTGTGAACTTTCCGATTTCTTTGAGGATATTGATAAAAGATTGTCTAACAGGCAGTTACAAATAGCCACAGAAGTGATCAAAGAGATCCGGACACGTCTCCGTTTTTTGATCGATGTGGGTCTTACCTATCTTTCCCTCGACAGGGCTGCAGGTACGCTATCTGGTGGTGAATCTCAGCGGATCAGGCTGGCTACGCAGATTGGGTCGCAACTTGTAAATGTACTTTATATTCTTGATGAGCCCAGCATTGGTTTGCACCACCGTGATAACCTAAGGTTGATCAGGTCGTTGCAACAACTGCGCGATACCGGGAACTCGGTTGTTGTGGTAGAGCACGACCGCGATATGATGTTGCAGGCTGACTACCTGATCGATATGGGTCCAATGGCAGGAATTCATGGCGGTGAAATTGTCGCTGCCGGATTACCTTCAGAGGTACTTAAAACCAATACATTAACAGCTAAGTACCTTACCGGGAAGAAAAAGATAGAAGTTCCTGCCACACGACGTACAGGTAATGGCAAGTCTCTGGTTATCAAAGGTGCTTCAGGAAATAATCTCAAGAAAATTGATGTCGGCTTTCCTCTTGGAAAGTTTATTTGTGTGACTGGTGTTTCCGGTAGCGGCAAATCGACATTGATCAATGAAACATTACAGCCCATACTTAGTCAGTACTTTTACAAATCATTGCTCGATCCGTTGGCCTATACTTCAATCGAAGGGATTGAGCATATTGATAAGGTGGTACAGGTCGATCAGTCACCCATTGGCCGGACACCACGTTCCAATCCTGTTACTTATACCGGTGTTTTCTCCGACATTCGGAACCTTTTTACCCTTCTTCCAGAGGCAAAAATCAGGGGATATAAACCCGGTCGTTTCTCGTTTAATGTAAAAGGAGGACGTTGTGAAGAATGTGAAGGCGCCGGCATGAAAGTCATTGAAATGAACTTTCTCCCAGATGTATATGTCCATTGCGACAAATGCAATGGCAGGCGCTATAACCGCGAAACGCTTGAAGTCCGATTTAAAGGGAAATCGATTAGCGATGTTCTGGATATGACAATCAATCAAGGAGTTGAATTTTTTGAAAGCATTCCAGCTATTGTACACCGTCTCAGGACTTTGCAGGAAGTCGGTTTGGGCTATATTACTTTGGGACAGTCTTCCACAACATTGTCAGGCGGCGAATCGCAGCGTGTAAAACTCGCCACCGAATTGAGCAAACGCGACACCGGTATGACACTCTATATTTTGGACGAACCCACAACAGGGCTCCATTTTGAGGACATCAGGGTTTTACTGGAAGTACTCAATAAACTTGTTGACAAAGGGAATACGGTGATTGTGATCGAACACAACATGGAGGTGATCAAAATGGCTGACCACATTATTGACATTGGTCCTGAAGGTGGTAAAGATGGTGGCAGGCTTCTGTGCAGCGGTACACCCGAAGAGATGATGAACCTGGAAGAATCATATACAGCAAAATATTTAAAAGAGGAATTGTCCGGATTGAAATGACCCCAAGCTTCTTGCTCTTTGCCCTATGCCCCAAGCTCTTTTCTCATTTCTCATCTCTCCCCTTCACACCCTCTCTCCCTCTCCCCCTCTTTCCTTCTCTGACCCCAACATTCGTTCAATAGCAACCCGCTCATTGTCGCTTAATGTTTCCATTGATTTTAATGCAGTCTGAATCTTGGTTTTAAAATTCCAGCAAGTCATCTGCCGCAATGCCAGCTTTCTGGAAAACTCATAGGTTGAGACATCTTCCTTGCCCTTGCACACATTATAGGCTATATAAAAAGCTTTGTGGACAGGGAATTTGCAATGGTGGAAAATTGTTCCGGCTGTTGCCGATTCCTCAGACTTGCATTTGGTGCAGCGTTTTGAATAGGGGGACTTTCCAGAACAGGCATTTGTATTCCCACATTTCCGGCAGGTAAAACCTTCTACCCATTTAAGTCCGGCAATAAACTCAAGGCATTTTTCGTCGCTATCAAATAGCTCCTGCAGTTCAGCTTCGGAAATATCCTGGTTGAAAATCTGATTCATCGTTTAATAAAAAGTATTAATCCCATTTCGAAAGCAACACGAATATTTATCGCACAAAAGTATTAAAAAACATGACACCAAAAATATTAGTGATACCAATGTGATTTATTCAAGATTTATAAATTTTGTACAATTAAATTTTATATCAGGAAATGGATTATTCGGCAATCAATATCAGGCATGGGGAAAATGTGAAATTTTTGCAAATTTCAGAAGAATACCGCAACGACCCGGTTGCCATTGCCGAATGTTGTGCGGGTTCAGTTACCCTCGAAGAATATCTGAAAACATTAAACAAGATTGGTTTTACAAGGATTGAGATCATTGCAGAATCGAAACCCTGTCCAAAAGGAAAAGCTGAGTAGCAAGCATTACAATAGCAGGCTTAAAACCCAAAGGTGGATGATGCTGCAAATAATAAACCTTTCCAAAGTTGCATTTTTCAAATTTCACAAACCCTTCACCCCTTTTATCGCTTTTGGAGCAAGCATATGCATATCAAAGACCACGATCTCGTTCTTCCCCTTTTTTAACCAGGGGGCCGGGCAGAACAAACGCTTCTGCGGACCAATCTGCCAGTAACGACCAAGGTTGTGGCCGTTGACCCAAACTACGCCTTTCTCCCATTGGCTGAGATCGAGGTACGTGTCGCTAAGAGCAGTAAGTTGGAATTCGCCTTTGAAGAAATTACCAGGCTGAACCTTTTCGCCAACATGGAATTGAAGGGTGTTCAGGTAATCTTCGTCAAACGGAAGGGTGAAGATCTGCCAGTTCATCAATGTCATGCCATTTAGCGAGACCCGGTCAGTAATACCCTTTCTATCTATCATATACTCGGCAAAGTTGATGTGTCCCATCCCCTCAACCAGAATGTCCAATTGCGGATTGACTGAGACAGAAGCAGGAAGCTCGATGATATTTTCGGCTTTGCCACGGTCGAGCTTGCCGATGTACTTCCCATCTACAAAAATGGTGGCATAGTCATGGAGTTCGGTAATCCGGAGTTTCCCCTTTTTATGGCCGATCAGACTGGTACGGTAAAGGATAAAACCTGCGGATTGTCCCAACATTTCCATTGGTTTGGGCTGGGGGGATAAAATTGGAGTAGGTAGATTGTCCCAAAGTGAAGCTGCTGTGGACATAGCGATTTCAGGGATTTCGATCACAGGCAATGCTACCGGAACTGGCAGCAGTTTTGTTTTTGGGGGGTTGTATTGTGCCAGCAGTTTTCGCAAGGCGTAGTATTTTGGGGTAGCCTGACCCATTTCGTTGATCGGTGCATCATAATCGTAGCTTGTCACATCGGGTTGGTATTGCGTTGGACTAAAGGCATTTGCCCCTGCCCAATAACCAAAGTTGGTGCCTCCGTGGATCACATAAAAATTAAATGATTTCTTGTTGTCCATGAGCCACTTCACATCTTTAAGGAGACCAGCGGTATCTGGTCGTTGCCACTCTTCGCCCCAATGGGTGAGCCATCCCGGATACAGTTCGCTGCAAAAGGATGGCACATTCGGATTGACTTTTGTTGCTTCGGCAAAATTCGCAGCATTAACGCCTGGATCAAGACCAATCGCAGCATCTGGCAAAGAACCGGCTTCCAACATATAGGGTGTAGCCCCGTCAGAGGTATAAAACGGCACTTCGATGCCATTGTTCTTCCATACTTCCTGAAGCCATTTCATATAATTCCGGTCGTTGGCATAACTGCCATATTCGTTTTCGATTTGAACCATCAGGATCGGACCACCTTTTGTGACCTGAAGATCTTTCACCTGAAGTGCCAGGGTTTTGATATATCGCTCAGCCGGTTGTGTATAACGGGGATCCATACACCGCAACTTGATATCGGGAATACTTAGTAAATAGAAGGGTAATCCTCCGAAATCCCATTCGGCACAAACATAAGGTCCGGGGCGCAAGATCAAATACATTCCCTCCTCCTGAACAATGCGGATAAATTGGGCGATGTTGTGGTTTCCGCTTTGGAAGTCAAAAAGTCCGGGTTCAGATTCATGGTAGTTCCAGAAAATATAGGCAGCTATTGTATTGCATCCCATTGCTTTGGCCATTTGGATCCTATGCCGCCAGTATTCAACAGGGATACGGGCGGGGTGCATCTCGCCGGAAATGATCTGAAAAGGTTTTCCGTCAAGTAGAAATTCACTCTTTGCAAGTGAGAATGAGTGGGTTTTGACCTGAGCAGATCCGATTAACGGGAACAGGCAAACAAGGGCAATCAGCAATGATTTTAGTTTCATAGTTTGCAATTATTTAGTGACCAAATATAGTGTAAACAATTTGAAAAATGGACAGGATCATAGGTGGAATTTTAGTAATGGTATAGTTTTGGATTTTTCCAAAGGGTTTTTGGCGACAGTAAATAATTTTCAATGATTTGCCCTTTCGTGTCGTTCCTGTTCAGAATTCTATGCACAATGGATTTGCAATAAGTCATCAAATATCTATATTTCAATATCTTATTACAGATTATCCTTCCCCAGAAATCATTTTGAATTTTCACTGATTAATCTTACTTTTGCAAAGGAATAAGTCTGCTTTTAACTGAATTCTGACTCCATGTCGGCGAAGGGTATCCTTCTCAGGTTATTGGCGGACTTATTTTATTTTGTGGTGTCAAGGTATTCTTTGCATTGTAATAGTGCTTGTTACCAATCCAGTTGTTTTTATCATACAAGTCAATTACTAAGGATACTTTATCTATTAGATAATTGTAATAGCGCACCTCCCCTCTTTCAAAAATCCGTTGAACAATCCAGATTTTTGATGAATTTAAAGAACCTCTCCCTGACCTCGGGAATATCATCCGTGGCATGAAAGAAAAACCCTTTATCGTTTTTCTTTTTTTCAATACTTGGAATGTCCTTGTAAAAAGGATCATTGGTAATAACGTTTTGTAATTCAACTACTTTACGTCTGACCTCATCGAGTGGTTCCCTGAACTTAACCATACCCAAAATAAAAGTGTTCGATACGCCCTGCCTACCTACAATATTTATCCTCCCCTTGCCATAAAATGCAGTGTCGCCAGCCTCATCCAAAAATCTATGAAATTCCTTTATTTTTCCCATTGAGTTGCTAACAATAACTTACTTTTAAAATGCAATATAAGCATTAATTTTTGAAAAATGACCAGGATATTCAATGGATTTAAAGCCAAAGAGTTGCTTTTTAGTCGTTACAAACAACAAAAAGGATGTCCAAAAAGTATCTTTTAACTCAAAGTTCACAAAGGTTTCGCTAAGATCGCAAAGTTAATTATCTGTATTTTAACCCTTTGCGAATCTTGCGATTTTATCTTTGCGATCCTTGCGGTAAATATTTCAGACTTTTTGGAAATCCTCTTTGTTCAAATTATCGCTGCAAATTAGATTACCTTCTGAATTATGATCTGAGTGATGAAATTATATCACAAAGTATTATAATGACTTGTCATTAAGCAATATAAGTTTATTGCCCGATCAAAATAAACGGGCTCCAGTAAAACGGATGGGCAAATTTCGCATCGCCTATCATTTTCAATTTAGCCTGTTGGAGCAATGGAGCATACCTGACCGATTTTGTGAGCCGGGTTGAATTGTTGGAGAGCAGGTTTTTGTAAAAACTGATCATTAAATCGGAGGTGGACTTGTCGGATACCTGCCATAGCGAAACCATCAAGTTTTTTGCACCTGCATACAACAGGGCCCGCGTGAGACCTATGATACCTTCACCTTTTTTGATTTTGCCTAATCCTGTTTCACAGGCAGAAAGGACGACCAGGTCGGCGTTAAGTTTCAGGTTGTAAATCTCCCCACTGTACAAAATGCCATCGTTTTGTTCGTTTGTCGAATCGGCAACCTGTGCGAGAAGAAGGCCTGAAAGTTCAGGTTTCTCACTGTTTACAAAACCATGTGTGGCAAAATGGATGTATTTGTAATTCTCCAACTCCCCCGACTTAATGCGGCTTTCGGATGCATTTTCCTTTAATTCGACCTTTGTTTTAAAGTTTTCTTTGTCAAATTCGTTAAAGATGCTCCTGACCTCACTTTCGGAACCTGGTAAAGGAGGGATGAACTTCCCCGATCCCCTCATCAAACCACGGGACGAGGTACTGTCCTTGTCGATCTTGTGCAATTCGCCGATCAATGCCCTTGAAGCCAGGGAGATCCCTTTGCCGTTTTGATCGTCAAACACCGGAGCATACGAGATCCAGTCATTTAACGGCTTAACAACCAATGTTTTTTCCTTTTTCTTGGGAAAGGTCACAGCAAATAGGGTCGCAGAACTGCAGTAACTGATGCTGTACTTTTTGACAAGATAGGGGAGGTTCCTGAATTGGGCAGTATCTGCTGCTTTGGATGTGAGGAGCGCTTCGAAAGGGATCGTTGCCAGAACACCGTCTGGGACGATAATCAGGTTCTCAATACTTTTGTCCAGGTCTTTGGGGAACAGCATTTCATAAAGGTTACTCCCATATTTTTTATAAGGCAGCTCCGATTGTTTATTGGTCCTGGTCAGGCTGTTGCGAAAGTAACTGATTGACTTTTCGAGGTTGAGGGGCTTTTGGACACTTACAACGTTGTAAGAATTTTTGGTTACCGTATAGGTGGTTATTGTACTGTCGCCGACAAAATAGGAGAGCATGGCCGTCTTCTTGTCGATCAACCGTTGGACATCCTTTACGGAGGCAGTGTTGACATTGTATTTCAGTTCGTGGTATTTGGGGTATTTCTTTTCAAAAACAACGATCAGGCTGTCGTAACTTCTGTTGGAATTGAAAAGCAGTTGCTGGTAAGTGGCGATTATCACACTGTCAAGGCTTTCAGATCCGGCCAATTGTTTGGTATAAAAGGCAATATCGGTTTGCAGTTTGTGTTCGGCTTTCAATAATGATTCGGGTATCCCGGCAAATTTCTGCGCCTCCTGTCCCGCAAGGGCTTCCAAAAGCACGGCAGATTTGTTTTTTTCGGAATAGTAGAAGGCCAACTGTTTGTATTTTGCAACTTCGGCACGAGGTCCGGTTGTCGCAAGGTTTAAGCAGACCCCAACTGCCCCTTCATAGATTTCGCTTGCCAATTTACCCAACGCGATTTTGTCGGACTGTTTGCCCATTTTCTTTCTGGCCAGGTCAATCAAGGTGTTACAGGCTTTATAATGCTCAAGAGCTACCTGTTGTCGTTCCAAATCAGTCAGAGTAAGCCCCTTATTCAGTGACTTTTCCGTATCAGCGAGAATCTGCGCCTTTCCTTGCAGACCTTCCAACAATAATCTCCAGTTGGTATCCTCATTAAGTTTGGGGGTTGAGAATACGTTGATTGTATCATTAAATGTGGGCAGGAAACTTGCAATCCCTTTCTGATAATTAAGAAGGGCTTCGTAATTATCAGATAAATAAGAATATGCACTTCCGATGTTATAATAGGCAAATACAACTCCCTGTTGTTTCTGGCCGAGCAATTGTGAAAGTATTCCGAGGCTTTTCAGGTAACAATCCAATGCTTTGGCATAATTGCATTTTTTCTTGTAAATATTCCCCAGGTTGATGTAACAGTAGCCCAAATTAACATGTTTTTCACCGAGAAGGTCACTTTCAATTTTCAACCCTTTCAGTGTATATTCCAATGCTTTATCATATTCCTTCAGATCAGAATAGGTATCACCAATATTTTCATACAATGTTGCCATTCCGATATTGTTTTCGGTTATAAGTGCAGACTTTATTTCCAAACTCTCCAGATAAGATGCCAAAGCTTTGTCGTTTTCAGATAATAAATTATATGTATTTCCAAGATTGTTATACCCATTCGCAACCATGTTATCTTTTTCACCGAATGCTTTTTTGTAGATTGCCAAAGAGATTAAATAATATTCCAGTGCCTTCTCAAACTCAGATTTTGAAAAGCAAACACTTGCCATTTGGTTATATGCATCTGCAAGATCCGGATTATTTTCCTCAGGTTTTTCTTTAAGGATTTCAATACATTTGTTCGTAAAGTCCATAGCTGTATCAAGTTCGCCCTTGTCTAAATAATCCATTCCGATCCAGAGATGGTTTCTGGCCAAAGACCCGTGGTCCTTTGTTAAATTTCTTTTATAAATGCCAGCCTCTTTAAAAAGATATTCAAGGGATTGATCATATTTAGCCTCAAAATAAAAGAGTACCCCATAATTATGATAAACCAAGGCTGTTTGCTGATGTTCGCTACCAAAGATTTTTAAGGCAACAGTCAAGGCGGAATCCAGGGCGTTTTTTGAAGCCTCTAATTGATATTGCTGTGTAAAATTCGTGGAAATGGTACCCAAACATTCTAAATATTTACCCCAGGACACAGTATCTTTTTGGTTTTCAGCAATCGATTTATAAATATAGGCTGCTTTCCTTAAATATACAGTTGAACTGTCATAGGAGAGATTTTTACTGTATTTTTCGGCAAGTTTGATGTATTTATTTGCCTGAATAGTGTCCTCAAAAGTTTGTGCACAAGTTCTTTGTCCACAAAAAACAAAAGCTGATATTAAGAGAAAAACAATTATTGGCTTCATATTTAATCTATTATAAAATTTTTGCCTGACAATTTGGTCGAAGGTTTCCAATATCTCACAAAGCAATCCCAAATTAAGCTACACCATGGGATGAACAATGTCCCGAAATTGCACCACAGACTATTAAATTAATAATTATTCCTTTCAGGATTTTTGTATAACATGTTGTGTATTAATAATTTATTTGTGTATTTTTTTAGTTCATTGATTATTCATGTATTATTCAAAATGCAAGATTTATGGCAAACAAAATTGTTGTAAAAATAAGGGAATAAGGTTGGGTTCAAAGTTTTCATTTTTAGTTACTAAGGTTAAAACCTTATTTACCTTTTTCCCAAACCTTAGTAACTTACGACATACGCACCCTCTAAGCGGCGCAATCTGAAATTTCAAAAAAGCTCAAATGATCCATGCGCCGCAAAGCATCGGCTAAATAAAGTTCGTGATCGAAAAAAAACGTTTACCCAGGGTTCTTCAGGTTTAACCATTCAGGGAATTGGCCACAAAACATCGCTATTTGACCGATTTTATCGAAGTCAGATAGGCCACTTTTTTCCCATCCAATCCAAACTCCGCAACATTATCAGGGTAGGTCATATTCCGAAACGAATAATTCACAGTAACCGAAGCAGAGTCCTGTGTCATTTTTAAGGGGGACAATACCGATTGGGGGACTTTGGCCCCATTGATCAAAATTGTTCCGACTGTTCTGGATTCAGCCTGCACCAATAAAGCATTTACAGGTTTGTCATTGTCAATTAGTTGTAATCCGCCCCATGCCAGCACCTTATAATTGTCGTTAAAAGTAACCGAATAACTCACCGGTGTGCCATCCGGGATTCCCAATGCGGATGCCCCTGAGACTTTGGCAATTATTGTCCGGGTGTACGGAGGAATTGTATGCGTTGTCCCATCGTAGGTCAGTGGAAAAAAACAGACCGGTTTTGAAGGGGAGTAAAGGACTTCCTGATCCGGGAAGTTGATTGTAATACCGGAACCTTGTATAGTTTGTGCCAAGATGGACATCCCTTTTGCATAAAGCTTATCATCATCAAGATAATAATATTCCCTTGCCATAATACCTTGTCCCAAAACAGTTAGAAAAACGGACTTGTTATAATTGCAGTCTTTAAATCCGGATATTGTTTGTGACCCTAGCCCGATATGGTTATCAATCTCGTAAATGATCTCTGCATTGCCTGCAAGGTTCCAATATTTGTTCCCTCCGGAGGTAATGTCGATATTGCCATCAAAATATAAGCTATAAAAGGGAGCATTTGACATTACACCAACGGATGATTTTGTGATAGAAAACAATGCCGCCTTGAAATTAATATGCTCACTGGGGCTCTGCATTGTTTTAGGCTTAAAGGTTCTTTCCAAACCCCGGTAAGGATCATAACAATTCAATTCTATTGTAGGGAATGCTTTTAAACTAACTAAAAACAGGAGTACAATCAGGATAAATTTTGTTTTCATGTCATTTAATTATAATTGTTTATCAAAAATACAATAGTTGTTTTATTGCCCTATCAGGATAAACGGGCTCCAAAAATAGGGATGGGCAAATTTCGCCTCACCGATCATTTTCAACTTCGCCTGTTGCATCAACGGGGCAAACCTGACCGAATTGGATAGCCGTGCAGATTTTTCGCTGAGCAGGTTCTTGTAAAAATCGATCATCAAATCGGAAGTTGACTCGTCGGATACAGGCCAGAGCGAAACAACCAGGTTCTTTGCCCCGGCATACAACAAAGCCCGGGTAAGTCCAATGATCCCCTCTCCCTTTTTGATTTTGCCCAATCCTGTTTCGCAGGCAGAAAGGACAACCAGATCGGCATTGAGTTTCAGGTTGAAAATCTCACCACTATACAAAATACCATCGTTTTGTTCGTTGGTCGAATCGGGTACCTGGGCAAGCAGGAGACCTGAAAGTTCGGGTTTCTCGCTGTTTACAAAACCATGTGTTGCCAAATGGATGTATTTGTAGTTCTCCAGTTCGCCCGATTTGATGTTTCGTTCGGAGGCATTTCCTTTCAATTCAACGGATGTTTTTAGGTTCCGTTTGTCGAATTCGTTAAAGATGCTTTTGACCTCGTTTTCCGATCCCGGCAACAGTGGGACAACTTCGCCCGACCCCATCATCAAACCTCTGGTTAACGTGCTGTCTTTGTTGATTTTGTGCAATTCCCTGATCAATGCCCTTGAGGCGAGGGACGTGCCTTTCGAATTTTCATCGTCAAACACAGGGGCATAGGCGATCCAATCGTTCAATGGCCTGACTTCCGAAGGATCCCTTTTCTTCCTGGCAAAGGTCTCCTTGAACAACGTTGCAGAACTGCAATAACTGATGCTGTATTTTTTAACGAGATAGGGAAGATTTTGGAATTGTGTCGTATCGGCAACTTTGGATGTCAGCAGGGTTTCAAAAGGGATGGTGGCCAAAACACCGTCGGGGACGATAATCAGGTTCCCGATATTCTTGTCCAAATCCTTGGGAACCAACATTTCATAAAGGCTGGCTCCATATTTTCGGTACGCTTTATCCGATTTTTTGTTTTGATTGGTGAGGCTGTTTCGGAAGAATTCAACTGTTTCACCCAGGTCATCGGGTTTTTTGATGCTTTTAATATTGAACGAATTTTTAGCAATTGTATAAACAGTTACGGTACTGTCGCCGACAAAGTAAGAGAGCATGGCCGTTTTTTTGTCGATCAGGTTTTGGATATCCTTTATCGAGGCAGTATTTACGCTGTATTTTAATTCGTGGTATTTGGGGTATTTCTTCTCAAAGACAACAATCAGGCTGTCGTAACTCCTGTTGCAGTCGAATAGTTTTTTTTGCAATGTGTTAATATTCAAGCTGTCAGCACTTCCAAGTCCGGCCAATTGTTTGGTATAATAGGCAATATCGGTTTGCAAATTGTACTCAACCTCCAATAAGTTATCGGGTATCCCGGCGTATTTTTGGGCCTCCTGTCCAGCCATGGCTTCCAACAATACTGCGGATTTTCCCTTTTCTGAAAAATAAAAGGCAAGCTGGTTGTAGCCCGACGCGTCTGATGGGTGCCCCAAATCTGCAAGCTTTAAGCACACACCAACCGCTTCTTCGTATATTGCGCTTGCTTTCTCGCCCAGAAACATCTTGTCCGATACTTTTGAGATATTTTTCCGGGCCATATCAATCAACTTATTGCAAGCCTGATAATGTTTTAAGGCAATCTGTAAACGGTCCATCGTAGACAAAGATTCAATAATTGGTAACGATCTGGCCGAATCGGCAAAAATCGCTGCTTTGCCTTGCAATCCCTTTAATAAGGACCGCCAATTCGAATCATCTCTAATTTCGGGAATTGAGCATAAATTTACGGTGTCGTTAAAATTCTGGAGGCAGCTTGCTATCACTTTTTGATAATATAAAACTGCCTTATTGTTCTCAAATAGATTCTGATATGCTTTTGCAATATCAAAGTAAGCAGCTACAATTTGAGGATTCTTTTCGCCAAGAATTGGCAATTTTATCTCCAAATTCTTGAAATAATAGTCCAAAGCCAAAGGGAAATTCTTCTTCTTCATATTAAGTAAACCCAGATAGGTGTAACTATAACCAACCTTAAGGTGTTTCTCGCCCAAAAATTCTTTAGTAATTTTCATGCATTTCAGAATATATTCCGAAGCCTTATCATAATCACCCTGATAAATATAGGCGACCCCGATATTTCCGTACATTGTTGCGATATTAACTGTTGATCCATTAACAAATCCTAACGATATCCCCAAACTTTTAAAGTAATATTCCAACCCTTTGTCATACTCGTATTTATCAAGATAAACATGTCCAATTTCACAATAGCAACTTGCTACATCAATATTATTTTCACCAATAAGCTCTTTTGAAATAGACAAACTTGTAAATAGGTATTCCAGAGACTTGTCATACTCCGATTCTCGTTTGTAAACCTGGGCTATAAAATAATATGTATCCGCCAAACCCCTACTATTTTGGCCAGGGTTATTTTTATATATTGCAATAGACTTCAGATAATATTCAAGTGCTTTATTGAAAACTCCTTTTTCAAAGAAAACTTCTCCTATATCTTTATAAACTATTGCTAAAGAGTCGGAACTCCCGTTGAAGATCTTTTTATATATTTCCAATTGTTTAATTAAATACTTCTGCGATAGGTCAAAATCAGGAATCTTTTTGTAAAGTTGGCCATAGCCACCATATATCAAAGCCGTTAGACGATGGTCCTTACCAAATAATTTTAAAGAAATTGTCAATGCGGTATCAAGAGTTTGTTTTGAGTTATCCAGTTTAAAAAGAAAGGATGAATTCCTTGAAATATTGCATAAACACGTTAAGTATTCCCCCCACAATACAGTATCCCCTCTTGCTTCAGCTATAACTTTATAAACATTGGCAGCTTTCTGGTAATAACATGTCGAGCTGTCCAGTAACTCTTCGTTATAATATTTATCACCAATTGCCTGATATTTTCTGGCCTGAATCGTATCTGCACTGCTCTGCGCATTTATATTTGGAGATGAGAAGAAAAATGCAGATACGAAAATAAAAGTTATATAAATCCTCATAATCAATGCATTATCAATACTATTTCACAGTTTTTATCGTATTCAGATAGGTAACTGTTGTGCCATTCAGGCCAAATTCCGCAAGATTATCCGGATAGGACATGTTCTTAAATGAATAGGTCGTTAGCAATATTGGAGCATCTTGTGTCATTTTTAAAGGTGTCAGGACCTCCTGAGTAGCTTTTGAACCATTGATGTAAATTGTCCCTACCGTTTTGGATTCCGATTGAACCAATAATGCATTTACAGGTTTTTCATTGTCAATCAATCGTAGTCCGCCCCAGGATAGTACTTTATAAGTATCGTTAAAGGTTACCAAATAACTTACCGGTGTGCCATCCGGAATCCCTAAAGCAGATGCCCCCGAAACTGTAGCCTTTATGGTCCTGCTGTATTGAGGAGCCGTATGGATCAACCCATCATATGTAATGGGAAAATTGAAAATCACCCTTGATGGATTGTAAAGAACCTCTTGTTCCGGGACATTGATCGTGATGCCTGAACCGGTCACGGTTTGTGCAGCAATGGACATTCCTTTTGCATAAAGCTGATCATCAGCAAGGTAAAAGTATTCATTTGCTGTCACATTCTGTCCCAAAATAATTAAGGTAATTGTTTTGTAATAATTGCCATCTTTAAAATTCATCATCATTTGCGAGTCTATTTTTTGACTGCCATTTATCTTATCGATAACTTGTGCATTGCTATCCAAGTCCCAAAATTTATTATCACCAGGGGTAATATCAATATTCCCTGCAAAATTCAAATTGTAAAATGGGGTATTTTCACTCAAACTGTTGGAGGCGAATGTCGATTTTGAAATTGGAAACAAGGCCGCCTTGAAATTCAGATCCTCGTTGAGATGGATGTTCTTCCTGGGCTTAAATGTTCTGGAAATAGTACTCCCAGGTAAACTCACTGCGACGGGATAATCCGATTCCAGGCTTGTGCAAACATCAGGAACAGCATTGACATTCAAGCAGATGATAAAAACAAATTGAAGTGCAAAAAATAATTTTTTCATGATTTAAATTTTTTAATTAATAATTTTTTTCAAGGAATTAAGATTAATTGTTTAACATATTTATTTTAGAAATGACCGATACAAAGCAATAGATGACGATAAAGATAAGGCATAAAACAGGATAAAACCATTGATGTTCAGAAAAAAAAGATATTTTTTGATAAAGGTTGACATTCGTGGACAGGCTCCCTTCAGGAGTTGTTGCTGACACAATTATCTCACCAAAAGCATTTGTAAACAAGGTCGAACCTCCGTTTGAGCACCGCGCGGCACTCCTTCGGGTTTCGATGCACCGCAACCGCGTAATGTTGGCCATCTGCTTTTTAAAATACCCCATTGTCCACCATGCCTCGAAAGACAATTGCACAAAACATTCGGCACCGGCATTGGCCATATCGCTCCAGATTGCCGGATAATTCTGCTCCATACAGATTGGGGTGCCAATCTTCACTTTCTGTTTTTTTCGGGTCTGCAAACTGATCAACGTAACCTGCTTCCCACCTTTAAACCAACCGGAATCGTTTACTGCCACAGGAAAACCCGGAAAGAGTGAAAAGAACTGATGGTAAGGGATTTTTTCACGTCCGGGTGCCAGATGGACCTTGTCGTAAAACTGGCAGTTGATTTCGTTTGAACCGTTTTGGATCAATGCGGCTCGATTGACCCGACGGCGGTCATTTTTACTTGCATCCGCAGGGATGATCTGCATCCCGGTCAACAACGGGGTTTTCCAGTCACGTACCGCCGAATCGATAAAATTGTAAAAAGTACGGTCATTCCCAAAATCGACAGCCCCCTCGTGCCAAACGTACAGGTCGGTCGATTGCTTCTGTTGCTTGAATTCATAATCGGTCGAATCGGTAAGGTGCGTCATCCGTTCCAATTTCCTGATATACAGTTTATACGTATTGATATTTAAACTGAAATCGGTATTGATGAGGGTGATATTGATTTGCCGTTTGGGCTGGCCTTCGATGTTATTATAGCGGATATCAGCATAAATCAGGGGAGGTAGTATCATAATAAGGCAAACGAAAGCCATCCGTTTTATAAACGGCACATCGAAATACTGTCCTTTGAATTTCTTTAATTGCAAATAGATCAATACATTAAAACCTATTACCCAGCTGGCGATCGACCACACGCCAAAAAGATCGATGTATTGGATGAGCCATGTATTTTGGGCTTGCGAATGGGAGAGCATCACATATCCAAACGTAAAATCGAGCCATTGGTAGAACCACTCCCATAGGGCTATCAAAAAAGGGAAAACGACCAATGCCCTGGTGAACCCCAATTTCTTTTGAATTGGATAAAGGAGTGCAAAAGACCCGGTTGACATGATGATTTCAATGACCGCTGCAATCAAAACTGAGCCTTGTTCCTTAGGTGTAATCAAAAAGCCGTGGCAAATGATCAGGATGGCGACCAAAAAGAAAAACAGCGATGTCTTGTAAAAGTCCCGGAAAGTGTCCTTTTTCTCCAGTTCATAAAACAAGGGGACAAAAGCAAACCAAGCCAGAAAGGAGAGGTTGTAACCGAAAAACATGCACCACGAAAGGCCATACAATATGGCGGCAATCAGCCAGTTAGGGATCTTTCGGAAAAATATCGATCTATTTTTTCCGGATATTGTAGCCTTTTTTGATTTTTTATTCATCACATATAGGTAAAGAAAGTGGTAAAATGAAGGACTTTTGGTCACCAAACAAGGCAATAAAGATAACAATAAATTTAGTTGTGCTGCTGCTACAAAAGCACTACAAAAACCATAAAATCGAAAAGAACATTAAAAAAAGAAACCGTTTAAGGAGGAGTATGATGAGATGTTTTTATCCTATAACTTAGAGTGAGTTGTTTTTGTTAGTCGTTACAAACGACAGGCCATTAACCCCTCTTTACAAACGAGGGGGATCAGAGGATTTTCAAATATAGTCTTTAAAGTCCTCTAATGGTTCATCAAAACCTGGTTTGATTACAATTTTTACCTCTCCACATCCAAAATACGGTCTTTTAATCTTTTGAGAAGAACCATTTTCCAAATGTTTGCTTTTAAAATAAAGCAAAAAATGAAAAACTTCCGTTTGGACAGACACCGGCAGAAGCTGTATTTCCTGAATAATCAATTTTTGAAGCATAATGGACTGTATCATTTGTACAAATATAAGTTATTCAGGTTTTTGCACCAATTCCATCTCCATCTTCCCATTTACCGGAAAATCAACAATCAATTGACCAT
>JBAXWR010000050.1:0-34548 GCA_037128295.1 Mariniphaga sp.
CCGAATTTCAACTAAGAAAGTGACCTCCGTGGTCCGAACAATGGGGAGTACTAAACTTCACCTACACCCAACAACGGCGAAGGGGTTTAGTAGTTGCATCGTTTAATATAATGAAAATGTCTTGTCATATGTAACTTCAAATATCAAATAATTGATTAAGTGGGCATTGGGACAACCACCCCAGCTTCGTCAACCCTCCAAAGGAGGGGAATTTCCAAAAATGATTGGTTTTGTTTATGATGAATGTATTACAAATTATATTCCAGAAAATAAGGTAAATAAGGTTGGATACGATGGAAGACACACAGCTATTAAGGTTGAAACAAAGGAAAAATAAGGTTTCTTCAGACGATTTAAACAACATTTTAAAAATTAAATGGTTTCCTGATTTGGATGACCAGATTGGCTTAAAGCAGAATCAATATCTCGTGGAGGTTATACTATTGTAGAGGACAAATTACAATATCAGGCGGCGCAATCACAAAGTCGATAAAAGATCAAATCGTGTCTGCGCCGCAAAGCCAAACCTACGAAAATAAACATGGCGATTCAACTAAGGATTTTTTATAATAGCATTAGAATAAATTTATTTTTTTTCTTATACTATTGATATATTGTATCAATATAATTCCTATTATTGCATAGTACTACCCAGAGGTTAGGTCATGCCGAAAAATATTGAAATTCAGTTTGAAGACAATTCGATCACCCCAAAATATCGTCAGATTATTGGGGCGATCCAATTGAAGATAAATACCGGGGATCTGAAAAAAGGTGACCAGCTCCCTTCGCTGAACCATTGGTGCAAACAGTACGGACTTTCGCAAGATACCATTTTGATGGCTTATAATGACCTGAAGTCGAAAGGGATTATAACTTCCCAGGTTGGGAAAGGGTATTTTGTACAGAACGAAAATTCGGATTACCAACACAAAGTGCTGCTCGTTTTCGACCGCCTCACAGCTTATAAGGAGGAACTTTACGATTCATTCAAAGAAGCACTGAAAAAAGCTGGCAGCGAACAGATCTTTTTTCACCACAACAACCCCAAAATGTTCCAGACCATTATCGATGGAGCAGTTGGGGAGTATTCCGAATATGTGATCATGCCTGCCGATTGCCCCGGTGCTGATCAACTGATTACCAAACTGCCTCAAAATAAGGTATATATCCTTGATCAGGGACGGAAACAATACAAGAATAGCTATCCTTATGTATGTCAGGACTTTGAGCGCGATATCTATCGGATACTTAAAAAGAATTCACTGATGGTCGGGAAGTATCACAGGATGGTGTTGGTAATCCGTCACCTGAAGTCGCACTACAAGGAGATCGCCACAGGTTTCAAAGATTATTGCAAGCAGCATCCAATTGATTTTGAAATAGTCAATGAAATCAAATCCTTTGAAATCCGTCAAAATGATGCCTTTGTTGTTGTTGATGACCGCGACCTTGAATTTTTGGTAAGATATTCAATTGACAAACAGATGGTTTTGGGAAATGACCTGGGAATAATTTCCTACAACGAAACACCGCTAAAAGGTATTGTGGCTTCGGGGATTACTACCATCACCACCGATTTTTCGCAAATGGGAAAAAGTATGGCCGAAATGATCCTGAACCATCAAAGCCTCAAAATAGATAACCCTTTTATCATCAACCTGAGAAATTCGTTCTGAAATATTATTACAACTAAAAAGCTGATTACATGAAGACTACAATCGCCTCACTGCTCTGTTTTGTTTGTTTGATCACTGTTATTCTGTTTGGATGTTCCGAAAGAAAAGCTCCTGACATTACATCGGGTATCGTCCAAAACACTGCCTCATTAAACGTTCCTCCTATTTTTATACCGCTTGTGCCAGGGGCGGTTGAACCGGAAGGTTGGATCCGCGATTGGGCCAAAGATGCCGCCAAAGGGATTATTGGTCATCTCGACGAATACTCCCCAACCTTTGGCGAAGCATGGAAAGGGTATGGTTTTAAGGCAAGGGGTGCCAAACCCGATGGCGGTGGCTGGCCATTGGAGCAATGCAGTTATTGGCTCGATGGAGCGGTAAGACTGGGATATATCCTGAAAGATTCGGCCCTGATCAAAAAAACTTCCGCACGTCTCGACAATGTTGTAAACGGCGTTTTAAAAGGGGGCGAAACCTTTGTTTACTGGCTTCCCAAGAAGATGATGATCGACAGTACCCAAGGTTGGGCAGAGTTCAACAGTTGGGCGCATTCGCACATGGGGCGTGCCTTAGTTGCTTATTATCAGGCTTCAGGGGATCCTAAGATCTTGCAGGCCCTTACAAAAGTTTACAGGAATTACGACCTCCCCATCCTGAAGGAACACTTTGAAGCAGTTTCCGGATCCGTAAATATTGATCCGATGTTGGATACTTACCTGATGACAGGTGACACTGCAATCCTGAACCGTATCAAGGCATTTGCAGGATTGAAGAGCTATCAGGCACTTTCAGCCAATTGGAATTCGCAGAAACTCAATCCCGGACATAGTGTCATTTTTTACGAAAATATTCGCGTACCTGCCTTGTTGTATTTATTCACAGGCAATCAGCAGGACTTAAGCGCTTCAAAACAAGCGCTTGGCTGGGCCGAACGTTCAGGATTGCTTCCAGTTGGTGTCGTATCAGGTGAAGAATACCTTGCCGGCATAGGTGCTACCCGGAACATTGAAACCTGCGACGTGGCAGCTTCGATGAATACTTTTTACAGGTTGCTTGAGATTACCGGCAATGGCAGCTATTCAGACAGGATTGAGAAAATATTCTTCAATGCGGCGTCTGCACCTGTGGCCAGGGACTTTTCCACGATGTGCTATTACCAGAGCATGAACAGGTTCAGTAACCTGCTTCCCGGTGAAGAACCACAGTCGCCAGGAAAAGAGGCTTATCAATTTACCAAATTGGGTCATTCTGTATTGTGCTGTGTAGGAAACAATTGCAGGATCCTGCCCAATTACATTATGAACATGTGGATGGCCACCCGTGACCAAGGACTGGCAGCCACGCTTTATGGTCCCTGCAAAGTAAAGGCTGAAGTTGCCGGAAATGTAATTGCTGAGATTGCTTGCACAACAAATTATCCCTTCGATGAAACGATTCAAATGGTCGTAAATCCCTCGAAGTCTGTAGAATTTCCTGTTTACCTGCGTATCCCTGAATGGTGCAGGACTCCTTCGATCAGTGTAAACGGTGAAAAAATCCCTATTGGAGAACAGGATGGCAACTTTATCAAAATCAATCGCAAATGGAACAAAAACGACAAGATTGATCTGGCACTGCCCATGACACCAAAGATTGTCCAGGGGAACGAAACCCCTTATCCACAGATCGGATATTTCGACAAATACCACAAGATGGCAAAGGACACCACAATCAACAATCCGTATTCTTGCGTTTATTATGGCCCGTTACTGTTCTCACTCGCCATTCCCGACATTGGTCCCAACGAAGAAGTTCCCGGTTCAAAATTCAATTATGCCCTCGATGTAAAACCGGAGGATGCCAGCCAACAGATTACTGTCGAGCGGAAAGCAATGCCTGAAACATGGAATTGGTCCCTGGATTCCCCTATAAAGCTAACTGTTAATGCATTAGAATTCGATTGGAAACCAACTGAGAACAATATACTTCCTGAAAAGCCTGTCGAAAAAGGGAATCCGGTTAAAATTCAATTGGTCCCATATGGCACAACCAAATTCAGGGTAACCATGTTTCCAGTGTCTGTCAATTCATACAATACTAACAATCAATTAGTTGTAAAATGAAGCTACTTGTCATCCTGTTTAACCTGTTAATAATTTCAGGTTTAACTTACGCACAACAACCGGGTCGGAACACCATAAGTTTAAATGGGACCTGGCAATTCGACCAAACGACAAATGCCTTTCCACCGGCAAAATATACACGGACAATTCCGGTACCTGGACTTGTTCATCTGGCAGAACCCAAAATATTAGATTACGATAAATTTTTCAAAAGGGCAGATAAAGTTGAGGCCAAGCAACAGCACAACCTTTATGATATAGATTACACACCACGATACAACTGGTACCGGAAAATGGTCTTTATTCCAAAAGATTTTCAGGATAAAGAAGGCATTATAACGATCAAAAAGAGCCAGTATGTGACCCAGGTCTATGTCAACGGATTTGATATGGGGACATCGATGGCATGTTACACGCCGGTTGAATTTCCGATCACCAGAGCATTAAAGCTGGGTGTCGAAAACGAAATCCTGATCAAAGTGGGCGACCGGGTCTGGTTGCCCAGTGAGGCAGCAGGCAGTACGGACAAGGAGAAAGAGCATTATTTGCCTGGGATTTGGGATGATGTGGAGTTGTCGTTTACCGGAAATGTACGCATCAATCGTTTACTAGTTCTCCCTTCGGTTGCCAACAAGAAAATTACCGTCAAAGCTTTGATCCGTAATTTCAAACCTGCCCAGATTTTTTACGGCGATGCAATGAGCGATTCAGTCACACTTAACATTTCAATATCCGAAAAGCTCACAGGAAAAGTAATTACCACTAATAGTGCACGTTATCTAAGCAAACGAGACAATAGCTCGGAAGTGGAACTTATGATTCCCTTATCAAAATTTACCAATTGGACGCCTGACCAACCGTTTCTATATGTGGCAACTGCTACTTTAAAAACGGACAAGGGTATCTCGGACGAAACAACCAAACAATTTGGGATGCGCGATTTCACCCGTAAAGGGAAGTTCTTCTTTCTAAATAATGAAAAGATCATCTTGCGCGGAACCAACGTAACACTTCAACGTTTCTTCGAGGACCCCGATTGTTCTAACCTTGTCTGGGATAAAAAATGGGTAACCAAACTATTGGTTGAATATCCTAAGAAACTGAACTGGAATATGATGCGTATTTGTGTCGGAATAGTCCCTGATTTCTGGTACGATATTGCCGACGAAAATGGGTTGATGTTCCAAAACGAATGGCTGTACTGGCAAAACCATGGCTGGGATGATCAGATTCGCAAGGAATATACAGACTGGGTTTGGACAGACGGTAACCACCCAAGTATTGCCATTTGGGATGCAATAAACGAAAATTGGGACGATTACATTGGAAATAAACTCATCCCGGAATTGAAAAAACTGGATCCTTCCAGAATTTGGGATTCAGGTTATATGACTTCCGATCAGATGCAATCGGACGAAATGGACGAACCACATCCGTATCAGGGGGTCATTTCATGGATACAGCCCGGAGCCAACCGTGATGTTTATCCCCTTGGTAACCTGGATTTTAAACCTGCAATTCTTCAGAAAATCCAGGAGGCGGGAACAGCCCAACTGGCCAACGAATATGGCTGGATCTGGTTGTGGCGCAATGGGATGCCAAGTAAACTGACTGTCGAAACCTATAATTATTACCTGGGGAAAAACTCGACGCCTGAGCAAAATTGGGAATTGCAAGCCTATTGGATGCAACTCGAAACCGAATGGCTCCGTAGCGAACCATCCCTTGCCGGTGTTTTGGCATTTTGCTATCTTGCTAACAATTACGGATATACAGGCGACTGGTTTTCAGGCGATATCAAAGATTTAAAACCGATCCCAACCCTGGACTGGTTCCATCACGCATTTGCCCCTGCCGCGCTGTTTATCAATATGACAGACGAAAGGTATATCCGAATGAATGAACCTCATCAACCCGGTTCCAATTTGATGTTTAACCTCGTTGGCATCAATAATTATTCAAAACCAGTTTCCGGTTCAGTAAAAGTAAAGATGATCGATAGTACAGGAAAATCTGTTTCGGAACAAACTCAAAAAGTAAAATTGACCTCCTTTCTGCGCACCGACATTCCGGTTTCCATCAATTTACCATCTCAAACCGGTGGGTATGTTTTGGTGGCTGAATTTACACCAGAAAATGGAAAACCAGTAATCAGCCGGAGGTTTATCAAAGTAGGAAAGACAGAAAACTACAACTACTATAAATTAGACCCATTTGCTAAATGAAACATTTACAAATAGATAAATCACCGGTTGAATTATACCTTCCTGATTTCAGCATGAAGGGGGAATCCATCGTCAACCAGATCAGGCAATTGAAGGATATTACCGGAATCTTTCATGATCAGAAAGCATTTGATGAATTGGATCCTGAAGCAATTGCCTATAAGGTACAAATGTGGTACCCGGTTTCTGAAGGAACAGAAGGGGGATTGGCCTTTGGCAGGACAATTATTTTACCTGGAAAAGTTGGTGACGAATACTTTATGACGAAAGGCCATTTTCACGCAAAATTTGACAGGGCTGAATTTTACTGGGGTGTCCAGGGCAAAGGAATGCTGATTCTAATGGATCGGAACCGGAATACCTGGGCCGAAGAGGTTTATCCTGGAAGTCTTCATTATATCGGAAGTGAACTTGCGCACCGGTTGGCCAACACCGGTAATGAAGATCTGGTTGTTGGTGCCTGCTGGCCTTCCGATGCAGGTCATAACTATGAAGAAATCGCAGTAAACGGATTTTCGGCACGATTGGTTGAGTTAGAAGGAGTCCCAAGCTTGAAAAATTATTAAATAACTAAATATCAATTAATTATGAAATATTGGAAATACAGTAGAAATATTGCATGTTTGTTAGCTGTGTTTATGTTCAGCTTTGTTTTTGCTTCAGCTCAGAAAACACAGGTTAAAACCTACGAAATCAACGAGATCAAGGGTTTGCCTTTTCTGATCGAGAGCAATAATATAGATTATCAACCAATTGTATTAAAAATTAATATTTTGGCCGATTCGTGTAAGATTGTGGCCAATATCGAAGGGAACAATCCCTATTCTATCAACCTCAAAAAAGGGGAAAACAAAATTGAAATTCCTGTAAAGGCAGTAAGTGCTGAAAAGACTGTTTCGATCCGGTTCGAATCGAAAGGGATGCCAATCATACAACAATCTGTATCCTTAAAACCAGTCAAAAAGCTAACATGCTATTTATTAGCACATTCCCACACTGATATTGGCTATACCGAAATTCAGACAGCGATTGAAGACAAGCAGGTTCAGAACCTCGTGAAAGGAATTGAGATTGCCAAACGGACTTCGACCTACCCTGCTGGTGCCCGTTTTATTTGGAACGTGGAAGTTGGCTGGGCAGCCGATTTGTACCTGAACCGGATGAACGAACAACAAAAGAAACTGTTCCTCGAATCGGTCACAAATGGTCAGGTTTCGCTCAATGGGATGTATCTGAACGTCTTGACAGGACTTTGCCGTCCAGAAGAACTTTCCAGGCTCTTTAAGTTTTCAACTGAACTTGCCAAAAAATGCAATGTCACGATCAATGCAGCAATGACGAGCGACATTCCCGGACAAACATGGGGAACGGTTACAGCCATGTCGCAAGCCGGGATCAAATATTTTTCGACTGCCCCCAACTATTTCGACCGCATCGGCGACATTCTTGAAAAGTGGGAAAACAAACCATTTTACTGGGTCTCACCTTCCGGGAAGGAGAAGGTTTTGGTTTGGGTCCCTTTAAAAGGTTACGCGCTTTCGCACATGATCAATAAACTCACCCCTGAGTTTGTGTTGAAATATACCCATCAACTGGATAGCCTTCAATATCCGTATGATGTGACCCATCTCAGGTGGAGCGGTCATGGTGACAATGCAGAACCTGACCCTGAAATTTGTGAATTTGTAAAAGATTGGAGCTCCCATTATACGTGGCCGAAGTTTATCATCTCATCAACAAGTGAAGCATTTGAAGCTTTTGAAAGCAAATATGGGCAGAAGTTGCCATTAATAAAAGGCGATTGGACACCCTATTGGGAAGACGGCGCAGGTTCTTCGGCACTTGAAACCGGAATGAACAGGGCGAGTTCCGACAGATTGTCTCAGGCAGAAGCACTTTGGGCGATGAAAAACCCCTCAGGTTATCCTGCACAAGCATTTGAAGACGCCTGGAAAAAAGTTTTGCTTTACTCGGAACATACCTGGGGAGCGTGGTGCAGTGTATCCGACCCTGAAAATAAAATGACGAAAGAACAGTGGGACATCAAACAGTCGTATGCGACCGATGCCGACAAACAATCGCGTCAACTGCTGGACAATTCACTGAAAAACAGTGCATCAACTGCTGGTTCAGCTACGATTGAAGTCATTAATACGAATGCATGGGAAAGGACAGATGTCGTCACCATTCCCGCAGCTCTTTCCACTGCCGGCGATAAGGTAACAGGTCCGGATGGTAAACAGATACTTTCTCAACGGTTATCGAATGGCGACCTGGCAATCTGGGTTTCTTCAATTGCACCATATTCTTCAAAAACCTACCAGGTTACAAAAGGAAAAGGATTGAAGGGGAATAAAATGGAAATAATTGGAAATAGGATTGGCAATGGACTTGTGAAAGTTGTGATCAATCCGATTACCGGGGCAATCCAGGAACTAACGGTTGCAAGTATAGGCAACCTGAATATGGTGGATGCTGCTTCTGGTTATGAATTAAATGATTACGCATTGCTTGATTCGTCACGGACCGATCATATCCTTCGGTCTTCCAACATTAAATTAAGAGTGAAAGAAGATGGACCATTGGTTGCATCGTTTCTGATTGAATCGAATGCCCCGGGTTGCAACAAACTGATCAGGGAAGTGCGGTTGACTTATGGATCGGAGAAAGTTGAGCTGATCAATACCGTTGACAAAAAGAGGGCTGCAATCAGCAAGAAACCTGGTGATTGGACTTTCGCACAGAAAGGTGGCAAGGAGAGTGTGAACTTTGCGTTTCCGTTTAATGTGAAAGCTGGTAAAATACGCATTGATGTTCCCTACGGCGTAATGGAACCCGAAAAAGATCAGATTCCAAGTGCCTGCAAGAACTGGTTGACTTTAAACCGTTGGGCTGATGTCTCCAATCAGGAAACAGGCATTGCGATGATTTCGTTGGATGCCCCATTGATTGAAGTAGGTGGCATTACGGCAACTATGTTGGGATCCCAAACCAATCCGGCGATCTGGCAAAAACACATTGAACCCACCCAAACAATTTTCTCATGGGCGATCAACAACCATTGGGGAACCAATTACAGTGCTTACCAGGAAGGGTTGATCACTTTCAGGTATATGCTACTTCCCCACAAGCAATTCAAACCTGAGGAGATTTCCAAAACGGCAATCGGTTTAAGCCAACCTTTACTTGTTCAGCAAGCATTTGATAATAAGGCTGTTTATCAGAATATTACAGCGAACAATCCTGGTGTAATTGTCACAGCTTTAAAACCTTGTGACGATGGAAAAGGGAAAATGGTCACCTTGTTCAATTCGACTGAAAATGATTTAATGTTCAATTTGTTAACCGACAACAAAGTTATCAGTCCCATCTTCGGAAGCAACTCCGGTGAAGAGAAGGTGAGCAGGATCATTGACGAAATTGCATTACCGGCATGGGGAACGATCATGTTAAGAGTAGAATAGTTTTCATTATCAATAATATAAGAATAAATGAAGGGATACGTTATTTTGGTATCTGTAGTTGCCGCTTTGGGTGGATTGCTCTTTGGCTTTGATACAGCCGTCATTTCCGGGACCATTAATTTTATACAACCCTATTTTGGATTATCCGAAGTTGGGCTTGGTTGGACGGTCAGCAGTTTGTTATTTGGCTGTATGATAGGGGTTTTCATGGCTGGTAAGGCCAGTGACCTGCTTGGCCGCAAAAAAGTGCTGATGCTAGCAGCTTTACTATTCTTTATTTCCGCAGTCGGAAGTGCTGCAGCAAGTCAGCTCGTTTTCTTTGTGATTGCCCGTATGATTGGTGGCCTCGCTGTTGGTGTCGCTTCAATCCTTTCACCGATGTATATCGCAGAACTTTCGCCTGCAAAGTACCGTGGGTCATTGGTTTCTCTCAATCAATTGGCCATCGTTATTGGAATCCTTGTGGCGTTTTTCAGCAACTATCTGTTGGTTGGTACAGGCGAAAACAATTGGCGATGGATGTTGCTGGTAATGGCAGTACCCGCTGTTTTATTGTTTTTTAGTTTGTTTCTGATCCCTGAAAGTCCTCGATGGTTGGTGGCCAGGCAAAGGAACGATGAAGCCCTTAAGGTTTTAATCAAAACTTCAGGTGCTGAACCTGCCTATTATGAACTTCGGGAAATTGAACAAACCTTAAAAAATCAGGAAGAGGCTTCGTACAAGGAATTGTTTTTGCCAAAGATCAGACCATTGTTGTTTATAGGGATTATTCTCGCTGTATTTCAACAGATTACGGGAATCAACACGATCATGTACTACGCCCCAAAAATTTTTGCCAATGTGGGTCAGTCGAACGATCTTGCTTTGCTACAAACCATTGCCATTGGTGCAACAAATGTGGTATTTACCCTTCTGGCGATGAGCCTGATCGACAGGTTCGGGCGCAAATTGTTGATCTTAGTTGGTTCTGTGGGTATGATGCTGATGCTTTTCGGTTTGTCAACTTTGTATTTTCTCCAAATGACTACCGGGATCCTCGTTCTTGTATTTATTCTTGGCTACATTGCTTGTTTTTCCGCTTCGTTAGGTCCGGCGGTTTGGGTGATTGTTGCGGAATTGTTTCCCAACCGCCTGCGCAGCAAAGGGATGTCGATTGCTGTAATGTCACTCTGGATGGCTTGTATTCTGGTCACCATCACTTTCCCGATGATGCTGGAAAGGCTCAGTGGCGGACTCACATTTCTTATTTTTGCTTTTATTTGTCTGGCAAATGCACTCTATATCTGGAAATATGTGCCAGAGACGAAAGGGAAAACGCTGGAGGAATTGGAAAAGGAATTTGGAAAGTAGAAAATGGAAAGTGGAAATTGGAAATTGGAAATTAGAAAGTTGAAATTGGAAAGTGGAAATTAGAAAGTGGAAATTGGAATGAAATACACTATTGCAATAGATTTGGGAGGGACAATCATCAAGATTGGCCTTCTGAATAACGGACAACTGATTGACCGTTTGGAAATTAAAGCACAATCGGCTACTGGTTTGAAGAACCAGTTACCTGATTTGGAAATATCAATCAATCAACTGCTTATATCAAACCATATTCAAAAGGAGGCTGTATTGGGAATCGGTTTTTCGTTTGCCGGATTGGTTGATTCAGGCAAAAATAGGATCCTTTCGACCAATCAGAAATATGATGATGCCCCGGATATCGATCTTGTGGGTTGGGCAAGTGAAAAGTGGGGCTGGCATTTGTTTGCCGAAAACGATGCGCGGATGGCCTTGTTGGGAGAATGGCAGTCTGGCGCAGGCCAAAATTGTACCGATCTTGTAATGGTCACCTTAGGAACAGGGATCGGAACTGGTGTATTGATCGGTGGCAAATTGCTGAAAGGTAAACATTTTCAGGCGGGAAACCTTGGTGGACATTTGGTCGTAAACCATCGTGGAACTTTATGTACGTGTGGGAATATTGGTTGTGTTGAAGCCGAAGCATCGACATGGCGTTTACCTTCCTTATTGAAGGAACACCCTCTATTTAATATGAGTTCAATGAAAAATGAAGATGTCCTTGATTTTAAGTTACTGATTTATCAAGCTGCAAAGGGTGATCAGGTTGCTGTCGAGGTACTTGACCATTGTCTTTCAGCTTGGGCGGCAGGGTTTATTTCGATGATCCATGCTTTTGATCCTGAAATAATCGTGATCAGTGGCGGGATTATGAAAAGTTCTTCGGTCATTTTGCCACCTCTTCAGAAAAAGGTCAACGAATTGGCCTGGACACCGTGGGGAAAAGTAAAATTGGTTGAAGCCAAATTCCCGGATTCGGCAGCTTTATACGGTGCCGATTATCTTGTAAGATCCTCTTTGGAAAATAAATAGTCAAAAATGACCCTAATTGTCAAAATAGTCAAAATTGTCTAATTAAATGAATAATAGATATTTAAAAACACCCTCCAAATTCAATAACCACCCTGTAGTTGAAGTAAAGAACAGTAACTATAAGGTTGAGAATGGTTGGTCAGCAATCTGCAACCGGCTGAACAGGGAAATTGCAGCCTTAAACCTGAAAAAGACAGTTGTGGTGATCGAAACCTATCAGGGAGTCATCCATGAAGAGTTGATCTCAAATTTAAAGGAAGGGTTAAAGTTTTCTCATTTTTTCCTTGCGGATGATTATATGCTTTCGCAGGATGAAATTCAAAAACTTGTTTTTCAGGATGTGACCAATGACCGTATATTTGGTTACATGACCCGCCTTACGATGGATGCTTTTTTCGATCCTGAAAAAGTAAAAGCGATACAATCTGAAATTGCTGACACAAAAGAAGGAACCATCATTATTTATGGCTGCGGTGCGAGTTTGCTACGTCCCGCCCCCCCCTCCCTAGGAGGGGGCTGGGGGGAGGCTTTAGTTTACGCCGATATGGCCCGTTGGGAAATCCAGTTACGGATGCGCAAGCACCTGGTTGACAATCTTGGCGTAAAAAACCGTGAAGTAGCCGATTGGATGCTGCTTTACAAACAAGGTTTCTTTGTCGATTGGCGGGTATGTGATCGCCTGAAAAAGCAGTTGTTCGACAAATGGAATTTTCTTCTCGATACAAACAAAATTGGCCAACCCAAGCTAATTGAGGGTAAAGCAATTATGGACGGATTTAAATTGGCTATCAATCAGCCATTTAGCGTGGTGCCGTTTTTTGATCCCGGGCCTTGGGGCGGACAATGGATGAAGGAGGTTTGCAACCTTGATGAAGCAGCACCCAATTATGCATGGTGTTTCAACTGTGTACCGGAAGAGAATAGTCTGCTTTTGAAATTCGGTGACGATGTGATTGAGATACCTTCCATCAACCTTGTATTTAGGCATCCACGTGAGTTATTGGGGGATCCGGTCCATGGCAGGTTTGGAGACGAGTTTCCGATCCGCTTTGACTTTCTTGATACCATGCAGGGAGGCCACCTGAGTCTGCAGGTCCATCCGCTCACGGAATACATCCAGGAGAAATTTGGGTTGCATTACACGCAGGATGAAAGCTATTACATGATGGAAGTGGAGGAGGATGCCATTGTTTATCTTGGTCTGAAAGAAGGAGTTGATTCAGAATCGATGATTAATGATCTTGAAGAAGCCCAATCAGGTGGGAATTCTTTTGATGCGGAAAAACATGTCCAAACCTGGCCAATGAAAAAACATGATCATGTTTTGATTCCGGCAGGCACGATCCATTGTTCCGGGAAAGGGAGTATGGTCTTGGAAATCAGTGCCACGCCCTATATTTTTACATTCAAATTATGGGATTGGGGACGGCTTGGGATGGATGGAAAACCACGCCCCATCAATATCGAGCATGGCAAAAAGAACATCCAATGGGACAGGACAACCGAATGGACAAGACAGAATCTGGTCAATCATGTCAAAGTTGTTGCCGAAGGTGATGGATGGATTGAAGAAAGTACCGGACTTCACGAACGGGAATTTATCGAAACGCGCCGTCATTGGTTCACCAAGAAGGTAGAGCACAATACAAATGGTGGGGTAAACGTGGTTTGTTTGGTCGAAGGTGATGAAGTGATTGTCGAAAGTCCTGACAATGCTTTTGAACCGTTTGTGGTCCATTACGCCGAAGTTTTTATTGTTCCTGCAAAAGTGGGCAGCTACACGATACGCCCATTTGGAACCGGTGAAGGGCAGAAATGTGGTACGCTGAAAGGATATGTGAGGGTTTGAGGCAATGGCACTATTGCAAAGTGGCTCTGGAAATAGTATCTTTAGCTCTATAAAGGAGGGCGGCTGGCAACTGGCGGCTGGCTAACCTTCAAATATTGATAGTGCTTATAAAGGTTACTGGGGGCTAGCAACTGGCATCTGGCTTTTCTTAAAAACAATGTTGGCCGATTCTAAAGTTTGTTTGCACGGACAAAGTGCTTCTGGCAACTGGCAACTGGCCGCTGGCGAGTCTAAAACATTGTTAGTGAGTAACAATGTTTGATAGTAGGATCAAGCATTGAAGGTAAGCCAGTTTCCAGTTGCTAGTCGCCAGTAGCAAAAGTTTGGTTGCAGTGTCAAGCAATAAAACCCATCCAGCCGCCAGAAGCTAGCCGCCAGCCGCATAAAACTTGGTTGTAGGATCAAGCAATGAAAGCCAGCCAGCCGCCAGAAACCAGTTGCCAGCCGCTTAAAATTAGGTGTTCTAAATAATATTTATCCATTGTTCAACCTTAGAATTAGTCGATCATGATCATCCAATACGCTTCCGATTTGCATCTGGAATTCCGTGAAAACAAGGAGTTTTTGAAATCTAACCCTTTAAAATCCAAGGGCGGAGTCCTTTTGCTTGCCGGCGATATCGTCCCATTTGCAGTGATGGACATGCACAAGGATTTCTTTAAGTATGTCTCCGACCATTTTGAAATGACCTATTGGATACCTGGTAATCACGAATATTACCATTTTGATGCAGCAAAAAAATGTGGGACGTTTAACGAGAAGATCAAAAGCAATGTTTTCCTTGTGAACAATACTACAATCATTCAGGGAGATACCCGGTTTTTATTTTCAACACTTTGGTCGAAGATCCGACCTTCACTGGAATGGCAGATCGAACGGCAGATGAACGATTTTCATGTGATTATGTACAAGGGGAACAGGTTTTCTTCAGTTCCTTTTAATCAGTTTCACAGTGAATGCCTTTTGTACTTAAACCAGGAATTGGAGAAACCATTTCCGGGAAAAACGGTTGTCATGACCCATCACCTTCCCACACTGATCAATTATCCTGAAAAATACAAGGGGAATGTCCTGAATGATGCCTTCGCAGTTGAGCTTTTTGACCTGATCGAAGCCAAAGAGCCGGATTTCTGGATCTATGGGCACACTCATTTCAATACCCCCGAATTCGAAATTGGCAAAACAAAATTAGTTACCAACCAGTTGGGATATGTGAAGTATGGGGAACATTCACTGTTCCAAAATGATGCTTTTTTGACGTTTACTGATTACCTCAAATGATAAAAGCAAAGATATGAACAAGAAAATTCAGGTAATAGATGTTCAAAATATTACAATAAATATCTCAAAAGTTAAAGATGATGACTTTATTTGTCTTACCGATATGGCAAAAGCCAAAGAAGGCGATGCCAGGGCTGCAGATATTATTAAAAATTGGATAAGAAACCGTTCCACGCTTGAGTTCATAGGAACTTGGGAGCAAATGTATAATCCCGATTTTAAAGTGGTCGAATTCGACCACTTTAAAATGCAGGCTGGCTTGCCTAGCTTTGTTTTAAGTCCAGGACAATGGGTGGACAAGACAAATGCGATTGGAATATTTGTTCAATCTGGCCGATATGGAGGCACTTATGCCCATAAAGATATTGCTTTTGAATTTGGTTCAGCCATTAGCCCTGTTTTTAAACTATACCTGATTAAAGAGTACCAAAGGTTAAAAGAAATTGAAACTAACCAGTACAATTTGGAGTGGAATGTCAAACGTATTCTTTCAAAAGCCAATTATACCTTACAAACTGATGCAATAAAGAATCATATCCTTCCCCAATCTGATTTTACAAAACAAACAGAATGGATTGCATACGCAGAAGAAGCTGATTTATTGAATGTTGCATTGTTTGGTTGCACAGCAAAATTTTGGAGGGAAAGTAATCCCACACTTGCAAAAGATAATAAGAATATTCGCGATTTTGCAAGTATTAATGAATTGGTTATAATGAGCAATTTGGAAAATCACAATTCCGAAATGATAAAAGCGAGTATGCCTAAAAAAGAACGCTTTCAGAAACTCTATAACATTGCTCAATATCAAATTAGGGTATTAAATGATATTGATTTTATCAAATCTCTGAAAAAATCCAATGACGAAATCTACATAAAACACCGAGCCAATGACAAACTTTAACCCCGGCTTTGATATTCTTCCAACCACCCAACCAATGGGATTTGTTTATGAACCAGGTATTTTTGGCCCAATTGTCGAAAACCGCACTCTCGATTCGATCCGCAAAAGCCTGCGCAACCCGAATTGTTCAGGACCCGACCCTGTCTATTCCATTGCGATGGATGTCGGAAAATCGGAGCACTTCCCTTTGTTAAAAGAACTTCACCTGTTATATGGTGCAGTGACTTATGCTGCTGGTCGGTTAGGCGATGAACCAGTTAGAAGTCAGGGACATATCCACAAAGTGTCCCCTTTTTCGGGATGGTCAACGCCTGAGGTTTACGAAATATGGTCTGGCATGGCAATTATTTATATGCAGGAAAAAGCCGAAGACCAACCGGGCAGGTGTTTTGCTGTAATGGCCGGACCGGGCGATGTGGTAATCGTCCCACCCTACTGGGCACATGCCACCATCAGTGCCGGTCCTGAAACCCCTTTAACGTTCGGTGCCTGGTGCGACCGCAAATACGGTTTTGAATACGATGGCGTAAGGGCTCACAATGGATTGGCCTGGTTTCCTGTCATTTCGGAAAACGGCAACATCGAATGGCTGAAAAACAGCAATTACCTTGATTGTGAATTGATTATAAAAAGCCCTGAAATTTATTCCCAATTAGGAATCGAACCGGGAAAACCCATATATACCCAATTTGAAGAAAACCCTGAAAAGTTTGGGTTCGTGCCTCGCCCACAGATTGTAAAAAAAGTTTGGGAAGGGTTTATTCCTTGATTGTGCAAATTATGATTTTTGGGCGTTCTTCTTCTGAATTACCCTTCCAATGATCGCCCCAACCAAACCACCCAGAAAAGTATAGAACACTGCGATAACAACTTCGATCCCTGCAAGGTTGTGACTGTTTGCATCACCAATCGAATCATAAACAATCCTGAGAACTACTGCCAACACAAAACCTATTGTCACAAATGCCGCCGATCGCAAAACCTCATTTTTACAGAATATTACTGAAATACAACCGATTACCAAAGCCCCAGAAAACCAGATTATGAAAAAGGTACGGCTGACCATATTGATATCCATGTAAAAGACCGGCCAGTAAGTGATTGCAGCATAGAGCAATCCAAGAAAGATTACGATCAACTGGTTTTTCTTGTCTTTAAGTGCGTTCATCTTGAATAATGTTGTTTAATGCAATAATTCAGTAACCTAAAAGTAGTTATAATGTTACGAATCCTGTTATTTTTACAGTTTATTTCCAGAAACAGAATACCAAATATTGCATAATGAAAAATACAATTCTCTTACTTCTGACCATTTGCACTTTCTCCCTCTCCTACGCCCAGGACCGTATCACCGGCCACACTTTCGCCACACGTTCTGAGGTGATTGCCCAACATGGCATGGCTTGTACAAGTCAACCCCTGGCAACACAGGTGGCACTCGATATTTTAAAAGCTGGTGGAAGTGCCGTCGATGCGGCTATAGCTGCAAATGCGATGCTGGGATTGGTCGAACCGGTCAGTAACGGGATTGGTGGCGACCTGTTTGCGATTGTGTGGGATGCGAAGACCCAAAAATTGTATGGCTTAAATGCCAGCGGAAGGTCGCCATACGATCTAACATTCGATTATTTTGTAAAGAATAAGATTACAAGGATTCCGGCACTTGGACCACTTCCGGTCTCTGTTCCCGGATGTGTCGATGGATGGGCCGAATTGCACAAGAAATTTGGAAAATTGCCGTTTGCCGATTTGATTAAACCTGTAATCGGTTATGCCAACGAGGGTTTCCCGGTTTCGGAAGTGATTGCCTATTACTGGAATTCCAATTCGAGGAGCCTGCAAAAATATCCGGGTTTCAAAGAAATCTATATGCCAAATGGCAAAGCCCCGGCAAAAGGGGAAGTCTTCAAAAACCCATTCCTTGCTACAACGCTCGAAAAAATTGCCAAAGGTGGACGTGACGCATTTTACAAAGGTGAAGTTGCCCAGAAGATCGTCGATTACGTAAGGGAGCAGGGTGGTTTTTTCAGTATGCGCGACTTTGCCGACCACCACTCAGAGTGGGTGGAGCCGATCTCGACCAATTATCGCGGTTACGATATCTGGGAATTGCCACCTAATGGTCAGGGGACAGCAGTCTTGCAGCAACTGAATATGCTGGAGGGATTTGACATTGCCAAAATGGGATTTGGCAGTGCCGATTATATCCACACTTTTCTCGAAACAAAAAAACTGGCTTTTGAGGACCGTGCCAAATATTATGCAGATCCTGACTTTAACAAAGTTCCCATTCAAAAGCTGATTTCCAAGGAATATGCCAAAGAACGGATGAAACTTTTCAATCCGGCACGTGCCGCCAGTAGTTATCCTGCAGGAAACCTTGAAACCGGCAACACCATATACATGACCGTTGCCGACAAAGATGGGAACATGGTTTCGCTGATCCAGAGCAATTACCGCGGCATGGGTTCCGGAATGACACCTGGAAAACTTGGGTTCGTTTTGCAGGACAGGGGTGAGATGTTTATCATCGACTCTACACATGTAAACAAATATGAACCACATAAGCGGCCATTTCATACAATTATCCCGGCTTTCATTACCAAAGACGGCAAGCCTTATATCAGTTTTGGATTGATGGGAGGTTCGATGCAACCTCAAGGGCATGTCCAGATGGTGGTCAACCTGATCGACTTTGGGATGAACCTCCAGGAAGCTGGTGACGCACCCAGGATTTGTCATGAAGGTTCCAGCGAACCTACCGGCGAAAAGATGACCGATGGTGGAATTGTCTATCTTGAAAGCGGGATTCCGTATGAGACCATCCGGACATTGATGGGAAAAGGTCACAAAATCCAATATACGAATGGGATATATGGCGGTTATCAGGCCATTAAATGGGACGATAAAAACAAGGTCTATTATGGTGCATCCGAATCGCGTAAAGACGGCCAGGCGGCGGGGTACTGAGATTTGGAGAGGGAGAGACTGTGGAATGGGGAGAATGGAGGCGGGAAAAGGGAGAACGAAGAAAGGGAAAATGGTCAGTGCGAAGAGGATTTGAAGATCGGTCAAATTATTCTCGAAACCATCATAAAGGGAATAAATTACCTTCGAACGACTCCCCCTTTCATAAAGGGGGGCAGGGGGGATTTGATTCATTTATTTAATATACAAAACATTACAAATGATAAAACGGATGATTATGAAAAGAGTTTTAGTGTTTATTGCCCTGTTTATTGGGGTGGCGGTTTTGGTGCAGGCACAGTCCAGCAAGGTTTACGACAACAAGTCGATTCCAAGTAAAATTTTAAAAGGTGACAGGAAATATGCCATTTACCTTCCACCGGGTTACGAAACTTCCGAAAGGAGCTATCCTGTTTTTTACCTGTTACATGGTGCAACCGACAACCATACCGGTTGGGTGCAGTTTGGTGAGGTTCAACACATTGCCGACAAAGCGATACTGGAAGGGACTGCAACTGCCATGGTGATCGTAATGCCGGATGCCGACACCGGTAAAATGGGCTACTTTAACACCATTTCCGGGGATTGGAATTATGAGGACTTTTTCTTCCAGGAGTTCCTTCCTACCATTGAAAAGACTTACCGCATCAAAACCGAAAAACGTTACCGTGCAGTTGCCGGTTTATCCATGGGGGGTGGAGGTTCATTTATGTATGCACTCCATCATCCGGAATTGTTTTCATCCGCTTGTCCGTTAAGTGCTTATATTGGACCATTGAGCCTTGATGATGCAAAAGCCGGAATTAAGAAAAGCAATCCTGAAATTACCGACGAAGGGAAGATCAAAACCTATTTTGAAAGGCACAATGCATTGGAATTGATTAAGTTAATACCCGATGATCAGAAAAAGGCTGTTAAGTGGTACATCGATTGTGGCGACGATGATTTTCTTTATGAAGGGAATTGCTTGGTCCATATTGCGATGCGCAAAAAGGAGATCCCACATGAATTCCGCATCCGCGACGGTGCCCACAACTGGACGTACTGGAGGGACGCACTTCCTACAGTTTTAGGGTTTGTATCTGAGACATTTCATCAAAAGTAAATTTCATTGCCTTGTATATTAGTATTTTACCAATTTTATCCTAAAATGAATACTAAAAAATTGACTTTTATTTGGTTGGTTACAATAATCTTCCTGATCTTTTTCACATCCTGTGCGTGGTTCAATCGCGCCCAGAAAGGCAAAGACATGGCAATAGCAGAAAGCCCCAAACCGGAACCAAAGCCAGAACCAAAGCCGGAGCCCAAACCGGAACCCAAACCATTTGTCAAACCGGAACCAAATGTTCAACCAACATCGGGGGCATCAGCTCCTTTGGATGGAGACAATGGTGGCGCAAAGGACAATGCCGATAAGCACCCTGACGGGACTGAATCCAAAACAAGTAGCAGTGGGCCAAAACCTCTTCCTCCACCACCGCCCCCCCTACCACTTTCCCCACCTTCCCAGTCAAACAACAGTGGTGCCGAACCTCGTGAAGAACCGACATCAGCTATGCCCGATGAAGGAGAAGCAAAACCTGTAAGTGCCACCCTGGGTTATTCGTATTCAAAAAAGATGAAGCTGGAAGATACGAAAGACCTGAGGGTTACGGTTCGGATTGATGCATCGGCAGCCGAAGTAAGAAAACAAATCCGGAGCATTGAACAACAGGAGTTGGATATTGTTCCAAAAAAAGATACAAGTACAATTGGCATCGTCCAGGATATAACAGCCTACAAATCACTGGAAATATCATTGCAATATGATAAAGCCGATTTTACGATTACTCCTGTCGAAACAGAAGAGAAACAGGAGTTGGATTTTGTAAATGGGAACAACTGGCATTGGACTGTCAAAGCACTTGGCGATAGAAGCCGTACCTCCAAGATTATCATGAAAATATTTGCAGAAGGGAATGACGGTAAAAAATCAAAGCCGTTTATCAAAACTGTTGATATACAGATATTGATCAGTGAACCGGTTTCTGCGCTGAGCAATATCGGCGAATGGATCAGCAAGAATTTAATGGCTTTATTGTCAACATTGATTATTCCTTTGGTCGTGTTTTTATACAATCGCAGGAAAAAGAAGGTGGAAGACGTTAAGTAGGATGAATTGACAGAGTAATCTTACAATAAAGCCGACAGGAGCAAATTGAAAATTAAAAGCTCCTGTCGGCTATTTATTCATAAAACAGAAAATAAATATGATAATACTTTCCAACAATCCTTTACTCTTTTTCAAATAAAGACTTGTCTGCCCCACAAATCGGGCATACCCAATCATCGGGCAAGTCTAAGAAGGAAGTTCCAGGTTTGATCCCTGAAATTGGATCACCTTTAGCCGATTCATATTCATAATGGCACAGTTCGCATTGCCATACCTCAGCCTTAAGTTTCGGATCTCCGGCGACAGCTTCGATGACCTCCTTCTCGACATAGGTAGGTGCATTCTTTGGAGAATAACCTTTCAGGACTTCGCGGTAGTAGCTGTAAGTTAATGGCTTCCCTTTTTCTTCAATCAATCCATGGTCAATAACTTCACCGATAAAGATCATATGTGTACCAACCCGGTAGCTTTGTACCAATTTGCATTCGAACCAAGCAACCGATGAATCGGTAACGATAGGGATTCCAGATTTTCCAGTCAGATAGTTGACGTTGGCAAACTTGTCGAAATCGCGGCCACTTTTATAACCAAAATTACCGATAAGCGCCGGATTGGCTTTTTCGCTCAAGACTGAAAAGGCGAAAAGTCCGCTCTCCTGGATTAGTCCGGTCGTGTAATTGTCAATATTGCAACTAATTGCAAACTGAGGCGGATTTGCTGTAACCTGGAAAACTGTATTCGCAACATATCCACCTTTATTGTTTCCCGACTGGGTTGTTACGATGTAAAGGCCGTAACTGATTTTAAAATAAGATTCAAAGTTCATAATGATTGTTTAAATGATTAATAAACAACGCCTATTAAAAATAAGCACATAAAATCAACAAGATCGGCCCTTAAAAGTTTCAATGCCCGACTAATTAAAGCTTCAACTCCCTTTTGGGATATTCCCATTTTTAAAGCAATCTGAGTATAGGGTATCCCGTCGATACGGCTATATTCAAATGCTATCCGACATCTTTCAGGAAGGTTGGCAACTGCGTGCCATAAATGGGAACTTAAGTCATTGGCATCAATACCCTCCTCAGTCGCAGATTCCAGAAATTCAATCTGATCGGTTATTTGAACTTGCTGTACCCGTTTTGCCTTGCGAAGATGATCTATACATTGGTTCCTGACCATAAAACCGACATAGGAATAAAGATCCTCCACATGGTTGAGTTCATGCCGCTTTTCCCAGACTCGCACAAAACAATCCTGCACGAGGCTTTGGGCTAAATCCTGATCAGGTAAAAACCTTAACGCATAAATAACCAACAATTTATAATACTTTCTGAAAATGAAATCAAAAGCACTTTCATTACCCCCAAGCAGTTGAGTTAGTAAAAACCTGTCTTTCCCATCGTTATCAGAATTCATCAAGATATGTTTGGTTCTCGTTTTTAATACTATACAAAAATAGAATAATTTTTGGGTTTACCTCCCTTTAAATTTTTTTTCAATTGGATGTAGGGTATCATGTATTGAAATACGTCTATATGAAAACTGAACAACAAATATGAAAGAAAAAATCCAAACATTGATTTCAAGGTATTTTACAGGAAGCTTAACTGAATCGGAAGAGGCGGAGTTGAAAAACCATTTGGAATCAAATCAGGAGGATTTAAAAGAATTCGAAGATTATCGCCGGTTATGGGATGAGTCTGATCCGAAAATTGCATTGAAACCCATTGATGTTGAGGGGGATTTATATAAAACCAAACGAAGGATATATTTTAGAAAACCCTCATTTCTCAGATTCCTGAAACAGGCTGTAGCTGTTTTTATTCTCGCAGGCTTTTTTTCGACTGGATATATCTATTATTTCACTACTGCTAAATTGCCAGAATCCCCTAAATCATTGGTTTTTGTCCAGGAAATCTCGACAGCTTATGGTACCCGCTCAAAATTTCAATTACCGGATGGAACATTTGTATTTCTGAATTCAGGAAGTAAATTGTTGTTTCCCAATGAATTCAATAGTAACTCCCGTAATGTGGAACTGATTGGTGAAGCATTTTTTGAAGTAACCTCCGATTCATCCAAACCATTTAATGTGAAGACCGGCGATATCAATGTGAAAGTTTTAGGGACATCATTCGATCTTCAGGCCTATCCATTATCAGGAGAGATCAGCACAACCCTTGTTCATGGGAAAGTTGTATTGGAAAAAGAGTTTGGAGGAATTACCAAACAGGTTGCAACATTAAAACCATCTGATCACGCCATCTATAAATCAGGTAAGGGCACTGTGTCAATTTCGTCAGAGGAAGACCTCGACAAATTCATTGGCTGGAAAGACGGCAAACTTGTTTTTTTCAATGATCCGATCGAAGATGTTGCCAGAAAACTGGGCATCTGGTACAACGTCAAGGTGAACATCAACAATAAAAATCTTAAAGAATACCATTTTACAGCAACCTTTTCGGATGAGCCGATCGAACAGGTGCTCGATTTATTAAGTAAAGCATCCCCAATAAAATACAAAATCAAAAAAGCTGCAAAGCTCTCAGATAATTCGTATTTAAGGCGTGAGATTATTATTTATTAACGATTATAAAAACTTTTAAATTAATTGCCTATGGTATAAAAACTTATGAAATGAAAAACGGGAAAGTGTTGACGCACCTCCCCGTTTGGATTAAATGTCTTCATTATCTCAAATTTTAAAAAACAAACATTTAACAAAGCAAAAATATGAAAAAATTCGGATTAAACTCTCCGGACGGCTATAGATATGCCGCAATAAAGAAAGGACTATTAGTTATGAAAATTTCAGTTCTACTGATCCTGATTTCCACGTTTAACCTTTTGGCAGGCGGAACTTATTCCCAGACAACAAAGGTTTCATTAAGTTTGAATCAAGTATCAGTTAAACAGGTGCTTAAAGAAATTGAAAGGTCAAGTGAATTTTACTTTTTGTACAACAACGACCTGATTGATGTAGAGCGAAAAGTTGACATCAAAGCTGACAATCAGCAGATCAATTCGATACTTGATCGGTTGTTTTCCAGTCAGGGTGCGAATTATGCGGTTTATGACCGGCAAATCGTGATCTCACCGGCCGATATGCCTCTTCCTCAGACTGCCCAAAGAAAAGTAAGCGGTAAAGTTTCAGATTCATCAGGAGCCTCCCTTCCCGGAGCGTCGGTTATTGCAAAAGGTACTACAAATGGTGTTACAACCGATATGAATGGAAATTTCACCCTTTTGATACCTGCAGATGCAAAAATATTGGTATTTTCATTTGTAGGGATGAAATCTCAGGAGATAGCGATTGGCAACAACTCAGAATTCAATGTTGTCCTTGCAGAGGAGACTGTTGGTTTGGAAGAGGTTATCGCCATTGGTTATTCTTCGGCTTCACGCAAGAATGTGGCAAGCTCGATTGCCAAGATTTCTGATAAAGATATCGTAGGTCTTTCCGTAACTGATGCAAGGCAGACCCTTCAAGGCAAGATGGCGGGTGTTCAGGTAACAAGCAACGGTGGAGATCCTGGCTCGGGAGCAAGGGTAATCATTCGTGGGATGGGTTCATTTACAAACCCTGATCCGCTTTATGTCGTTGATGGTATCCAGGGTGGCGATATCAACTCGATTCCTTCACAGGATGTTGAGAGTATCACTGTTTTGAAGGATGCCTCATCTACAGCAATATATGGTACTGCCGCTGCAAACGGGGTTGTACTTATTACAACAAAAAAAGGGATAAAAGGAAAAGTACAGGTCCAATATGACGGTTCAGTAGGTGTTGCCTCTGTAAGCAAACGTTACGATTTGCTGAATGCTTCCGATTATGTTGATTTAGTAGCAGATATCCAGAAAGCCGGTAGCCTTCAATTATCTGACAAGCTAAAAACTTCTGATGTAAGGATCACACGCACTGACTGGCAAAAAGAAGTTTTCAGAAATGCAATGGTCAACGAACACAATGTCCGTATTTTTGGTGGAGGAGAGAATTCGACCTATTCTTTCTCAGCAGGATACCAGAACCATGAATCAACTGTAATTGACCGAAATTTCCAGCGCGCAACAATTGGGTTTAATATGGGTCAAACGGTTTTTAATAAACGTCTGCGCCTTACAGAAAGCCTTCGTGTGAAAAATGACGTGAACAAAGGTATTCTCGCCAATTTTAACGATGCGATCAGGATGCCTCCTTATCTTCCGGTTTACGACCCGACCAATCTTGGTGGTTATGCCCGTGCCGATAAAGTTACGGACCTTCAGGACGCCAATAACCCATTAAATTCCGTCCACAATTCCGATTACCAGTCGAGGGGACTGAACGCCGACCTTGAAATTACAGCAGAAGCCGATATCTTTTCAGGATTGACATTTAAATCGCAAATGCGTTTATCATCAGGAAATTATCACGACTATACATGGAATTATCCCTCCAATGGTGGCAATTTCACAAAAACATCGGCTGATATGTCAGAAAATTTCAACTATTATTATAGCATGATCCTGGAAAACTTCTTCAACTATAATAAAAAGTTTGGTGACCATACGATCAGTGCAACACTTGGGAACGCTTACAGTCCATCAAATATGTATCGTTCAATCGCGGTTGGTGGTTCGAATTATACGAGTACCGAAATTAAAAACGTTGCTTTAGCCAATTCAAGTTCCGTAACCGGCGCCAATGTAAATAGCGGCAAATCGAGGTTGTCCTATTTTAGTCGCGTAGGCTATACCTACAAAGACCGTTATGTCCTTAATTTAAGTGCCCGTCGTGATGCATCAAGTGTTTTTGGGGCAAACAACCGTTGGGGTACGTTCTATGGTGCCGGCTTTGCATGGACCCTTTCACAGGAAGAATTCATGAAATCGATTACTGCCATATCAAACCTTAAACTGCGTGGCAGCTATGGTAAAACAGGTAACGACAACATCTCCCCTTTTCTGACTTCTCAGGACATTTGGAAGGGTAGTTCCAACAATATAGTCTATTCATTCGGCGATGGCACAGCCTATTCGATCGGATCAACAGTCAATTCAATGGCCAATCCAAATTTGAAATGGGAAGAGACTGCACAGTACGATCTTGGTGTTGACCTTGGGTTACTCAAAAACAGGCTTAATTTTACCTTTGACTATTACCGCAGGGACAACAAAGACCTGTTGATCCAGACACAGATCCCGCTTACAACCGGTCTCGGAAATCCTGGCCAGAGTGGAACGTATTGGGTGAACGCTGCAAGTATGAAAAACTCAGGTTTTGAATCGACTGTTACATATAGTGATGATTCAAAGGCAATTAAATGGGATATCTCATTAAATGCAACTTATAGTACCAACGAGGTCACAGCGTTAGGAACATTGGGCAATATTCCAATTTCGTCTGGTGATTACAACAGTACAGGTAATTCAACCCGGACTGACATTGGCCATCCGCTTGCATCCTTTTTTGGATATAAAGTTGATCATGTGGCATCTACAACAGCGGAAGTCGCTGCTTTGAATGCACTGACAAAAACAAAAACCAGTGGATCAAAAACCGAATACATTACCGGTTTAAAACCTGGGGACTTCATCTTTGCCGACATCAATGGTGATGGTTATATTGATGACAAGGACCGTACCTATATCGGCAACCCTTCGCCGAAGTGGCAATATGGAGGCGTTTTCAATGCGACTTACAGGAACTTCGATCTTCAGTTGCAATTTCAGGGTATTGCAGGTGTGAACGCAGTTAACGGCAATAAATATTGGTTTGAAGGGATGACCAAACCATTCAATGCCACTACCGACGTTTTACGCAGGTGGAAAAAAGAAGGCGATGTTACAGATATGCCTGCCGCTGCCCAAAATTCGGGTACCAATATGGCATTCTCCTCATGGTATGTTGAGAATGGCGCTTACTTCCGGATGAAGAACATTACTTTGGGATATACACTTCCAAAAAGTTTCCTGAACAGCACATTTACAAAATTAAGAGTTTATGTGGCCATCCAGAACGCCTTTACTTTGACCAAATATTCGGGATATGACCCTGAAATTTCCTCAAGTTCGCCAAATGATAACAACAACTTCATTTTTTCACGTGGGATTGACCAGATACAGCGCCCTAATCCAAGTACTTACAGGTTGGGTTTACAATTGAACTTTTAATAAATGATAACCATGAAAAGGACTATATTATATTCGATCCTGCTATCGTTGCTCTTTGTAGCGTGTAGCGAGAAAGTGTTGGACGTAAAAAACGAGAACAGGTACGATGGTTCAACATTTTTTACCAGTGCAACTTCTTTTACAGAAGCCTCAACTGCAATGTACACCCCACTGTTATATCAGGGTATGTACTCACGTGAGTTCTACTTCATTTTTGACCTTTTGGGTAATGAAGCTGAGAAGAATTTCCCGTTACAGGGTAGCTTGCTCCAATTTCCGATTTATACCCATAATTCAAACAGTGGTGAGCTAAATTATCTGTTCAATTCCTGTTTTAAAATGGTGTTCAGAACCAATTTTGTGATCGAACAGCTTAAAAGTTGGAAACCGACGGCACAAGCTGATCTTGATTTGCAAAAGAGGATTTCAGGTGAAGCCCAGTTCCTCCGTTCACTTGCCTATTTCTGGCTCGTAACCTGCTATGGGGATGTTCCTTTGAAAGAAAAATTGGCTGACCATTATATCATCGAATCGTCAAGGACACCTGCGGCCCAGATTTGGACATCGCTGGAAACCACCCTGGCTGCCGCAATTACCAATTTACCATTGACTTACGCAGAAGCCGATTATGGACGGGTTACCAAGGGAGCTGCAGTTGCCCTGCTTGGAAAAGTATTTCTTTTTGAAAAGAAGTATGCAGAAGCTGCTGCCCAGTTTGCTCTGTTAAGTGCCGCACCATATGATTATGCTTTGGCAGCGGATCTTGATGATATGTTTGTCAATGACGTGAAAACAAAAGAAACAGTTTTTGCCGTAATGAACGGTCCATGGCAGGGTTGGGGTGTTGGTAATGCCTATTATATGTTTGGCGGTCAGGAGACATGGGGCGGAAAATGCACCGTATCGGACCGAGCCCAGGAATATGGCTTTAACGACTGGTACAATGTACTTGTATCCAATGCATTGGTTGACGCCTTCACCTATCCGAACGAAAGTAGTGTAAGTTATACAGACCCTCGTGCCGCAAAAACTTTCTATTCTGCTTCTGGTGTAAAAGGTGGGGATGCAACCTTCTGTGACCATTGCCCGGGTGGGGTAATTGATTATGGCAGCGTCCAGAAAGAGGGCCAGAAAGCCTGGCGCAAGTACGAATATTACGAAAATGTCAAAAGTTATGGCGAGCCTGAAAGCCCGATTAACGGTCAGGTGATCCGTTATGCAGATGTTCTTCTGATGAGGGCAGAAGCCTTGATCCAAAGCAACCAGATTGCTGCTGCACTTCCATTGATCAATCAGGTCAGGGCAAGGTCAAAAGCATTCCTATATACCACTTTAGGTGATCAGACAAAGGCGATGACGATCCTGAAAAGGGAGCGTCAGATTGAACTTGCAGGCGAACAAACACGGTTCTTTGACCTTGTACGTTGGGGAACGCTTGTAGCTACAATCAATGCTGAAAAGCAGGCTGCCCTTGGTATTCAGCCTGTCAAAGATTACCATGTGCTACTGCCTATCCCTCAATCGGAAAGGGATGCAAACCCAACATTGAATGCCCAGGTAAAAAATAACTGGAATTAATTAATTGTCAATTAAATAAGAAGAGGCCACCTAATTGGATGGCCTCTTTTTTGTTTATTGTTTTTCCCACCCAAACCCTTATCTTTGTATTCAGATTTTTAGTAATTTAACCGGTTAAGTATGTACCAGTCAATTACCACAAGCAATTATACGTTCGAGAATATCAGGGAGAAAAACTTGTTTTATGCTGATAAAACTATTTTTTTTCATCGGTTGGTTACCGACGACTCAGGAATTTTCTTCCTTTCCAGACCCCGCCGTTTTGGAAAATCGCTTTCGGTGTCGATCCTTAAAAATATCTTTAAAGGAAACAAAGAACTATTTAAAGGGCTGGAAATCTATGATATGCCATATGACTGGAAATCGTATCCTGTAATCAATTTGAATATTTCACAGGCACCTTGCGAGTCGGTAGAGGTTCTTAATAAAGGATTGTGTGCAATATTGCGTTATAATGCAAAAGAATTAGGGATTGAATTATCGGATGAATCGCATTCTGGATTATTATTTAAGGAACTGATCGACTCTGCCAAAGATCTTGGCAAAGTGGTCATCCTTATCGATGAATACGACAAGCCCCTTGTCGAAAATATATATGCCCCGCATGTCGAAGAAATTAGGCAGGTGTTGGAAAACTTCTATATCAACATTAAAGCCTCTGATGAACACCTTCGGTTTGTGTTTATGACGGGTGTGACCAAATTCTCCAAAGTGTCGGTTTTCTCCAAACTCAACAATCTGCGCGACATTACCATGAGCGAGGCTTTCGCCACAATGTATGGTTATACCCAGGAAGAAGTTGAACATTATTTTGCCGACAGGATAGATGCGCTAGCTGATAAAAACAAAGCTGACCGGATTGATTACCGTCAGGAAATCCAAAAATGGTACAATGGGTTTCGGTTTCATAAAAACGCCACGACTGTTTACAATCCTGTTTCGTTGGGTATGTTTTTTAATGAAGATGGTGAGTTTTCAAATTATTGGTTTTCGACGGGAAGCCCTTCTTTTATTTTTAAGGTCCTTAAGCAACAGGATTTTGATTTCTATAAGGAGATAAAAGATGAAATTGAAGGTGTTATACTCGATTCGTTCGATGTAACCAATATGAGCGTTTTACCCTTGTTGTTACAAACGGGCTACCTGACCATTGAGAGCGGTTCAATGATGATGGGCAAGCCATTCTATAAACTGAACTTCCCAAATTACGAAATAGAAAATTCATTTCAGGCCTATTTTGTCAGTTCGCTTGAAGAGCGGAACCCGATAAAGGTTACGAGCGAAATTGCAAAATTGCAGCGGGCCATGCTTGCCAACGATACCGCCACTATGCAACAGGTATTGATAAGCCATATCGCCGCCATCCCGTATGCCAACCGGAGCAAAATGGAGGAAAACTACCAGAATATAATTTACTCTCTTTTCAGGTTGATAGGGGCCGAAATTCACAATGAAGTACACATGAACAATGGCCGCATCGATGCCGTAATTGTGAACCGCGACCATATTTATATTTTCGAATTCAAAATGGGCCAACCGGCCAAAGTTGCCATTGCCCAGATCAAAGAAAATGGATATACAATGCCTTATTTATCAGATGGAAAACCTATTACACTGATTGGCATTAATTTCTCCAAAAAGAAATGGAATATTATTGAATGGATTGAGGAGATTGTTTAAACCTCCCCAATATCTGATCCAATTAAAATTTCCATGGTTCCAAAAATCACTTCATCACTTTTAATGTAACAGGTCCAATCAATCCTGATTTGATCTCGCCTCTGTACATTGTTGGGACGGTAGTATAGTTATTTGCTATTGTATTGTATATTAATACTTCTAACGTATTTTTACCTTGTTTGGCCAATGTTGTTATGTCGAATGTCCATGGCGGTGAAAGTTTAATACCCGCACTTTTTCCATTGATCCGTAATTCAGCAGAAGATACCAGATCGCCAAGGTCGATTTCAAGCTTGTTTTTTAAATCTTCCGCAACTATTTCGATTGTTTTCCGATACCACGCCCCACCTGAATAGGCTTTTAACCCATCAATTTTCGACCAGTCACCAAGATTTACAATGCTTTTACCACATTGTTGTTCAATATATTGCGGTAATGCTGCTGCTCCACAGTAACCTGGCTGATAATCTGTTTTGATAACAACCTGGGTACTACTTAATTTGGGGTTTGTCAGCTTCACTTCATAACCTGTTAATCCATCTGGTTGTCTTTTTCCTGTGATAGTTTGAGTCTGAACGCCATCCAGCCACATCGTTAATTTACCGTAAGCTGAAAAAGATAAAGCTCGAAGTCCGGGTGCTGATTCAAACGCAAATAAGCCAAATGAGTGGGTTTGAGAAGAACAATCAAAAGGCAATACACCATAATCCTGGTACCAGCTCATTGCAACCTGCTGCTTTTCAGGACGTGGAGCATTTGGTTGACGAACAACCAAATAGGTCTCACAAGCCTTGTTGTAAACTAATATTAAAGGATTCGGACCCTTCTTTAGTACAACAGATTTACTGTTGACATCAATCCTCGTCTGATTGACGAAAATCGCAGCAGGTTTCTCATCACCTGTTAACAAATCGAAAGTCCCATCTTTGGGCGCTATAACGGCTGTATAAAGCAAATAATAGTTTCCGGCAGGATCGGCAACTCTTTTTTGCGACATTTTTACTGAAGCCAACGCACCCAACCTTATAAAATTATCATACATCGCACCTTTCAGTCCATGGTAACCCTGATGGCCAGGGTCTCCTTCCACTCCTTGTTTCCATGAAAAACCATACTCTTTCCATGGATATTTTTTACCTGAAATCGTAACCATTTCATTTGAAATTGGGGAAGTCAACTTCACCATCTCCTGATCTGTTGGGGCATCCGGTAAGGCTCCAAGTTGAAGGAACTGCTTTCCAAATGCACAGGTGACACTTTTCCACGAATTATCCAAGGTTAACTTCCCACCTGTATATTTCGCGTTTTCAGAGAAATAGAGCTGACGGACCTGGGCACCTAGCATTTCTTTCTTTGCAGGAAGCTGAAAATCGCCCCATTGATTATCCATCGAAGGTTTCAGTTCAAACTCCCATGGATTTCCAAGATCAGTTTGTTTTACAATACTTTGTGGCTTGGTGACATTGGCTAACTCTTTGCTGTCAGGATCAAAAACGATGATCTGAATCTCCGATTTCGTTAGTGGCAAGGTAACTTCGGTTCCTTCGTTGGTTTGAACAGCGAATTTTGAAAGGGATGAAGTCTCTCCATTCCAGGGATTCCAGAGCTGAACAGTACCTTTGGCATTAAAGAAGCATTTGCTCCCCTCCTGAAAGTTATAAAGCGCATAAATATCACGTTTCCCAATCATACGGTGCATAACATAGGGGCGTTCTTTCTGGTCGGAAAGTAGTTTAAAGTTAGGTTTGTATTTTCCTAATATAGAAGCTGTTGCATTTTTAGGGTTTTCGCATTGGATCATGTTTTGATTTACTGAAAAAATACTTGCAACAAGTTGAGCGGTTGCAGCATCATTTTCCCCTGTTTTTTCAGTCGCCACAGGAATTTCCCCAATATTCAGGATCACTCCGCCACCTTTCTTAAACTCTTCCATCTTTTTAAGCGAAGCGTACCGGATAGCCTTCATCGAAGGAATGATCAGTACTTTATATTTCTCACCCGAAACCTGAAGCTCGCTGTTCTTTACTTCCGAGCGCTGCAACGACTCAAAATCGATAAAATCGAAGTCAATCCCTTTGTTGTAAAGCTCCTCACCGGTATCGAAAGCAAGTTTGACCGATTTCTTGCCATCCAAACCGGCAATGACAGGCTCGGTGGGATAGAGAATGGCCACATCACAATTGTGAACACCCTGAGATAACAGGTAGGACAACCGCTCCACACAATTCATCAGTGGGTCGATCTGGTTCCAGTAGGGCATCCTGAAATGGTTACAGGGAGGCGCCCATTCCCACCAGCCACCCTGAGTCGAGTAATAGAGACCATGAAACGACAGCAGGTTATACCCGGCCACAAAATTGCCAAAAATGGCATCGGTTATCTCCGATGAGGTTGTTCCCCAGCCACTACTATGAAACCCTTCGAGCCACACGCGAGGACGCTCGTACAAGTGAGCAATCGAGGAAGCTACTTTTGCCTTTATGATGTCTTTTGACAGTTGCGGTTGGTCGGAGCCAGGGCCCTGATTCCAACGCTGGGTACGAAAATAGTCGCCAAACTCAGCCACATCTTTTCCCCGACCGCCATGGTCGCAGCCATAGATCAAACCCCTGTCCTGGTGCCACTGATAAACCGGTTTAAAGAAATTCTCCTCGCTCAGGCTGACAATCACATCATTGTAATCAAGTTTGATTTTAGGGGTGATTGTCCCAATATTGACATACAAAGCATCCAGATACGGAACGATATCATAACCTTTTCGTTTTCTAAACTCATTGGCGAAGTAGCTGTCCCACAGATTTCCGCCAACCCTGAAATTCAGTTCGTCGGAAAAGAAGAAGTTGAGCGCACCACCGCCATTGTTTTCGAGTGCTTTTTCAAACTTTTCAAAAAAGAATTGGTTGTAAGCCTTTCCGCTTAGCGGGTGCATTGGATCGTAGGAAGGGACCAAACGTTCAGAAAAAACGCTGATGACTTTCCATGTTTCAGCCCCAAAATCATAGTTTAAAATTCCATTTTTTACTTGAGGAAGCAAATCCTTCCTTGACTCAAGTACCAAAGAGGAATCTGCATTTAATTTGAATGCAGAGAGTGTCAGTAAATGGTTAGTAAGTTTCAGGTTGATCTTCCCGGTCAGGATTTTAATATTGTTTTTTAAAGTCGAACCTTGTAAATCGGGGTTCTGCGCGATGGCCTCATCCATCGAGAAACCCTGTCCGATCCCTATCGTATAATCGCTCAAACTCACCGACATGCCCCTTTTCTGCGCTTCAATGGCAAACCATTTGAACAACTTCCACCATTCGGGGGTAAAAAGGGCAGGTTTACTTGGATTGGACCAACCATACGAAATACCACCTGAATCCTGGTGACTGTAATTGATCTGAAGGCTCGAAATGCCCTTATTGGACAACTGATCCAACTGCCATGTCAGGCGCTCTTTGGTAAGAGTATCGCCCTGCCACCAATAAAAGGGAACATCTCCATACCCTTTCGGCGGATGGATAAAACCCGGCAAAACATCCAATCCTGGAGAACGATCGGAGTAACCAAGGGGTAGTTTTGGAGCTTGCTGACCTGAAGCTGAATAGCTTACGATCAGGGTGAATAGGAGCAATAACAGGTTTTTTCTCATAATGGGTATTATTATCGGATTTTAAATAAAATTCAAGTTTTATGGCAATGTATTGAATGATAATTAGTTGAAAGAATCAAGCATTTCTATTTCTTTTTCACCCTACAGTTCAGCCAAATCTAACAATAAAAAGAAACCATTCAAACAGTCCATCCTTTTTAATACTAAATGCAGTGTTTTCAAAAATTTCGGGTTTTTCCAAGCATTGCCTCAAAAAACAATTTTGGGGAATCATTTGGAATGCCTTTATAAACTTTGGGTTCTGCTAATGCCTCCATCCCTTTTTTTACCATGAAATAATTCTGATTTAGACTTGTCTTGTGCACGATCACATTCTTGTTCTGTATCTGATGCCTGACATGATTTTTCTTCCCGTCTTTGACCAAAACCACAACTTCCGATTCTAGCCATGGATTGACTACCTTACAGTCATTTCCTTTCAGGCTTTCAATGAAAATAGCGGGTATAGAACCGTCCTTTCCCCTTTCAGACGCT
>JBAXWR010000500.1:0-3078 GCA_037128295.1 Mariniphaga sp.
AAACTTTCAACGACTATATTCCCGATTTTGTGCTCGATTCGTTCGATGTAACCAATATGCAGGCTGCCCCTTTGTTGCTCCAAACTGGCTACCTGACAATTGAAAGCAGCAAAACGATGTTTGACAGGACTTTATATAAGCTCAACTTCCCAAACCTTGAAATTCAAAATGCTTTCGAACATCATCTGGTAGGTATGCTTACCGAACGCAACCAACAGGATGTTTCAACCGAAATCGTTAAACTGCAAATGGCTTTGCTTGGCAACGATACCGCCACAATGCATCAGGTCTTGAAAAGCCATATTGCAGCCATACCTCATGCCAACCGCAGCAATATGGAGGAAAACTACCAGAACATCATCTATTCCATTTTCAGGTTGTTGGGAGCTGAAATCCACAATGAAGTGCACATGAACAATGGTCGCATCGACTCGGTCATTGTGAACCGCGACCATATTTATATTTTCGAGTTCAAGATGAACCAACCGGCCAAGGTTGCGATAGCTCAGATCAAAGAAAAGGGCTACGCCACGCCCTACCTCAACGATGGCAAACCCATTACCCTTATCGGCATCAACTTTTCGCGAAAAAAACGGAATATTGTGGAGTGGCTGGAGGAAGAGATGATGTGAAAATGGATATTATTTAAGGTTTAGCGTACCAAGTTGGGGTAAATTAATTTAGTTTTGTGACAATATTTCAACCAAGACAATCAAAATGAACACGATTACACTTTCACCGGCTTTGACTGAGAACAGTACCGATATATCAAAATGGTTTGATGGTTTTGTTGCTGCGATACGTGCCGACGAGCTACAATTGGTTTCAGGCGTTGCCGACAATAAAAAACGGGAATTTTGGAAACCATTTCTCGAAAACAATTCTCTTGTAATTGGTGCCCGTAGCCGCGAATCGGGCAGCATGTTGATAATACCTGATTTGGTTGCTGATTATTTGTATAAAATAAGGGCTCAGAAAATTGAACTTGTCTCCCTTTCGCTCCAGCTTTCGGACTCTAAAATATTGGTATGGGCTGTTGTAAACGATGAAGACGAACAGGCAATGGACCAATTATTTTTACAAGAGGCCGCTATAAATGCAAAATATGGTGATTATGGTTTCCATATCTCAACCACAATAGTTGAGAAATCAGATAATTGCCAAACACCATCTCAGTTTCAACCAGTAATGTAATGGCAACTTTTACTGACCATATTTCGCAAGCACAGAAGACCTTGCATTTCTGGAAGATATAAGCAGTAAACTATCGGACCAATATTACGATTGGAATGTTACGGTATGTTATTATGTGGCTGTTCATTTGGTTAATTCGCACATTGCATCAGTATCTGACCAACATTACAGAAAACATGAAGAGGTGTCAAAGGCTTTGAATCCCTATTTCCCTTTATCGTTGACCAAGGTTCCCGAAAATGTTTACCTGGCCTATAACCATTTACAAAACTTATCGCGTCGGTCCCGATATTTGATCAGTGAAGATATGGCTAATCGTGATATTGCCACAAACCTTACCTATGGCAAACATTTCAAGCGGTCGTTGGTACACCTAAATACTGTTATGGAATTTATTGAAACAACTTATAATCAAAAATTTACAAATATTTTTGTTAATTGCATTGAAGCAAGAAATATTGGTTTAAAGTACTTTAAGATTGTTTAGCAGACTATTATTATATAAATCTTTTAATTTCCCAGTAATATTGTAATCCATTTTTCCTATTTTTGTTGAAATCAAACTTGTTAAAATGAAAATAGCCTTACTCTTCCTTTTGTCGTTGGCAACAATTGGAATTCTAACCGGACAGACCGTAGAGCAAATCAAAGCCGACAATCAAAATTACATATGGGGCGAAGGGACTGGGGCATCGTTGAACCGTGCCGACCAGGAAGCTTTGGGTATGCTGATAGGGCAGATTTCGACACAGATCCAAAGCTCTTTTACCGTGCTGAAAGAAGAAATTAGCAGCAGCGGCAAATCAAATTTTACCGAAACAATTAAAGGGGTTGTCAATACCTATTCATCGGCGACACTTAGGAACACCGAGAGGATTGTGATCAACAATGAACCGGAAGTAAAGATATTCAGGTACTTAAAACGATCTACTGTTGACAGCATTTTTACCGAAAGGGAACGAAAGATCATCGAATTTGCAAGAAACGGCGAACATTTCGAATCGAGGGGCGAAATTGCCTATGCCTTGCGCTATTACTATTGGGCACTAACCCTCCTTCGAAGCCATCCAAATGGGGGTAAAATTGCCCTTAAAGATGGAAATGGGCAAAGCAAGCTTCTGATCTCCTACCTTCCTTTGAAAATCAACACCATCTTTTCAGGGACTAAGATTTCGATAACCAACAGCATCAAAGATGGAAACCTTACACGTTATAATCTTAATATACAATACAATAACAAACCTACCCAAAATTTCGATTACGTTTATTGGACAGGAAAGGACTGGACCAACATTTACAGTTCGAGGGATGGAATCGGTTATGCAGAAATAGTTGGTGACGAAGCTGTAAAGGAAATCAAGTTTAAGGCTGAATATGCATTCGAGGGCGAAACGAACATCGACAATGAGCTTAGGGACGTGATGGGCAAATTGGAGATCATTCCTTTTCGCGGAAGTTATTTCAATGTTCCGATTGCCCACGCTAAGGCTCAACCAAGCTTGCCCGAAACCAGGCAAATTTCATCTCTCGAAGAGCTTAATTTGTCGGAAGTTGCCAACACCCGGCCTTACGATTCGTTAATGTCCATTATCGTCAAGGCGATCAAAGCCAAAAACTACGAAAAAGTACGACCCCTATTTGTACCAGATGCTTTTGAAAAATACGTCAAGCTGTTGCAATACGGTGAGGCAAAGATCATTGGTGAACCTAGGTTTAAATATATCGGGTTCGAATCGGAAGTGATGTGCAGGTCGGTACCGATGGGTTTTCATTTCAAGAACAACACTCGCGATTTTACCGAAAATGTGATTTTCCAATTCGATAAAGAGATGAAGGTGTCGAACCTTACCTTTGGGTTGAACCAGGTTGCCCTGACACAAATCG
>JBAXWR010000501.1:0-3075 GCA_037128295.1 Mariniphaga sp.
GTTCCCTTGATCGGTAAAATGTTGGGTTCTGCCCTTGCCGGAACGGAGGAAAGCACACAGATTGTTTACATCCAGCATGTTGCGCTAGGAACGATTCTTTTACTGATAGGTATTTATGACCACGTAAGAACAATCTGGCCACGGCTCAGGACTTTTATGATTGTTCTGGTGGTTCTTTTTATTGTTGGATTGATTTTCAGGGCACCATTGGGACAGGTTGAAAGCAGTGCGATCAAAGGTCCCTGGTTTTTCATCGGGATACAGGAACTGCTCCATTTAACAAGCCATCCTGGAATCGTGGTTTTACTTTTTGGGTTATTGCTTGTGGTTTTTTATTTGCTTCCGCAGATGTCCAAGAATTGGAGAACAAAAGTCAAAATCGTCCTTATGGCTATCATTGGTTTTTACCTCGCCTTGACCTTCGTTGTTTTGGTGTTCCGTGGGGATAACTGGCAATGGCAGGGTTTAAAAAAGGAGAACAGGTCCAATGAACAATTGTTGATTTTCGATCCGGTCAATTTATCGGCTAAGGTTGAGCTGAAATTTGCCCAGGAGAATCAAAAAACAGAAGGATGTATGCTCTGCCACAGTGCGATAACAGGTTTATCCGATTCACATAAACCATCGTTTATCGGATGTTTTGCATGTCATAAAGGAGACCCATTCTCGTCTGACAAGTCGGAGGCGCATTCCAAAATGATCAAAATACCCGGTAATTTTTCAAATGTAAGGCAAACCTGTGGGACACAAAATTGCCATCAGGAGATTGCGGGACGAATGTTAAACTCGTTGATGACGACCCAAAGTGGGATTATAGGGGTCGATAAATTTGTTTTTGGCGAGACAACTTCTTTAAACGATACTTTTCAGGTTAGGAATCTCGGACATTCGGCAGCCGATAATCATCTTCGGAACCTTTGTGCAGGATGCCATCTTGGAAAAGAGAAGGAGCAAACAGGAAATGCCACCTGGCTCGAAAGAGGAGGAGGGTGCAACGCTTGTCATTTGAATTATAGCAGACCTGCATTGGCAAGTATGGACAGCATGAAAACCAAAACGCTCACTGTAAAAAATGAAGTCCACCCAACCATCAATATCCAGGTTTCGAACGACAGGTGCAAAAGCTGTCATAGCCGTTCAGGTCGGATTTCCCTGAGTTATGAAGGGTGGAACGAGACAGATCTGAAAATTACTGAAGTTGCTGATACATCGAATTTTAAAGTTTTACCAGATGAACGGGTTGTCGAATTTATCCAGTCGGATATCCATCATAAGAAAGGGATGGTTTGCATCGATTGTCATGGATCGTATGAGATGATGGGCGATGGCAAACATCCAATACACAAGGAAGATGCTGTTTATGTGCAATGTATCGATTGTCATCCTACCAGGAAGCCCAATACATCCCGGATCGTAAAATTGCCTGACCGTGAATCGTTGATGATTGCATGGCTTCGTAAGTATCCTACTAAAAACAAGGTGGTCTTAACCGCAAAGGGAAATAATCCACTCATTAACACGAATGTGGATTCAGTTGGCCAGATCATCCTGACCGATAAGTTGACCGGAAAAAATCACATTTCAAAACCCGCAGCACCTGTTTGTATCAAGGGGAAAGGGCATGAACGTTTGAGCTGTGAATCGTGCCATACTGCATGGGTACCAAGATGCATTGGTTGCCACACAGCTTACGAGAAAGAGACATTAGGTTTTGACCTATTGACCAACAAAACTACATCAGGAACCTGGGTAGAATATGCCGGGAAGAACTTTGCCCAGGCACCAACATTGGGAATCAGTGAAAAAGGTGGCGGCAAAATCATTCCTACAATGCCTGGAATGGTGATGACAATCGACAAGGAATCGTTTTCTGCCGGGAAAGGAAGTTCGTTTCACCGGCTTTATGGACCAGCTTCAGGGCATACAACTGTAAAAGAGGGACGTAGTTGCAAGTCGTGCCATAACAACCCGGTTGCCTTTGGCTTTGGAGAAGGAGACCTGAACTTTTTAAGTTCAGGTGCTGCAAGCAAATGGGAATTTACGCCAAAGTTTGCGCCTAGTAAGCAGGATGGCCTTCCCGAAGATGCCTGGACTGGGTTTTTGAAGGAATCCAAATTGCCAAATTCGACCCGAATTGATTTAAGACCTTTCACTATTAAGGAACAACTCCGCATTCTGGAAGTCGGAAGTTGTCTCACATGTCATGACGACAAATCGAAAGTGATGGAACGGACGTTGGAAGACTTTGAGAAAACTGTTGCAGGAAGGTCAGATAGGTGTAAATTGTATCAGCCTGAAATATTGCAGTGATCCTTAAATGGTGTATTTTCCAATATACATTATTATCCAATTATCTTCTTTGAGATTTCAGGGTCGATTTCCTTTTCCCATTTGGCTACAACAACAGTAGCTACTGCATTGCCAATCAGGTTAGTAATGGCACGGGCTTCACTCATAAATCTGTCGATTCCCAAAATTAGGGCAAGCGATGCAACGGGAACAGTTCCAACAATGGGCAAGACTGCTGCCAAAGTAATAAAACCGCTGCCGGTAACTCCTGCCGCACCTTTGGAGGTGATCAACAACACAAGCAATAATGTGATCTGATGATAGATATCAAGATGTGAACCTGTTGCCTGGGCAAGGAACACCGCAGCCATGGTAAGGTAGATCGAAGTTCCGTCAAGGTTGAAAGAATATCCGGTAGGGACAACCAATCCAACGACTGAGCGTGAACAACCTGCCCTCTCCAACTTCTCCATCAATCCGGGAAGTGCCGCTTCAGAAGACGATGTACCCAACACAATCAGAATCTCTTCCTTGATCAACTGCAACAAACGGTAGAGGCTGAACCCAGAATATTTCATGATGGCACCCAATACCAATATGACAAATAAGAGGCAGGTCGTGTAAAACGAAAACATCAGTTGACCCAGGGACGCCAACGATCCCAATCCATATTTGCCGATTGTAAAACTCATGGCACCAAAAGCACCAATTGTAGCAACTTTCATGATCGCCCTGATCACGCCGAACAGGCCGGCTTACAATGATTTGAGGCCCTTTAAAAGAGGC
>JBAXWR010000502.1:0-3064 GCA_037128295.1 Mariniphaga sp.
CATGGAGCAGTGGGGGCATCATCGGAATAATCCCACCCTCCTTTACGAAGACGGGGATTTTGTCGAGGCCACATTTAATTTTGATCACTTCGCCATTGCCCGCAAGTTTGCCGGTATAAAAATCGTACCAGTTTCCTTTCGGAAGGACCACGTCGCGTTCGCTTTGACCCTTAAACAAGGGTGCTACCAATAAGTATTCGCCTGCCATGTACTGGTTTTTGATCTCTTTTGTAACTGCCTCTGCATAAGGATTTTCGCTAAGATTGGCATTTTTCAGTTCTGAAACAGCTTTTGCACCAAATCCCTTCTCAAGATTCATCCCTCTGAATGGGGGAGTCCCTTCAAAATGGTATTTGGCAAATTCGGAATAAAAATAGGGCATCAGTTTCATTCGTAAAAGTGCAATGTCTTTGACCTCTTTTTCAACTTCGGGAAATGACCATGGTTTTGTGCCATCAGACCAGGCGTTGATCATCGCCATAGGGGAGAAGCAAACTGTCTGCATACGACGGATCCACTCCTCACCAGTTTTGGAACCGCGCACTTCGGGTGTCCACAGAACGCCAGAAAAACTGCTGTTGATCAATGCAGTAATAAAATCTTCATGACTGTAATAATCGTTGTAGATCACATAAGGGAAGGAGGAACCCCCTGCATTTGAAGCCCTTACCAAACCATAAGTTCGGGTGTTTTTCTCACGGTAAAGGTCAGTTGTCATTTTTTGCAGTAGGAGGCCATAGGTTTGGCGCAACTGTTCGGCACTGTTCCCTGAAGGAAATTTTGCCACATCGGGCCAAAGCCAACGATCATACCCGTCGCACTCGTCAATCTTATAACCACTTACGCCCAAACTGATCTGGTTTTTGTCGATGTGGTCAAGCATCACTTTCCGCGCTTCCGGCATTGTAAGGTCGGGTACTATTCCACCCCAAACTGTGTGAGTACCTACCAATTTATCAAGTTTCGGGTACAATTGTGAAGCTGGTGATACATAGGGATTTGTCCATAAATTCAGGCGGATTCCCATATCCTTCATTGTTTTAACAAATCCTGCAGGATCGGGGAACCTTGTTTTGTCCCATTCAAAAGTACATGGGTACGATTTGCTTTGCCATCCGGGTTCCAATCCGATAAAATCGAGCGGATAACCTTTATCGGCAAATGCCTTTGCTTCGGCAATGACGTCACTATCTTTGAAAAGCGACCTTACCCTTTGCGTGAAACCCAATCCCCATCTTGGTGGCAAACAACCACCTCCATTGAAAAGGTTGAAACGGCGGACTGCATCCAACGGCGTAGGACCTGCAAAAATGTAAATTTCGACACCCGCGGCAGGAACCAGCATCTCCACTGCATCAGAGTAAGGTTGTGCATCCCAATTTTTATTGGTATTCCTGTCGAGTGGTTCAGGTGCATTCGGACTATCCTTTCTTACAGCAGTTCCGGCATAAACCGTAATGTAGCGTGCACTGTTTACAAATACACCATATCCTTTGTCGGATACATAAAAGGGTGTCGGCGAATGTGTCCGTCCATTATCGGCACCTCCATAATGATCTACATGCAGTTGCAGGATTTTGCCGCGTTGCTGTACCGTCTTGAAATTCAAACCGAAACCATAAAGTTGTTCCTCTTTGACCAAAGGGAAACGCAACAATGTTTTACCATCAGAAATTTCGGTAACAATTTCTTTGACAGGGATGGGAAAATCTGCTTGACCCAATTTGGCGATGGCCTCAACATTGGGTTGCACTCCGGCAGCTTTGAGCAGGTCGTACTTTTCGGGAGCTCCAACAGTTGCCTTCCAAATTCCGGGTGCTACTTCGTGCCAGACAGGGTTCTGTGATTTTATCTGACCCAAAAACAATAATGCCAACAATACAAGTAAAGGTAATGACTTCATAATTAATTATTTATGAAATTAAATATTTGTTTGGTGTTACTAACAAATTAAATTAAATAAATTTGCAAATCAGAGGCAAAAACTGAAAAGTGGCAAATATCTTTATAAAATATTAAGAAATTGATTATTAGCAATATATGATATACATTAGCGACTTTATTGAAGGTTTTAATGACCAATTTCCAGAAATGGATGACAAGCCACCCTGGAACATCACGGATGATCTGAAGGACATCATCACAAAGATGATTTTAATGCTGGATGATAATTATCACATCGACAACAATATAGCAATACACAAAACGGCTATCATTGAAAGTGGCGCAGTGATCAAAAGTCCGGCCATTATTGGAGAGAATTGTTTCGTAGGCGCAAATGCTTATTTCAGGGAAGGAGTTTATCTTGACAAATCGGTAAAGATTGGACCGGGTTGTGAAATCAAGAACAGCATCATCTGTTCCGGAACGGCAGTGGCCCATTTCAATTACATTGGAAACAGCATTATCGGGAGAAATGTGAATTTTGAAGCCGGTTCAATTGCCGCAAACCATTATAACGAAAGGGCTTTTAAGAAAATATCAGTTTTGTACCGGTCCCAAATCATTCAAACCAATGTAGAAAAATTCGGTTCGCTTGTTGGCGACAATTCAAAAATTGGTGCTAATGCAGTATTGTCACCAGGAACGATCCTTGAGAAAAACTCAATTGTGAAAAGGTTGGAGTTGATTGAACAAATCAGGGATAAACAAGAAACAAAATAGTTGAATATACTTTTGCCTTTATCTATTGAAGATGTCTTCATTCTTAAAATTTAAATCATGGACTATGAAAAAATTATTGTATTTAGTTGTATTTTTGATATTTAGCACTTTGATGCTCGACGCACAGCAATCAAAAAGTTACGGGACAACCAGTAAAAGCTACAAAACGACAAAGCAAACTTATTCTGCGCCCAAAACTACTGCCAAACACAAGAGTTCGGACTATTCTGCATTCAAAAAACCTGCGACCAAAACGAGAAAAGTTGCGACAAAGACCACGGGTCCAAAGAAAATCAGTTCGAAAACCAGTGTAGCTGTAAAGCGCGATAAGAACGGTAAAATTGCAAGGAGCGAGTCGGCAACCAGGCAATTCAAGAAACAGACCGGTTATCCCAAAGGA
>JBAXWR010000503.1:0-2998 GCA_037128295.1 Mariniphaga sp.
GACGCAGGTGGGAAATCGACATCGGGAGCTGTAACTGCCGGAAGTGTCATTCATCTTTCAGCCGATGTACTTAACACGGGTTCTTCCGGCATTGCCCCTGTTGAGATCTACCTTGATGGGAAGGTTTACGAAAAGAGGTTGTTCCCTGTGATTAAAAACAATTCACGAAAAATTGAATATGAATTGAGAATTTATGATGCAGGTGAACATCAGTTGGCCATCGGTTCAACGCCTTACCAATCTGTTAAAATAGAAGGGAATAAACCAACAGTTGTCTTTGAGGATCTGAAATTATCGGAGGAACGAATGCTTAAAGGTGAAAAACTCAAAGTAATGGCAATAGCCCGAAACATGACCACCAATCCTCAAAAATTGGATGCTGCTTTATTTTTTGAAAATCAAAAAGTTGAAATTAAATCAGTTGAGCTTAAAGAAAAAGAGTCGCAGCTAATCATCTTTTACATTGAACCTATAGTAGGGAACCATCAGATCCGTATCGAAAACAGTTCCGAAAAAAGCATTAAAGTTTTTGAATCTGTTGCACTCGATCTTTCAAAGCTGGAGGTTCACCAGTATTGTTCAGTAAAGGCCAAACCTTATGAAATTGAAGCCGACCTAAAACTAAACAGATTTAAAATTACTGCGGGAGGATCCGACTTTTATCATGCTGAAGATTCGTATGCAGCAGCTTACCTCAAAGGAATTAAAGGTGATTTTGTTGCAACTGTGAAAATCAACCAGTTTGGAAACCGCACGCACGAATGGTTCCGGTCGGGGTTGTTTGTGCGCAACGATATTTCCCAAAGTTTTGATGTCCAGCCTGGCAGTAAGGGTTCTGTACTGGTTTTCGGAACACCGGGACGTGGTGGCATCGAATACGACGAGTTTGCAAATGGTTGTATGCACAAAGCAAGTAGCCAGAACCTTCCTGAAAATTCCAAAACGCCAATTTATCTAAAGATCGTAAGGCATGGGAATGGCTTTAGCGGTTACATCAGTCTGGACGGGAAAAACTGGATCATCGAAAGGCATACAACCGATATTCCAGGAATTGCTGAAGCTGTCGATCTTGGTCTGGCCGCCGGCGGTCCCGACAAACAGCAATATTGGGTGGAGTTTACCGATTGGAAAATTGAGGTGGCTAAATAATCTGGTAACGCCTTTGCGTAACCTTGCGAACTTTGCGAGACATAAAAAAACATAAAGTTTCGCGCAAAGCCCGCCAGGAACGCAAAGAGAGGAAGAATAAAAGCTATGTGTTACCTCCTGTTCTTTGCGGTTTAAAATGAAACAGTGGAAAATTAATTTAGCAGTATCAAAAGCTCCAGAGGAGCGAAATATTTGTAGTATGATATTCGAAATTAGCACAGAGGCGCAATCATGAATTCATTAATTGATCGAATTTTCACTGCGCCGCAAACCGACGGAATAAAATGATCTTCCAATTATATTTTGGATAATTGACAAAATAATAATCGAGATATTTGCAATAGATTAATATATAATCATTTAAATATAGCAATTATGAAAACAAATGGAATACGGCTGATAATTTTTGTCTTGCTCCTGAACATTTCGTGTCAAACCACCAAATCGCCAGAAGACGTTTGGAGCTATGCACAAAAAAGAAAATCGGACCTTCAATTGGGCGTTTATATCATTGCCCAAACTGTGGAGCAGATGTTTACCACCGAAACTGGTCAGCGCGAGGCACTCTCTGTTTTAAAGTGCAACGGAATCATGAAAGTTTATCTGGAGCCTACCGTAGTGGATTGGTTGTCAAACCTGAATTGTTAAAAAGCAGTACAGAATTTCTGAAAAGCAATGGTTTTGAGGTTATTGGGGGAATTGCTACCGTGCCCGGCCCTAATTTCGGAGTGCCGCAGGAGGGGCCACTCACCTGGTTCAACTGGCAGAACCTCAAAACACAAAATGATTTGCGAAAAGTGATGGAAGATGCAGCACCCATCTTTGACAAGTTTATTGTTGATGATTTTCTTTGCACCAGCGATACAAGTTTTGAATCGAAAGCAGCTAAGGGCGACAGAAGCTGGTCGGAATACCGCAGGGCACTTTTAACAGAACTTTCGGAATCTGTATTCATCAAACCTGCAAAGGCTAAAAACCCTGATATTAAGATCATTATCAAATACCCGCAATGGTACGACCGTTTTCATCTTTTCGGTTACGACCTCTCCACAGAACCGGCATTGTACGATGGCGTTTGGGTCGGTACTGAAACCCGCGGGCAATACACCCAACGGTATGGTTTTGTGCAACCTTATGAAGGGTTTATCAATTATCGCTGGATTTCCACTTTGTCAGGCAATAAAATTGGTGGGGCGTGGTTCGACCATGGAGATTGTACGGATGTGGACTTCATCGAACAGGCATATCAATCTGTACTGGCAGGAGCAAAAGAGCTGGTGATGTTCAACTTCGATAGTTTTGTTTCCGGGCATCCTGGCCATCACCTGTTAAGAAATGATTTTGAGATACTTGCGAATCTGGCTGCAGAAGTTGCGAAATATCCTGTACAAGGTGCTGTAGGCTACAAGCCGGTTAACAGCAATGCAGGTGGCGATCTTTACATCATGGATTACATTGGTATGTTGGGGGTTTCACTTGTTCCGGCCTCTTCCTATCCCGAAAAAGCAAAGGTTATTTTCCTTCCAACTCAGGCTGCCACGGATCAGGATATTCTGGCAAAAGTCACGGCATCTCTTGAACATGGTTCAAAAATCATTATGACGTTAGGTTTTATAGTCAATGCTAAAGATGGCGAAAAATTGGCCCAATTGGCAGGGATCAAATGGCCTTTAACTTTAGAAACGAATATTTCAGAATCTGTAATTTCCGAAGGATTGGAACAAACAATTGCATTTCCACTTACGATGGAGTACAAGATTATCCCCGATCAATCAGAGGCAGTACTTGTAACTTCGGGTGATGCCAGGAATCCTTACTTTCTTCAAAATAAAACTAAAAATATCTATGT
>JBAXWR010000504.1:0-2932 GCA_037128295.1 Mariniphaga sp.
ATCAATCCTTATGAAGCCAGAAACGTAGAGCGCAGAAACGGTGCCAAAGCTTTTAATGCCAAAGAGGGTGATACATACGAACAAATTGCCCAGGAATTCTCCTTGAAAGAGTGGGAAATCTTCAAGTACAACGATGCAAAAAAAGGGGATAAACTGGCAAAAGACGCGATTGTTTACTTACAGACCAAAAAGGGAAGTGCCCCGCGTGGAAATGACATTCATGTGATGAAAAAAGGTGAAACCCTTTGGGATGTCGCGCAATGGTATGGAGTCAGGTTGAACGCACTTTACCGGAAGAACCGGATGGCTCAAGGTGAAGAACCGGTTGTGGGACAGAATATATCGTTGAGGAGGAAAATAAGAAAATAATAGGTACTACATTCGATAAGCCACCCCACCCTAAAGGGCACCCCTTCGGTGGAGGGGAATGGATCGTGGTTTGTGGTGAGTCGTAGAACATAAATTTATATGCATTTATATATCAAATATTTATATATGCAAAATTAATCTTTCTCATCCTTTGTTATTATTCAAAAAACTAATCAATCTCGGGAATTCCCCTCCATTGGAGGGGTGGCGAAGCCGGGGTGGTTAAGTGCGGAATGTCTAGAGAAACCAGATCGTGCTTAAAACCCCTGCCAACAACATTTTCCAGGTTGCGCCACAGACTTTTAAGAGAGTTGCCCTTTCCGTCCGAAGGGAGTTTTGCACTTTTCTGGAGATTCGATCGCAAACGATTTTCGTTGTTGCCATTTTACCCTGGGTTGCGCGGTCCAAATGGCATTTAAGTTATGAAATGGCTTTTGTTCGGGGCCGCTTACCCAGGGCTATTCATGTTTATCCCCTTTCGGGGATGGGATTTGAGAAGGATTTTAAACGGTTTACAAAAGTTTGAATTTTAATTGATTGTGCTAAATATTCTGTTTATCACAATCACCCTCCCGGCACGTTCAACAGGCGGAAAGCCCAGCCTACTCTCGCCCAATGGCAAAGCCTTTGGAAAACAAGCAAAATTTTGGATTGTGCCACAATGTTTCAAAACTTGCCACAAGGTTTGTTAACATAAAAATAGCGAGCTATTTTCAAAAATATTCCGACTCTTTACAAAGCAATTATATCTTATTTTTCAAAAAATCTATGATTTGATTGTTGGACTATGGGACATGAACTAACCGAAAACCATTGTTAAAGCGACGTTCTTCAGGGGCACAATTACGACGATAGGAAACGCGGCAGTATGAAGGACGATCGTACCAACTTCCGCCACGCAGAACGCGGAACTGGCCCATGGACGGACCTTTAGGGTTATTTTGCAAAGAATTGTCATAAACTCCGTACCAGTCGCTGCACCATTCACATACATTACCGCTCATATCATAAAGTCCCAATTCATTGGGTTTAAGTCCTGCTATCGGTTTAGTGCTTTTATTGTTGTTATACTCAAATTCTGCTACATCTCCAACTAGATTACTGCCTGAATAGCTGTAACCCATTGATTTGTCACCACCCCGTGCCGCATATTCCCATTCTGCCTCGGAAGGTAAACGGTAGGTTTTGCCGGTTCTGACGTTTAGTTTATTGATAAAAACCTGCACATCGTCCCAGCTTACTGTCTCCACGGGTATGTTGTCGCCTTTGAAATTGCTGGGGTTACTTCCCATTATCGCAATCCATTGTGCCTGAGTTACCTCTGTTTTGCCAATCGTAAAGTCGCTTACCATTACTGAGTGGATTGGTCCGAAATCACTGCTGCCCATTTGGAAAGTACCTCCTTTTACAGCAATCATATCAATTGTTAAGCTGTTTGAGGTTTCAGTAATCGATATTGATCCAAAGTTTAAAATAAATGATGTAAGGCCACCAGATTGGGAAACCGATACGGTTTTCTCAGCCCTCTTCTCTCCCTGTTGTATTATTAAGGTGTGTTTGCCAAAAGCAAGGTTACCATGGTAAGGAGTCTGGCCTACCTGGTTACCGTCGATGGAAAGTGTTACACCAGTTGGATCGGAATTAATAGAAACAGACCTTCCATAGCTTAAACTAAATGATGTCTCTCCACCTGTTGGCGAAATGACTACACTTTTTTCAGCCGTATTCTCACCTTGCTGTATCCTCAAAGTGTGTTTGCCAAAAGTAAGGCTACCATTATACGGGGTTTGCCCAGCAGGGTTGCCATCAATGAAAAGTGCGACACCAGATGGATCGGAATTAATGGAAACGGATCTTCCAACGCTTAAATTAAAATAAGTTTCACCACCCGTTTGAGAAATGTTAACACTTTTCTCAACCTTTTTTTCGCCATGTCGTATTTGTAAAGTATGGTTCCCAAAAGTAAGGCTACCGCTGTATGGTGTTTGTCCAACAGGTTTACCATCAATGAAAAGTGGTATCCCGGAAGGTTCGGATTTGATCGTAACTGCCCTTCCGTTTAAAAGCGTTTCATTCACCTGCTCCGTTTTGCCTTCGGTAATTGTAATGGTTTTGGTCGTTGTGGCATAGCCAGGCAAACTGAGGACGAGGGTATAATCGCCTACAATTAAATTGCGCAAAGTAGCTGGAGTGGTTCCCTTGTTTGCGCCATCGAGGGTGATAATTGCCTCAATGGGTGTGCTTTGGATTTCGACCGTTCCCATCTGTGGGCGTGGCGAAAGGGTTATGGTCTTTTGTTCACCTGAGGTAATCTGGATCTTTTGGATATCGGAGGTGTGTTTCGGTTTTCTGGCTTCAAAAGTATAGATCCCTTCGGTAAGCCTACCCGTGTAGGTCCCGGTTCCAAGCTTTTCATCATCTTTGTAAATGTCTGCTTCTGGCCTTGTGGAAACGTTCACATTTCCATACAGGGCGGTCATGGGCACATCCAATGTCGTCTTTTCACCTTCAGCCACAACCAATTGTTTTTTAACAGGTTGGTACCATTCTTTTCGCAATGAAA
>JBAXWR010000505.1:0-2930 GCA_037128295.1 Mariniphaga sp.
GAAGAAAACAGAGCCGCTTTAGACCTCGGCATTCAAAACCTCATTCATTCATCCGGCTTCATTGGTCGGAATGGCAGCAGTTGTGTAAAGCAGCTTTTCGATGGTTTCATCCGATAGTTTCGCCATCCGACCCCTTACGTAATCGGGCATATTCACAACCAGCTGAAAGGACTTTTTATTCCCGGTAAGGGTATAAACATCAAGCAATCCCTGCATGATCTTGTGATAAGTGTAGTAGGGCGCCCAGACACCGCCAAATTTGGTTTCCAATTCGGTAAAGTCCTTTTCAGGAAAAGCACTCAGGTATTTGCCACCAAGTTGCTGCTGGCATTTTTCCAATTAATCAATCATGTAATTGACATGCCTTTTAAGCAAAGTGTCCCCTTCCCTTTCAATCAGCACCGCGCAAGCCGAAAGGTAATGCCCCACAAAATGTCCCCTTAACCCGCAATTGGGACTTTCCCAACCATCAAGAGGTTTGGCATCGCTTTTAATACCTGCATTGACCCTGAAGTTGTACAATAACCTTTCGGGATCCAACGATCTCAAATAATTTGTATTATGGCTCTCATGTTGTTTAATCCATGAATTGGTCAAGGTAACTTCCTGATTTGCAAAGGGTAAAACCGCTGGGTACTTCCCATTAATTACCTGTGCAACAAGCAGATGGAAGGGTATAAGATATAATAATGTCGTAACAATCGTTCGGCGCATATGGCAATTAGTTTAATCGGGATCAAAAATCATTGGTAAAGATAAAAGATCTTCATTCATGACAGAAGTTAGCCATAGTGATTTTCATCGGAAACGTTCCCGAAAACGGTTTAATTTTCGGAAACGTTTCCGAAAACATGGCTATTTACCGGTCAACCAATCCTTGAACAAAACAGACTTTTCGCGGCTGATGATAATTTTTTCGGATGTCTTCAACTGGAGATGAACCACAAGTCTATTGTTGAAAAATATTTCCGCATTCGCCACAAATCTCTTTTGAATAATAAACTGTCTGTTCGCCCGGAAAAATAAATCTCCGGGCAGTCGGCTTTCGATCTCTTCAAGGGTTTCATTCATCACGAATTCCCGGCTTTCCGTCATCGCAAAGACTACCTGGTTGCTGGTATAAAAACAGACTACCGACTCTGCATTCACGGGAATCATCTGGTCTTTGTTGTATGAAATAAAAACAGGTGACACCTTAATGGGTTGCTTTAACTGCTTGATTAGTTGATTCAAATGCAAGAGTTGATCCACGGAATAGCCCGATTTGGTCCTCGTGAACTTTTCAAGTGCCTTTTGAACCTCTTCTTTTTGAATTGGTTTCAATAGATAGTCCACCCCGTTGAGCTTAAAAGCCCGTAGGGCGAACTCATCGTAGGCGGTGGTGAAGATAATCGGTAAATGCAAATTCAGCGTTTCAAAAATCTCAAAAGAGAGTCCATCAGAGAGCTGAATATCTGAGAAAATCAAGTCAATATCTGAACTGTTGTGCTGCCTGAACCAGTTAACTGCGTCATAAACAGATTCCAGTTCAGCAACGATCACAACATCAGGATCAATTTCCGTAATGATCTTTCTAAGTTTACGGAGGGCAACACCTTCATCTTCTATCAGGACTATCTTCATTCTATGACATGATTAATGGAACACTCACACAAAAAGATCCAACTGATTGCTCTATCTGTATCTGTCTTCCTGATAAGATTTCACTTCTTCTGTTCAGGTTTTTCAGCCCAAGCCCGGTAGAATTTTCAGTTTTTTGTGGCAGAAGGTTATTGCTAATTTTCAGATAATTGTCTTCTGTTGTGATATAGACAGTTATCGGGAACTGATGGTTCATACGGTTGTGTTTGATTACATTTTCGATCAACAACTGTGTACACAACGATGGAACCATGAAACTGTTTTGATCATTTACCATAAAAATGATGACCAGTTTCTCTTCATATCTCACCTGTAACAAAAATGCATAATCACGTGCGAACCTGATCTCTTCAGCCAGACTGACTTTACTTTTTTCCTGCATGTTCAGGATGTACCTGAACACATGCGACAGCTTATCAATGAATATTTCACTTTTTTCGGGATTTTCCTGAATCAGACCGCTCAGGGTATTCAACGTATTGAAGAAAAAATGCGGGTTGATCTGGTTCATCAGCGCAGTCAGTTGATTGTTCAGATGCTGGGTCTGTAAATCAGTATTAATATCTTTAAGATATTGATTTTCTGTAGTCTTTACAAATAAACGGACCGCAAAAAAGCTAACAAGTATGATGATTGTATTGCGGACTATTTCATCCTTGAAATAAAATGGAACGGGAACATGGGCTGTTGCCTTCCAGATGGGGTAATGAATAGTAATACTCAAACAAGTGTAAAGGATTAAAAATACAATATTGAATGACCATTTTCTTAATCCCGACAATTTTTGCCATTTGAGATTTAACAAGATGCCGGCATAGAACATGCCGGCAACCAATGCGTACAATAACGCGACATCCAATAATCGAAGGTAAAAACCAGGAAACCCGAATTCATTCAAAGCAAACAGGATCGGAACAAGTGACAACAACAACCCTCCTGTGAGGGAAATTGCCAGAATGTGTCTGGAATCTATTGCTCTATTGGCTTTTAACATTTTCGCTTATTTTAGATATTTATCGAAAAAGGCAATCACCTTCGCCATATTGGCTGTTGTACTAAATTGAGCTCCACCATGACCAGCGCCGTCTATCAATTCAAAAGAGACTTTGTCGGCGCCAAGCGTTGCCTTCAAAGCGTTGTAGAAATTCTGACTTTGGGTGTAGGGAATGTTTCTGTCAAGGCTTCCCACCTGAATAAAGAAGGCGGCATCGTCGGCTGTTATATAAGTCGTAGGATTGGCTTTGGCTACCTGATCGGGAATGGTTTGTACCGCAGCATTCATCAGTGTC
>JBAXWR010000506.1:0-2920 GCA_037128295.1 Mariniphaga sp.
AAATTTAAACGTTTTTTCAACTTAACCAGTGGTCTAAATTTTGGGGAGTATTATAGACTGGTTGAAACTGGCGGATTTTATAATATTGAAAACTCAGATTCATTAGTAAAATTTGATTCTAATAGTTTAATACGAATCAAAGAAATCAAGCCAAATTATTCTTATGTTATTGATATTTATAGTCAATATGTAGATGTCGATAGTTATATAAATTTTGAGTATTCTCAAAAAACAGGCAGGATCTATCCAGATCAGTGTGCTTATTGCGAAAATAACATTGATTATTTTTTAACTGAGCTAATTATTTCAAGCAAGATAGTTCAAATTGTTTTCCTATTATCGTTTGTGTTTTGCTCATTGTTAATTATTGGATTTTCCGGTGATGCTGACCCCCCTTCTCCGGTCATATTGACCCCCCTCCAGGGATGATGGTTCAGAGAACTTTAATGACTGACAATTTTACCGTTTTTTTCTTAAACTTTCACCTTTTAATTCGATTCTGTAAGAAGTATGGACAAGCCTGTCCAGTATAGCATCCGCAATGGTTTCTTCGCCAATGACATCGTACCAGTTGGCCACTGGTAACTGACTGGCAATCATGGTTGATGATTTGCCGTGACGGTCTTCGATCATCTCCATAAGGTCCATTTGTTGTTGCTGTTCCAGATGGGTCAACCCAAAATCGTCGAGGATTAGCAGGTCTGTTTTGGACAGGCTTTCAAATAGACGGGATATTGTCCCTTCAATACGCGACAACTTCATCTTTAACAGGAGTTTCTGCATATTGTAATAGGCAACCTTATAACCCTGGGCGCACGCCTGGTGGCCAAGGGCAGAAGCTAAAAAACTTTTGCCACAGCCGGCGGAGCCGGTGATAAGGACCGATTCCCCTTTAGAAAGGTATTCACCCGTTGCAAGGTTAGAGATCAATGCTTTGTCCATACCCCTGGAAGCATCGAACTTTAGCTCTTCAACGGAAGCCTGGTACCGGAACCGTGCATTTTTGCTCAGCCGTTCGAAACGGCTGTTTGTGCGTTCCTGTTCTTCGGCTTGTAGGAGCAGCTCCAGCCCTTCGCTCAAAGTTAGTTCGTGTTGCCTCCTGGTTTCCACTAAGGCCTGCCAGCTACGGTACATCCCGTGCAACCGTAGCCGGCCCAATTGTGATTCGATCTGCATCATAAACAATTAAAATTAAATGGTTAAAAACTAATGGTTGTTTGTGTGTAATATTCTTTCCCCCTGATGTTTTGATGGGCGGGCAGTGGCCGTGAAGGTTTATTTTCCGGCTCTTGGGACATCTTGTTCTTAATGATGTTCAGGACAAATGTATAGGAGTACTTTTGGTGTTCGATGGCCATCACGCAAGCTTTGTCGAAGGCTTTCTGCTCTGTTTTGTGCTGCAGGTTCAACAACCCGTCACAGGTCCTGTAGAGCTGCTCCGGGTGCCGGTTTTGGGCAAACAGGTGTTCAAAAAGCTGATGGAGCGGCCCTGATTTTAATCTGGCCTTGTCCAGGTAATAGTCTGGGCTCCTGTCGATATAATGTTGGTGGGCAGAGCACAAATGCGTCTTTTCGGTGGTATAGCCGCCTTGTTTGTAATCGCGCCCGTGTACCGCTATTTGCTGCCCTTTGGCATAAATATGCACCACTGACCGGGTGTAGATTACCTTGACTGTTGCCCCGATGTAAGCATGGTAGACGCTGTAATAATGCTTGTCCTGTGCAAGATAGATGTGGTTGTTCTTCGCCACTTTCAACTCCCGGTAATATTTCAGCTCGAAGGGCACTTCCGGAAGTGGGCGCAACAAATGCCTTTCGTCGGCCAGGAACCTTTCTTCCCTGCAATAAGGAATCTGTAGCATCCGGGTCTGGTTGTGTTCCCTGGTTTTTTCTTTGACGGCCCTGTTGAGCGAAGGCAGGTCGAAAAACGTCAGGTTGCGCAATTTGGCATATACCCTTGTATAGATCAGCTTTACCCCGTTCTCCACCAGCGCCTTGTCTTTTGGCCTGCGCGCCCTTGCCGGGACCACGGTTGTCCCGTAATGGTTGGCAAAGTCTTCCATTGCCCTGTTGATATCGGGTTCGTAAGAACTTGCCTTTACAATGGCGGCCTTCAGGTTGTCTGGAACCAGCAGCTCGGGGACACCGCCCAGGTACTCAAGGCAACGGCCCAACGCATATAGAAAATCTGCTATGCATTGGCTCTTGACCGCCATGACAAAACTATAATCCGAGTAGGGCAGGCAAGCGACAAATACCTGACACGATATAACTTCGCCAGTTCCCATGTCAACGTAGGACAGCTTCTTGCCCGCAAAGTCGATAAAGAGCTTTTCTGCGGCCCTGTGCTGCAAAACCATGGAAGGCCTGCGGGCAATCAGTTGTTGCGACAAATGGTGGCAGAACTGTGAGTGGCCGTATCCCTGGGGATAATCCCTGATGTACTCTTCCCAAAGCAAACGCTTGGTCACCCCGACCCTGCCAAGCTCCTTTGCAAAGTAGTCCAGTTTTGTCTTGAAATGGTCGAAACGCTCATCCTTGTATGCCGAATTCCCGGGATGGAACTTTGCTTCGAGGATAGGGTCATCGATGGCGAGCAGGTCCTGGATACCCAATGGGGACAAGGCCAGTTTTGCAAGGTAGGCCTTCACTGTGTTCCTGCTTATCCCCAAGAACCTGGCAATATATTTTATGCCCTTGCCCTGCTCGTGTAACTGCAATAATTGTTTGATCTGACTCATGGATTTTGGTTTTCCTGTCATTGTAATTTCGTATTAATGGTTTTTTTACCACTAATGAACCAAAATCCTGGGCGATAAATTGAAAAAGGGGGGTCAACATGCTCCGGATATTTGCCCCATAGGCAAGACCAGAAGGGGGTCAACATGCACCGGATTCTTTTACCTCTTTTCTCAATTTT
>JBAXWR010000507.1:0-2917 GCA_037128295.1 Mariniphaga sp.
AAGATAAAGATAATCCTGCTTTTGAAGGTATGATCTTGCCTCCTTTTCATAGGATTTATAATCATTATAATCCAAATTATTGATATAATGCGTTAAACTTGCCAATCCATCATCAAGTTTCTTATCAATATTATTTTCATTGATATATCGATATTTTTTTTCAGTTTTTTGGCTCACAATTTTTCTTATTCCTTTATGTCTAAACCTGTAAAAAAATCTTGAAATGAAATTTCAAGAGCATCTATAATTCTTTTAATATTTTCGATCGAAATATTCCGCTTCCCATTTTCAACGCTAGTCATATAAGTACGATCAATGCCAGCTTTAAATGCTAGTGCTTCCTGAGAAATTCCATTTTTTTTACGCAATTCTCTTATTCGTAATCCAAATTTTTCTTTAATATTCATGGTCGTAAAACTAGTTTTATGTTGATTATAAGTCAACGGATTATAAGTCACAAATGGAAGTAATGCGATGGAAATGATTTTGAACTTCTTTTACAAAATGAAAAATTAATAAATCTCAGAAATAAGACTTGAAATAGTGTTAGTTAGGTTGCCCTTTTTTAACTGGCATTCCCATATAATAATAACTCTCCAACCTAAAACATTCAAGGCTATCTCCGCAGCTTTATCCCTAACCATAGTTCCTTTTATTTTATCGAACCACCACTCTGTCCTAGTCTTGGGTAATAAGAAAAAAGGACATCCTTTGTGTCCATGCCAGAAACAGCCGTTTACAAAAATTACAATCTTGTACTTAGGTAACACAATATCTGGATTCCCAGGTAATTTTTTATCATGCAATCGAAATCGAAACCCATTGGCAAACAGAAGCTTTCGAACCAGAATTTCAGGTTTTGTATTCTTCCCCTTAATTCTACTCATATTATAACTTCGGGTAGCTATGTCATGAACATCGGTCATAGCTCAAAGATAAAAATTCTATCCAAAGATTCAACAAATACAGCTTAAGATAAAACAAGCAAATCCGTGTAGCATGTTAATAATCCATAAATTGCAGCACCTAAGCTCCAAAGACATTAACCGTTTCGCGTTATTTGCCATCCAATAGAGAGTTTTTCAAAATCATTAGTATTAAAAAGAGGTAAGATGTTAAAATTCAGTTGTGGTTTAATAGCCATTATAGCACTTTCGTTCAATGGTTTGGCACAAAGCGATGTCTCGAAGGCGAGATGGAATTCAAAACAAATCACAATCGACGGCAATGACCGTGAATGGGTCAAGCCATTAAATTTCTACGATGACAAGACCGGTTTGCTGTTTGCCATCAGCAACGACAACCAGAATTTGTATTTGGCATTTAGCTGCAACAACGAGTTCAAGATGAGAAAGTTGATGAATGCAGGATGGTCGGTGGAACTGTCATCAAAAGAGAAAAACCGTAAATTTAACACCATGCTGACCTTTCCATCTGTAAAAATGGAGGGGGTGGGGCAAAACAGACCGGGCAATCAATTTGAGAAAAAACTGCCAGGTAATCCGGCAATCACCTCGTATAGTACTCAAATTAAAACCATCGCAATTAAAGGTTTTCAATCCAATCAAACAGAGATAAAATTAAGGGACCATAACGGGATAGATATTGCAGTTGGATATGATAGCCTTCAAAACCTTGTTTGTGAAATCGCCATACCTGTAAAGGAGCTAATGGCCGAAAATTCGGTGCAATTGAACGAACTGATTACGATGAGCGTCACAGTCAATGCGATGGAAAGACCAAACAGTGGCGGAGGCCAGTCGGGAAGAAGTGGTGGAAGGGAAAGTAGTCAGATGTCTGAAATGGGTGGAGGACAGCATGGCGGTGGTATGGGAGGCGGTCGTTCTGGTGGTGGTATGAGGCAGGGTGGAGGCCAGGGTGGTACCCCTTCAGATCGAAGTGGTCTGTTTGAAAGGGCTTCGTTTAAACAGAAATTTGTGCTGACTAAAAATTAATCAATGACAATAAAGACAATACCAATTTTGATTTCCCTCACTATTGTTTGTATTTATCTTGTTGTCATGCCTTATCTTCAAAAGCACAAGCCAAAGAGGATCAGAAGGTTGTCGAGAAAAATGAAGAAATAGGAAAAAACCCACTGCCCAAAATGGTTTTATTTTAATTTATCCCTTTTCAAATTGTCAATAAGAGTTTTAACGTCTTCATTTGAAGTAACCTTCCCGTCCTCGGAATCTCGTAATCCTTCTTCCACTTTCTCCTTAAAAATAAGTTGATCTATTAATACATTAATCTCTTTTATTTTATCATCCGGTAATAGCCTGATTTTATCATTTACAGAATCAATTAAAACTTGCCTTTTCATGGTTGAATGATTTTATAAGTTTCCAACTTTTTCAATAATCTTCACAATTACTTCGCAAGCCTTTGCCATTGATCGGGTTGGGACATATTCATATTTTCCATGGAAGTTGTGACCACCGGCAAAGATATTCGGACAAGGGAGTCCCATATACGAAAGTCGCGCCCCGTCTGTTCCACCACGAATGGGGACAATTTTAGGCTGAATACCTGACTCGATCATCGCGGCCTCGGCCAGATCGACGATGTATTTTACAGGTTCGATCTTTTCGCGCATATTGAAATACTGATCGGTCAAGGTAACCTTTACGGTACCTTCGCCATAAAGGTCATTAACCTTATCTGCAACCTGTTGCAGGTTGATCCTGCGCTTTAAGACCCCCTCTATAGTAAAATCACGGAGAATCATCTCAATTTCAGTGTATTCTACCGATCCGTTGATGCGGGTAACATGATAAAATCCTTCGTAACCATCACTCTTTTCAGGAACATCATCAGCGGGTAACAGAGAGATATAGTGGTTAGCCATCAAAACAGCATTTTTCATCTTCCCTTTTGCATAACCAGGATGGACACTTGAACCCTGAATTGCAATTTT
>JBAXWR010000508.1:0-2809 GCA_037128295.1 Mariniphaga sp.
TAAACCGGGTACATTACAGCTCGTGGTAACCTATAATGAGAGTTCAGGCAAATGGGAAAGTTATCCTAATGCAGTTGTAAACAGCGATGGTAAGTCAGCAAGTTTGACGATTTACCACTTTAGCGAATGGACCCTAATGGTTGAAGCAGGCCTCCCCCTAACAGTGGTACCCATTACACCGGTAAAAGTTGATTATCCTGTAGGTGGTAAATTTACATGGTCTTCTACACTTATTTTTCCGAATGGTATTTTGGCAGATTTTTCACCTTCATTTTTATATGGGTTTGTTTCCGATCAAACAGGACTTGCTTTTGCCAATTATAAAAACGGATCAGTTACGGTTCCGATTGGCACAGGAACGATACAGAATACCTTGACAATTTCTCCTTCTCCAAATACAAATCCTGTAGGTTTTACAGATCTGCCAAATATTGCCTGGGAACTTGTAAAATACTCATATACAGTACAGGGAAAAATTACGGTGCAAGCTTTTGACATTCCGACAAACGGGTATGTCAATAGGGAAATCACCTGCACTTTTGAACTGCCATCGTACGTATGGATATGGAAAGAGTCTCCTTCATTGGAATATCCGCCAAGACCATATCCTGGCAATTATAAGAAAATTTCCCAGGTTGTGCTTAGCATGCAACATCAAGGCGGTGTTGGCTGGTAACCTCGAAAAATGAATAAATGGGATGGGTAAAATAAAAATTAAAGAATTCGGAAATGAGAAACAAGATAATTTTAATGGGGTTTGTTCTTTGCTTTTTAGCTATGGACTTAATTGCCTTTGGAGAAAATATCCCCAAAGATACAATACCCAAAAACAGCGTAGATACCCTAATTAACCGTGTTGGCAGCACACCGCTTAGAGTTAGGGATTTTATTTCAATAAATAGTGCTACTTTGTCTATTGGTTATTACAAACCATCTATGGCCTATTTTAACAACACATTTTTACCCTTGGCTAATACACCCAATCGATTTGCCGGAAATCCAATTGTTGGAGCAAATGTCTCTTTCGATTTTCCGTTCAATTTTGGAACGCGTCTGGGTATTTGGTATTGGGGTGACAATGTCAAAGGTCAAACCGGTAGTTCCTTTCAAAAATTAAACGTTAGCCTGTCCGGTTTTTCGCTTGGAGCCTTTTATACCTATAAAGCGGGCTATAAAGGAATAATTCCCTATTTAGGCATTGAGGAAAGCTTTTTACTGGTTCAGAACAAGTATGATGCAAACGATATGGTCATTAAAAAAGGAGGGAACGATATTGCCTTTATGCCTTTTATTGGGATCAACAGGTCTGTTTCAGAGAAAATAGTTATTGGATTGGAATATGGGTATTGTTTAGGTTGGTATCTTCAGGACGTTGAATTAGGTACTGGCTCAATCGCTGAGCATGTTAAGATTAATGGGTCTAAAATCCAGTTCACAATAGGGTATAAAATTCCATAGGTTAACACAATAGGGTGTCCGAAAATCACGAAATATGATAAAAAAAAGCTTTTTGGTTTTTCTGATATTGGGATTGCCGGGTCTCCTGAAATCGCAGACACTTTCAGGCATGACAGGTTTATTGAACATACCTTCGGCCGATGTTCATCCAGTTGGGACATTTATGGTAGGGGGGAACTACCTTCCTGCATTAAACCAGCCATTGTGGGGATATGGTACTGGAAACTACTATCTCAACCTCACTTTTTTGCCCTTCTTCGAAGTAGGGTACAAAATGACCCTTCGCAAAGGGATCAATGGACATCTTAACAATCAGGACCGAAGTGCATCGTTTCATTTGAGGTTGGGAAAAGAAAAAAAATACCTGCCTGCTATGACCTTGGGTGCACACGATTTTTTAACTACCGATACAATTATAGAAAACCAGTATTTCTCGGCCACATATATTGTTTTTACTAAACATTTCAATCTAAGGAACAGTATAATCGGGATAACTTCGGGCTATGGGATCAATTTGCTACACAATAGTAATTTTGTTGGTTTGTTCGGTGGGGTATCTGTCACGCCCGGCTTTTTCAAACCTCTTCAGCTAATGGCCGAATACGATGGCAAAGGGATCAACCTGGGTGGAAACATCTTGCTTTATAACCATTTTTATATCTTCTGTATGGCACAGGACCGCAAATATTTTGCTGGTGGGATTGCCTATTGTATCTATTTGTAAAAACGAATGACCGTTGTAATATGTACATTTTTTGAATAATTTAACTATGAGGATTTTTGTGCAAGGTTGTTTCGATATGCTCCATTCGGGGCATATCGCATTTTTTGAAGAGGCCTCTACTATAGGCGATCTATATGTTGGACTGAGTTCTGATGAAACAGTCTTTAATCTGAAGGGGACAAAAACCATTTATAAGAATGAGGAAAGGTTGTATATGGTGAAATCAATTCGTCATGTTAAAGATGCCTGGATCAACTCAGGATCGGGGCTGATGGATTTCGAAAAAGAGATCAGGGAATTCAAACCGAATATCTTTTTTGTGAACGAAGGTGGTTACACCCCCGATATGCAAGTCCTTTGTAAAGAACTGGGCATCGAATTGGTAATTAGCCAACGGATCCCGGCATTAGGATTGCCTTTTCGTTCGACTACTGCCCTCCGAAACGAATGTCGGATTCCGTAACCAATATTTTTATGTTATGAACAATTTCAAAATAATGCGATACATCAGTATAGCATTATAAAAAAACCTCTGTAAAATCTTAATTTACAGAGGTTTATTTATTTACTTGGTGACCCCACCGGGATTCGAACCCAGATCAAAGGAACCGGAATCCTCCATTCTAT
>JBAXWR010000509.1:0-2803 GCA_037128295.1 Mariniphaga sp.
ATCCACGTTTTGCCCCTTCGTCGTCAAACGACTCAACGAACAAACCGGCGTCGAAGTTGGCGCGTCGGTAACAAGTATCGTGAACCCTTCTGGAATAAAATGCTTTTGGCCTATTTAATCCATCAAGTTGAGGAATACGGTCGAAGGTGAGCAAATGCACAACTACCCCTGCCATCACATCTGCGATCGGAGGGCAACCCTGAACATTAATCACAGGCTTTCCACTGATTACTTTATGGACAGGTTGAGCACCTGTCGGATTTGGACTTGCAGCCTGGACACAACCAGATGATGCGCAATTCCCCCAGGCAACAACTGCCTTACAGTTTTTGACAGCCTCTTCGAGGATTTGCAATGCGCTGCGTCCCCCGATACAACAGTAAGCTTCATTCCCTGTCGGGATTGAACCTTCCACCATTACAATGTACTCTCCAGGATATTTGGCCATCACTGTCTTATAGGCATCTTCAGCCTGAACACCCGAGGCAGCCATGAGTGTCTCCTGATAATCGAGCGAAATTTTATTCAGGACGATATCAGCCACAAGGGGATGCGATGCCCGAATAAATGATTCACTGCAACATGTGCACTCCTGAAAGTGAAACCAGATCACCGGAAGGCGGGGTTTGGTTTCCAAAGCTTTGACGATTTGAGCTACTCCACTGGCTTCCAACCCTAAAAATGCAGCCATTGTGGTACAGAATTTTAAGAAATCCCGCCGGGGAATACCTTTCCGTTGGACTTCTTCATAGAACGAAGATCTCTTTTCCATAAAGCGGTGGATTTTATATTAAATTTGCGTTAAATGTACATATAAAATCAATATAAAAAATAAATGGCTAATTATTTATATATTTAGTTTTTTCGATAAGATATGCTCATGATTGAAAGATTAAATTCTCTAATTTGCGATTATGATCAAAACTTGAAGTGTTTGTGTAATTAATTGATTCATAATGCATAAAAATTACAGTCTGAACGAAAAATGGATTAAAGCGTCAATTTTAGGGACAATCTGGGCTGCATTTGAAATTGTTCTGGGGAGTTTCCTACATAATTTCAAAATTCCTTTCAGTAGTAATGCCTTAACCGCCATCGGAATTATCATTCTGATCTCAGTCAGCTATATCTGGAAAGAGAAAGGGTTATTCTGGCGGGCGGGTATTATTTGTGCCATTCTGAAAACGATGTCCCCCAGTGCGGTTATATTTGGGCCAATGGTAGCAATTTTCTTCGAGGCTGCCTTGCTTGAAGTTTCAGTCAGGTTATTTGGTAGAACAATTTTCGGGTTTGTTGTTGGTGCCATGCTCTCGATGTCTTGGAATTTGTTTCAGAAGATCCTCAATTTCATATTGTTCTACGGTTTTAACATTGTGGAGGTTTACACTAATCTTGTGAAATATGCCCAAAAACAACTCAATCTGAATTTCGACCTTGTTTGGCTTCCTATTTTGGTTTTGTTTGGCATCTATTGTTTATTGGGGTTGTTGTCTGCTATAATCGGGATTAAAATAGGACGGAAATTGACTGTGCAAAAGTCAGATAATCTGATTGATAATAATTCAGGCATGTGGGAAGACAACCGGAACAGAATGAAACCTGAATTTAATTATTCCATCTACTGGCTGATAATCAATAGTTTATTTATGGTTTTCCCATTAATCCTTCTCAATTTTACTTCCTGGAAATATTGGGGACCAATCATTGTCGTGATCGTTTTAATCTGGATATTTCGCTATAATCGGGCATTGAACCAATTGTCAAGGCCACGTTTCTGGATCTATTTTGCCTTGATCACAATGGTAACTGCTTTTGTATTCACTAAAATGGAATCCAAAAGTTTTGAACAAGGTCTTCTAATTGGTATCCAGATGAATTTCAGGGCCGTGATCATCATTCTTGGGTTTTCAGTTTTGGGAACAGAACTATACAATCCAAGGATCAGGGCATTCTTCTTAAAAACATCCTTTCAACAATTGCCATTGGCCTTGGAACTTTCGTTTGAAAGTTTACCATCAGTAGTTTCAAATATCCCTGATTTTAAGGTCTTTATAAAGAACCCTGTTTCAATCATTTCACAGGTCATCTCTCAGGCCGAATTCCGGTTGGAGGAATTCAGAAAGAAATCATCCCGAAAGATCTTTATCATTTCAGGTTCGGTTGGAAGTGGAAAGACCGCGAAAGTCATAAAAATCATTGAGGAGTTCAAACGAGAAAATATTTCAGTGGGTGGTCTATATTGCCCAAGGATTCTGGATGGTGACACGACCATTGGTTACGATGTTGTTGATATTCATTTAAATGAGAGTACCGGGTTTTTAAGGTTATCGAATGACATAAAACTATCCAAAATAGGCAGGTACTCCATCATCCCACAAGGATTGAGAGCGGGTATTTATGCTTTGGGTGCACATATATTAGATAAAGACCAACTTATTGTAATTGATGAGGTTGGTAATCTCGAACTTGAAAATCATGGGTGGGCTTCCCAAATTGATGAATTGTTGAAGGATACCACATTCCATTTGTTGTTTACGGTTCGGGATATCTATGTTGAAAGTGTCATCCAAAAATGGAATTTAAACAGCTTTAATCTTTACAAAATTCCCGAAACTGATGAAGGAGAACTTTGTAATTTTATAATTGAACGAATAACTGGTATAGAAAATGATGAAAATTAATGCAATGAGAAAGAGTATTCTGTCTATCGTATTCATAATGATGTGCTTATCTGGCATGGCACAAAATTATAACAATGGAGTAACCGTGGAAATTGTACAGAAAACTGATACCACCTCTATCG
>JBAXWR010000051.1:0-34299 GCA_037128295.1 Mariniphaga sp.
GTATTGGTCTTTATCGCAATCCCTTTTTGTTTGGGCGGACTTTGCAGTTCAAGGGTTGCTTCACTTGCATCGCAGGTGGATTCAATGCCGGTAAAAACCCGCAATTTCTCTTTAAGGTTGTTGATCAGCAATGGGGTATATCCTTCGTCAATTGGGGAAAGGTGTTTGGCTTGTCTGCGCCCTTCGATCTTTTGGGAAACAAATATGGGAGAAAGCGAACGGAAGCTCATCTCGTCCGTAAAAAATGGGGGCGGCATAGCTTCAATAGAGTTGATCTTAAAGCCGACACTCGAAATGCGGTCACCCAAGCGGAATTCGCGGTCACGGAAAATACCGGTCACAAAATGTTGAATGGTTGCTTCGGGTAATGTGGAGATGATCAGCTCAATAGGATCGGCCTTGATAATCAGTCGGTCGCCCAGGATTTCACGGTGTCGCACGTTAAAATTCGAAAAGGTAAACAGCCGGAATTGTTTGTTGCTGTCGGAGAAGCCTTTGTCGTGGAGCCAGGCCGCAAATTCAGGGTCACTTTGGTTGATCACCTTGTAGATCCAGGCACTCAGCTCGTACTGGTAGTTGACCGGCAAAACATTTTGTTTGCGGTCGGTCATCGAAAGGTTAAGTTTAAATCTCATACAATGGTTTTTGTTAATAATTTATTAGATCCAAAAATGAATCTGAACGTCACGATAAAAGTATTCAATCAAAACCAGAACTGCAATTTAATTTAATAATTTTGACGGGATTATTTTGACTGCAACTGGCGGCTGGTTACTGGCGGCTGGCTGTTCGGGGTAAAATGGAAATCGAAGTCCTAAGATAGTTTTGAATATCCGAAGGACATTAATTTGGATATTGAATGATAAAATACATACAATGAGCGATTTAATCAATAACTTTCGCGAATACCGCGAGAAGATGAACAAGAAGATCCTCGCATCCGACAACAAGGTGATGAAGCGGATTTACAATATCGACACGAATACCTATATGGACGGGGCGTTGACCTCCAAGACAAAGGAGATGCTCGGGTTGGTCAGCTCGATGGTCTTGCGCTGCGACGATTGTGTGAAATACCACCTCGAAAAATGCCACGAACTTGGTGTAACCACCGAAGAACTCTTCGAGATTTTTTCGGTTGCCAATCTTGTTGGGGGTACCATCGTGATCCCTCACACCAGGCGGGCCTTGGAATATTGGGAAGAGCTACAACTAGCGGCTGGCAAGTAGCGGCTGGCTTAGCTGCAAGGAATAATAGATTATTTTTAGTCGGCTGCTGGTAATTGGCGACTTGCGACTGGCTAAACTGCAAGGAATAATAAGATGTTTATATTTCCGTTTTCCAGTCTTCGTTCTTCTTTTTCCGGTTTTCGGTCTCCATTTTGGTCTTCCAAATAAAATCCCGGCACGAACAGCCAGTTGCCAGCCACCAGTCGCCAGCCGCATATTTCTAAATATTTCAACTTATTTCAACTTATTATTCATTATCCGCAATGTCAACCCCCAAATTTCTGGAACTCCTTTCCCCAGCAAAAAACCTCGATTGTGGCCGGGCTGCCATCAAACATGGTGCAGATGCCATATACATTGGAGGCCCCAAATTCGGTGCCCGTGAGGATGCCAGCAACTCCATTCACGACATCGGAACGCTTGCAAATGAGGCACATGTTTATGGCGTAAAAGTATATGCAGCCCTCAATACAATACTGTATGACAGCGAGTTGGAAGATGCTTATCAGCAGATAAGACAGTTGTACGAAGCTGGGGTCGATGCGCTGATTATCCAGGATCTGGGGATACTTGAAATGGAATTGCCACCTATTCCCTTACATGCAAGCACGCAGCTCCACAATTACCATCCGGAACAAATCAAATTTTTGGAAGCGGTCAACTTCAAAAGGGCTGTCCTGGCGCGTGAACTCTCAATTGACCAGATCCGGAATATCCGCGACCAGACAACCATTGAACTGGAGGCATTTATTCATGGATCGCTTTGTGTGAGCTTTAGCGGGCGTTGTTACCTGAGCCATGCCATCGGCGGAAGGAGTGCCAACCGGGGTGCATGTGCCCAACCCTGCCGGAAAAGATATACATTATATGATGCTGATAGAAAGGTAATTACAGCAGATCAACACCTGCTTTCGCTAAAAGACCTTAACCATTCGGATAGCGTCAGGGAGCTGGTAGAGGCTGGCATTCAATCGTTTAAGATCGAAGGAAGGTTGAAAGATGTCGATTATGTGAAGAACATCACAGCCTATTACCGTCAGAAAATTGACGCCGTTCTTGAAGAAAAACCTGAATATAAAGCTGCTTCAGCAGGAAAGGTTTTTTATGGTTTTGATGCCAATCCAACAAAATCGTTCAACCGGGGCGCGACCGATTATTTTTTAAGCGGCAGGTCACATGAAATCACGGCGTTCGAGTCACCAAAGTTTCTGGGTGAATCGGCCGGCGTTGTCACAAAAGTAACCGGAAAATATTTTGAACTTCAAACAGACCTCGAAATTGCCAATAACGATGGGTTGGTGTTTATTTCAAAGATGGGCGAAAGTATTGGGATAAAGGTAAATGTGGCAGAAATGAACAGAGTATTCCCCGACAAGATGAATGGGATTTTTGAGGGGGCAAAAGTTTTTCGCAATTATGACCATCAGTTTCAGCAAAAGTTAAAAGAAGACCTCACCGCAAGGAAGATCGGAGTAATTATTGCATTTATTGAGCTTTCCAAAGGTTTTGAACTTGTGGCCCAGGACGAGACGGGGATCGAAGTTGCCATTGTTTATGACATGCCCAAAAACCCTGCAAGGGATCCCCAAAAATCGAAGGAGACCATTGTCCACCAGTTATCAAAGTCGGGCGATACTCCTTACCTTGTCAATCTTGTTGAAACCAACGAAGTCGAAAAGTACTTCTTTCAGGCTTCTGTGTTAAATGGTATGAGGCGCAGTTTGCTCGATCAGATCACTACTGCACGCAAAGACCTTAAACATGAAACTGTTATTCATCAGCTTAACGATTTCCCCTATCCTGTAAAAGAGTTAGGCTTCGAGGCCAATATCAGCAACCGGCTTGCCCGTCAGTTTTATCAGCGGCACGGTGTCGAAAATCCTGAAATGGCTTTTGAAAAACTATCGAAAATAGACGACAAAACAGTGATGACCATGAAGCATTGTTTGAAATTTCAAATGGGGTTTTGTACAAAATTTGGTGGCACAAAACCCATAAATTTTAATGAGCCCTATTTTCTCAACGATGGGAAGAATGAGCTAAAGCTCGATTTTGATTGCCTGCAATGTGTGATGAAGGTGGTGTATTGAGCATGGGGCATGGGGCATGGGGCATGGGGCATGGAGCTGAGAGAGTGAGAATGGGTGAGGGAGAGAATGGGTGAGGGAGAGAATTGGGTGAAAAGGAGAACGGAAAAGGGAGAATGGAATATTGAAAAAGGAATATTTCTGGAGTACGTGCAGCCCAAGCCAGCCGCTAGTTGCCAGCCGCCAGCCGCCAGTTGCCAAAGATGTTCCAACTTGTTATCTTTGCCACCATGAGCTTAAAATTGCTAAAAATGATTGCTGAAGGGGAACACCAACGGCAGGATTTTAAATATTGTATCAACGATTCGAGGAAGATCGCACGTTCGATGGTGGCATTTGCCAACACCGACGGGGGGCGTTTATTACTCGGGATCAGGGACAATGGCTCAGTTGCCGGCGTAAGGTCTGACGAAGAATACTATATGGCAGAAGCTGCAGCCAAACTTTACAGCAAACCGCCCATCGATTTCCAGACCAGGCAATGGACCCTCGAAGGGAAAACCGTCCTCGAAATTGAGATTCCCAAAAGTGAAGAACCAAACCATCTGGCGCAGAACGAAGAGGGCAACTGGCTGATTTATATCCGCAAGAACGATCAGAACATTGTTGCCCCCGGGATCCTACTGAAAGTTTGGGAACAGCAAAAGAACCCAAAGGGAGTCCATATCAGGTTTACAGACGATGAAACAAAACTACTCTCCTTGCTTGGTACGACCCAATTCCTGTCGATGAATCAGGTTACACGCCAATCAAAACTACCACGCCACAAATGCGAAAGGCTATTGGTAAAGCTGATCGTAATTGGTACGGTGGGAATGGAAATCAACGAAACTGGGGTAAAGTTTTTTTTGAAGGAGGATTTGGAGCTGAAATTCTTGTAATGTTGGTCTAAAAATATGAAGATGAACATTATCCGATCGAGGCATCTGATCCAATCGATGCCATTAAGTTTCTGATGGAGCAATTGGGAATGGACAACAATGACCTGACAGAAATTATAGGTTACAAAAGCAGGGTTTCTGAAATTTTCAATAGAAATTTACGATAAATATACTACCGGCATTTTTGCGAAAATGAAACGGTCTAGACCGAGCCAGCGCGCGAAGCTCCTGACAGCGACGGATTAGGACCTACAGACCAGATTGTATAGCAATACGAAACTCCTGATAGCATCGGTTTATTCTTCAATACGAGATTTTTTCTACATTTGCAAAGTTTCATTTGGGGAATAAACCTTAAATGAAACATTTTAATAGATATTTACGTATACTTTTTCATCTTATATAAAACATAAAATGGAGATATTTTTTACTGCCGAGGCATGGATTGCCCTGCTCACTCTAACTTTTCTGGAAATTGTATTGGGCGTCGACAATGTGATCTTTATTTCGATTGTCACCAATAAACTGCCCAAGGATAAACAACAGTTCGCCAGGCGTTTGGGTCTAGGGATCGCCCTGATATTCAGGATTGCGCTGCTCGTAATCATCTCGTGGCTGACCAAGAGCATGACCACTCCGCTTTTTACAGTGTTCGACCTTGGGTTCAGCATCAGGGAGCTGATCCTTCTCGCTGGCGGGCTCTTTTTACTGGCCAAAAGCACATCTGAGATCCATGCAAAAATGGAGAACCTGCACGAAGGGACAGAGTCTGTGGTTCGGGCCGTACTGTCGAAGGTGATCATACAGATCGTAATGCTCGATATCGTTTTTTCCTTTGATTCGATCCTGACAGCAGTCGGACTAACCCGTCAGCTTCCCATTATGATACTTGCTGTAGTTATTTCACTTTTTATCATGATCTTCTTTGCCGAAAAGATTAGCCATTTTATTTCCAAACATCCAACCCTGGAAATCCTGGCGCTCTCGTTTTTAATACTGATAGGGTTTATGCTAGTCCTTGAAGGTGTCCATGTGCCTGTCCCAAAAGGATATATTTATTTTGCTGTCTTTTTCTCGTTGCTCGTCGAAATGCTCAATATGCAGATCCAAAAAAAACGGAACCCTGTCGTGCTTAACCGGAGTTTTGATGATATTAAGAAGAAATAAATAGAAATAAATAGAAATAACAAATGAAATACAATCACAACTTTAGCATCTATTTAATTATCAACACATTAATAGTTTGTTGTTTTAGCTTCCCGGGATATGGGCAGGAAGAGTATAAGGATCCAAAAAATAAGGCACTCAACGAAGTGTATGGCGGGGGACCGTTCTATGAAGTCCAGACATTTGTTCAACCAAATACAAAAGGGCAACCTAAGAATATTATATTGATGATCGGTGATGGAATGGGGTTGGCCCAAATCTATTCTGCCATGACTGCCAATGGTGGCCATCTGTTCCTAGAAAACTTCAAGTACTGCGGATTTTCGAAAACCTATTCTTCCGACAATTATATTACTGATTCTGCCGCAGGTGGAACTGCCCTTTCATCTGGAATTAAAACCTACAACGGTGCAATAGGTGTTGGCCCCGACAAGAACCCAGTTCCCAATATCCGTGAGATGGCTGAAAAAAAGGGGCTAAAAACAGGACTTGTTTCGACTTCTGCAATTACACATGCCACACCTGCATCGTTTATGGCACATGTAAGTTCAAGGGGCAGTTATGAAGATATTGCCGCCGATTTCATTAAATCGAATATTGATGTTTTTATTGGTGGTGGGGTAAAAAATTTCGAAGATCGGAAAGATAGACGAAACCTGAGCAAGGAGTTGAGGGACAAAGGCTATCAAGTTTTATACAAGATCTCTGATATTCAGAATGTTAAATCTGGAAAGCTCGCTGGGCTGACTGCCCCGGAACACAATGTGCCGATGCCTGAACGCGGGGAGATGCTGGTTCCCGCAACACAAACGGCCATTAACTTGCTTTCGCAAGGTAAAAAAGGGTTTTTCCTTATGGTCGAAGGATCGGAAATCGACTTTCTGGCCCACGAGAATAAAACTCCAGGGGTTGTGCTTGAAGCACTTGATTTTGACAAGGCAATTGGTGCCGCCCTAAAGTTTGCTGCTTCAAATAAGGAGACATTGGTTATCGTTACCGCCGATCATGAAACCGGGGGAATGACCATTAACGGTGGAGACTTTAAGACCGGTAATGTCGTGGGCAAATTTACTTCAGGCGAACATACAGCGATTGCTGTCCCAATTTTTGCCTTTGGGCCGGGTGCTGAGCAATTTACTGGATTTATGGAAAATACGGATATTGGGAATAAAATGATGAAACTATTAAACCTAACTGTGTCAAGGAAATAATAAATTGATTTCTGGCGAGAAATTTACAAACTGCAAATTAGGGTTATTTTATCCTTGTACTCTGGTGCATGTGAACTTTTTTCAGATGGTTGTTGTTAACCTTTTATCAATATCCTGCAACAAATTCAGGAATATTTTAAAATTAACAGTGTTTAAAAATCAGTTTTTCCCTTATCAATATTTTAATGGGTATAAATAAGTCTTTTAGATCGTTTTATTTAAATGTCATATTACAGGTTTTTGGTATCGTTCTTTTGTTTATAAGCAATTCATATGCTGAGGATTCACATGATATTGATACACTCGCGATTTCGACATTGATAACCCTGCCGTGGGAAATTGGGATTTCGGGCGGCCTATCCCGCTTTGTTACCTCATTTAACCCTAATCAGGATGCGGTTTTAAGAAAATTCAATTATTGGAACGACGATATTAACCCAGCTTTTTCGTTATCGGTAATTAAGAATTTTTCTCCCACGCTTAGTGGTGAGCTGGAATGGGTAAATACCAAACTTTCAGGAAGTTGGAATAAAAACAACGGCTATTCGATCCCACCTCTTGATGTGGCCAACGGTATCTTAATCCCTCAACCATTTGAAACCGGAATCAACGAATTTGATTTTCTGTTGAATGTAAAACTAAAATGGCTTTCCTCATTGTTAACCAAAAACAAGGCATGGCGAATATTTCTCAGGGGAGGTATAGGCCTGGATCTTATAAAAGACTATAGGGCGCTTTATCACTTCGACCTGCCACGAAACGGATATGCTTACTCTATTCTTTATGGTGGAGGAATATCTTATCAGATCGCGCCAAAGTTGACGATAAAGGCAAGTCTAATGATGTCGAGAGTAACTACTGACAGGCTTGATGGTGTTCGGGAAATAAAGCCGGAGCCATACGCAACCGGAACAAATATATTTTACTATTACAATTTAAAGGAGAGGTATGTCCGGCCTTACATCGGAATAATTTACTCAATCGAAAGGAAAAAGAAACCGGTAATCAATATCATTACAATACGGGATTCCATCCCTCAATTAATGGTAAGTACAACTTTGAACCCATTCACGGTCAAAAAGACTGAACCTCATCTTATGGTCAAGTATAGACCATCTATTGTCGGAAAGGTCTATAATTTCTATTATGGGGTAGGTTTTGGTTATGATAAATCAATATTGACTCCTGAGGCAATGGCTGATCTTGATAATCTGGCTTTTGAATTGGTCAATAATCCAGCTGTTCACGCCATTATCAAAGGTCACACTGACTGTAGGGGGTCTGATGCCTATAACATGAAGCTATCGGGGAAACGCGGCCAATCCGTTATCGACTACCTTGTAAGTATTGGTATCAACGCCTCGCGGTTACACAACAGGCCTGTAGGAGAAAGTCAGCCGGCGAACAAATGTGTTGATGGGGTTAAATGCACAGAAGAAGAACATTCGTTAAACCGCAGGACGGAGATACTGATTGTGGAATCGGAAATTAAACTGGATATCGAACAGGGTGGAAAGGATATCCTAAAATACACAAATTTATCAGGGGGTCAGTATATTACTGAAATACAGGTTGGTGCCTTCACTAGTTTGGCATCTGTCGAAAAAGCAAAGAAGATGCTGGAGCAGATCAAAGGATTACCTGGTACTTCGGTTGTTTTTGAAGATAAATTCTATAAAGTCCGGGTCATTGGTTTTACTAACAGGGCGAGTGCTGTCAAGTACTTACCGACATTGAAAGGCAAAGGTTTTCCTGATGCAAGGATAGTTCAGGTAAAAGAACCATAAAATAAAAAATGGGGCCTTTAAAAGGTCCCATTTTTCTATTTTAGTAAATTAAAATCAACTGTTTTTCAACTTGCTTTTTTGTTCTTCAACCTGTGCGTCAATCACGGCAATCGTTACCATATTAAAGATATCGCGGACAGAGCTTTCCATATTGAGGATATGTATCGGTTTATTCAAACCCATTTGAATTGGTCCGATAGTCTCACTCAATCCAATCTCCAACATCATCTTATAGCAAATATTTGCAGAGCTTAGATTTGGGAAGATCAAAGTATTTACATTCATGCCGTCAATCTTGGAGAATGGAAATTTTTCATGGCGCAAATCCTTATCCAATGCGAAATTGACTTGCATTTCTCCGTCTATCAACATTTCGGGATGGTTCTTATGCAGAAAATCAATCGCTTCATGGATCATAGCAGGACTTCCTACACTTCGCTCGCCAAAGCTCGAGTACGACAGAATTGCCATTACCGGATTGGTATTAAAGAGCTTTGCAGCATTGTAAGTAAGTTTGGCGATATCGATCATTGTTTCTTTTGATGGATGGTTATTGACCATCGTATCTGCAAAAAAGAATGTTCCAAGCTTGGTATTGACAATGTTCATTCCACCAATATGCTTTAACCCTTCGCGCATCCCAACAATTTCAATAGCAGGTATAATTGCATCAGAATATTTTGTGTAAACACCAGTGATAAAGGCATCTGCATCACCTGCTTCAACCATCATCATTCCAAAATAGTTGCGGTTGAACATCTTTTCGTAGGCTTCGTTAAAGGTCATACCTTCGCGTTCGCGTTTTGCAGCAAACATCTTTGCATACCTGATACGGTTGGCCTCTTCGCGATCGTGGCGCATGTTAACAATCTGAATTCCTTCAATTTGCATGCAATTATCGCAAAGTAATTTTTCAATGCGTTCTTCGTTGCCCAAAAGTATCGGGATGCAAATATTTTCTGCCTTGGCAAGTTGGGCTGCTTTTAGCATATTGATATGGTTAGCCTCAGCAAAAACCACCTTTTTGGGATTCTCCTTGGCTTTTTCAGTCAAACCATGGATCAGGCTATTATCCAGCCCCATACGTTGACGTAGTTCATCTGCATATTTAACCCAGTCCTCAATCGGTTTCCTTGCAATGCCACTTTCAATTGCCGCTTTGGCAACTGCGGGAGCTACAGTAACCAACAATCGTGGATCCAATGGTTTAGGAATGATATACTGCCTTCCGAATCTTAGGTTTGTTGTTTCATAAGCCGAGTTGACTACCTCTGGTACTGGTTCTTTGGCTAGAGCTGCAATTGCCAATGCTGCGGCAACTTTCATCTCTTCGTTGATTCCGGTTGACCTTACGTCGAGGGCACCGCGAAATATGTATGGAAAACCCAATACGTTGTTTACCTGGTTGGGATGGTCGCTACGTCCGGTCGCAAAAATAATATCAGGACGCGACGCGATAGCTTCATCATAGGATATTTCAGGGTTTGGATTGGCCAATGCAAATACAATCGGATTCTCGGCCATACTTTTTACCATATCTGGTTTAAGTACACCTGCAACAGAAAGGCCAAGGAAAACATCACATCCTGCAACTGCCTCTGCCAGGGTATTGCATGGAAGTTTTGTGGCAAAAGGTAATTTCCGGCTGTTAAGATCGTTACGACGTACAGAGATTACCCCTTTACTGTCAACCATCACAATATTTTCAGGTTTTGCGCCCAAACGGATATAAAGGTTGGAACATGCCGTTGCAGAAGCACCAGCTCCATTAACAACGATCCTGACCTCTTCAATTTTCTTGTCGACCAATTCGAGTGCATTGATTAAAGCAGCACCCGAAATGATGGCAGTACCATGCTGATCGTCGTGCATGATCGGAATATCAAGAGCCTCCTTCAGTTTCTCTTCGATATCAAAACATTCCGGTGCCTTGATATCTTCAAGGTTGATCCCGCCAAAAGTACAGGATATAGCTTTTACAACTTCGATAAATTTGTCTGGATCCTTTTCATCTACCTCAATATCAAATACATCAATATCAGCAAAAATTTTGAACAAAAGTCCTTTGCCTTCCATTACCGGTTTTCCGGCCAATGCTCCAATATCACCTAATCCTAGTACTGCCGTACCATTTGAAATTACAGCTACAAGATTTCCTTTTGCTGTATATTCGTAAGCATCCTGAAGATTTTTTTCAATTTCCAAACAAGGTATTGCGACTCCTGGTGAGTAGGCAAGCGATAAATCGCGTTGGGTACTGTAAGGTTTGGTGGGGACAACCTGGATTTTTCCCGGACGGCCCATACTGTGATAATTTAATGCATCCTGGCGTTTTGAGTTTTCCATAAACAAGTGAATTTTATTATTTGAGTTCTAATATGAATAAAAAGGAATTATCGTTCATTAAAAAGAATTTGGCAGACAAAAGTAAATTTATTATTTAATCAATAACAAAAGGGCAAAACAATTCACAAATTAATAATATTGCCACAGGTAGCAAATTGAACTTTTTTTAAATGTGACAGCCCTGCCCAAAATTTCCTCATTGCGGAGGTATCAGAATATTGTATTTTTGGATTTTGCGAGAAAGGGCCATTCGCTGGATCCCCAATTCGATGGCCGCTGCATTTTGATTGAATTCGCATTTCTGCAAAGCTAACAGGATTAGTTCCGCTTCTTTCTTCTCTAAATTAAAAGTTTGATTTTCTGCAAATTGAACTGCTTCTTGTTTCTCTTTTATCTTTGAGTCATTTAAAGTTTCGGGTATAAATTTACTTAAAAACCCAGCAACTGTCTTTGTTTTGTCTTTTATCGGGAAATCCTTAATACTAAGGGTACTGCCTTTTGAAAGGATAATAGCTCTCTCCATCATATTTTTCAATTCCCTGACATTTCCCGGAAAGGGGTAGTTTTTCAATGACTGAAGCGCATCTTTATCTATTTGGGGCTTTAACTTGTTCAATTTTTTAGAAAGATATTCTCCATAAAATTCAAGAAGCGGTTCAATGTCTTCGGTACGTTCCCTTAGTGGAGGGATATGAATATGCAAGGTGTTGAGTCGGTGGATCAGGTCAAGCCTAAACATCTTGTCCTCTACTAATTGGTCGAGTTCGTGATTGGTGGCCGAAATAATCCGAAAATCAGTTTCAATCTGGTTTGTTTCGCCTACCCTTGTAATTTTCTTCTCCTCAATTGCACGCAACATTTTGGCCTGAAGGTTCATTGGCATATCTGCTATTTCGTCAAGGAACAACGTTCCATGATCGCTGATTTCAAAGAAGCCTTTCTTATCGGTAATGGCTCCTGTAAAAGAACCTTTTTTGTGGCCGAAGAATTCGCTTTCCAAAAGGGAATCGGTGATTGCACTGCTATTGACCGCACAAAAAACATTATCTTTCCTTTTGCTGGCAAAATGGATGATCCTCGCAATATTTTCTTTGCCTGTCCCACTTTCACCGGTTATCAAAACATTGGTATCCTGAAAATCAGAAGCTGTCATCGCCAAGTCGAGTATCTCCTTTATTTGCGGGCTTATTCCGATAAAATGACGTTCGATCCGTTCTTCGAGGCTTTTTGATATCAGGGAGTTTTTCTCCTCCAACTGTTTCACTTCACGCTGGAGCAAAAGAAATTTCTGTGTCCGTTCAATGGCTATCCTTATGTCGATGTGGCGGAATGGTTTTCTCAAATAATCAATTGCTCCAAGACGCATGGCTTTAATCACTGTATCCATGTCACCATGTGCCGAAACAACAATCACTTCCATTGAAGGATAGTCAACCTTCACCTCTTTTAAAATATCTAGGCCATTAATGCCAGGCAAGCGGACGTCAAGGATCAATAAATCGATATGTTGTGTTTTTAAGATTGAAAATCCCTGAGTGCCTGTATTTGCCTCAAATGGGACAAAACCAGAATCATGCAAGAATTCGGCAAGCTCTTCGGTAAAGCGTTTTTCATCATCAAGGATTAGTACATTTAATTTATTCATGATTTTTGGGATGACGAATTATTTTTTACATGTTTTTCTTTTTCCTGCTTGATCGGAAGTGAGATTCTGAATAGGGTGCCGAAGTTGGGTTTACTTTCAATATCAATATTGCCGTTCAGTTCTTTGATGATCCCAAAAGACACAGAAAGTCCAAGCCCTGTACCAATACCCACCTCTTTTGTCGTATAAAAAGGCAACATAATACGGTCGATGTCCTGTGGGCTGACTCCGATCCCATTGTCCTTAATTTCAACATAATTTGTTTTGTAATCATGATAGGACTTTATGGTAATCGCTTTTTCAAAATTCGCATTCGTGGACTTTGTTTTTTCGTCAAGGGCATCCTTAGCATTTGTAAGCAGGTTGAGGATGACTTGCTCGAACCGATAGGTGTTTCCAATAATCGGATGGACATTTGGGTCAAGCTTAACCGACATTCCGATACCATGGTGTTTAAATTGCTCCGATATCATTGAAATTGCGTTGTTTATACTTTCATTGATATCAAACGACGAGAGAATGAATTCGTCATGGTCCCTGGAAAAGGCACGAACATGGTCAATTATTCTCCCGATCCTCAGAATATCTTCAAATATTTTCTCCGATTTATTGTGAAAATAGGTCTGATCAACACTCTTTGATTGTTGTATTTTCATCAATAGGTTATCAATCCCCAGAGAGATCGACAGTAAAGGTTGGTTGATTTCGTGAGCCATTGCCGAGGCCATTTCACCCAAACTTACAAGGCGTTCTGTCCTGATCAACTGGTTCTCAATCCTTTTACGTTCAGAGATATCGCGTAATATGGCCATGTAGGATTTGGGCTTCCCGTCAGATTCCTGAATCAATGTCGTGCTCAATTCGCAGATAAACTGGACCTGGTTTTTAGTTTTCAGTACAAATTCCACATTCTGGACCAACCCTTCAAACAATGTCTTTCTCAATACATCTTTCAATTTTTCAGTTTCATTATCGGGAATAAACCGGAACAAATCCTGGCCCAAAAACTCGTTTTTGTTTTTCGCCCCAAATATTTCGATAGTTATATTCGAAACCTCTATAATTTTTTCGTCCATATCGAGGATAACAATGCCCTCAGGCGAGGCATTCAAAAGGGTGCGGTACATCCTTTCCGATTCCTTGAGGGCATCTTCGATCTTCCTTTTTTCCGTTACATCTTCAGATATCCCCAAAATAAATTCGGCTTCTCCCAAACTATTGATAATCGGGATCTTTTTGGTATGTAAACTTCTAGTGCCGTTGAATTGTGTATGTATCTTCTCTTCCAGAATATCCTCCAAATTCTTTGATTCCAATACCTTTTTGTCTGTGGCAACAAAGAAGTCGGCTTCCTCCTTTGGAAAAAAATCATAATCCGACTTTCCGATCATGGTGTCCTTTGTAAGTCCTAAAAGGTCCTCTCCTACCTTATTTAACCTTAAAAACCGAAGATTCTGTGCGTCCTTGACAAAAACCATCAGGGGCAGATTCTCAAAGATGCTGTTAAGCATTCTTTCACTATCGATGATCCTTTGCTCGTTTAATTTTTGTTCGGTTACTACATCAAATACGGCAACAAAGAAACCTTCACCTGGGCAATAAACCGATATCCAAAGCCACATCTGAAGTGGTACGATATATGTCTCGAAACGTTCCGGCTGGCCTCCTTTGGCAACCCTTCCGTAAATTTCAAATATTTCAGGGTTGGATTCTTTTATACCTGCTATAACAGTTGAAACCCTTTTACCCACAACATCCTTCAACCCTGTCAGGGTTTCGAAAGCCATATTTACTGCCAGATAAGTAAAATCTTCCGGTTCATCGTGATTGTTAAGAATGATCTGACAATAGGCAAAACCGTTAAGCATATTTTCGAACAAGGATCTATAAAGTTGTTCCCTTTTGCGCAATTCGTCTTCAATCCTTTTGCTCTCCGTGATATCAGTAATCAATGCAATAGCGCCCAAGTAATTGCCTTCTTCGGAGTTGATCGGGGAAGTAGCCATACTGGTATAAATGCGGTTTCCGTCCTTACAGATAAATTCAAATTCGTGCCGTTCACTAATACCGTCTTTCCGTTGTTCTATTTTTGTGGAAGCGAAGGCAATACCATCCTTATCCATGAAATTAAATATAGGAACACCAATCATCTCTTCTACGTTGTAGCCCAACATTATCGACATGTGGGGATTTACATAAGTAGTCCTGGATTCAGAGTTGATACTCCAGATTCCCTCCTGGGCCAGCTCGACCAATTGACGATATTTTTTCTCACTAATATGAAGTTCTTCCTGTATCCGTTTACGTTCTGAAATGTCAATCATTGCGGTGAGATAATATTGCCGTCCTTTCATGTTGATGATCTCTCCCGAAAATAATCCTGTAAGGACAATCCCGTCTTTGCGCCTAACCTTTAATTCATGGTCTGAAAAGCTACCATCCTTCTTTAGACTATAACTCGCATCTTCCTGTAATTCAGGATTTAAGAACAGATCAAGATCCGTTACACTTTTGTCCAGAATATCCTGCATCGAATAACCGAGTACCTGAAGGAAAGCATTATTAACATCACAAAAAGTCTGCTCCGGCATAAGTGTCAATGCCATTATGGTAGGATTTTTGCGGAAGATCCGCTCGAAAAGATCATGAGCCTCCTGTTCTTTGCTTCGATCTTTAATAAAACCAAATATGCAGTCTATCCCACTCCAGCGTCCGGTCCATACCCGCGTTTCTGCCGGAACAAGAACGCCACTTTTGGTGATAACCGATAAAGGGCAAATATCCCGCTCTTTGTTCAACATTGCGGCGAAAATAACCTTTGCTTCATCCCTGCTTTCCGGGGGATTTAAGTCAAGTACGTGCATTGATGTAATCTCATCCTGACTATAACCGAGCTTTTGCCTGAATGCATTGTTGGTGAATAAAATACGTCCTTCAGGCGTAGCGACAACAATAAGATCTGAAATAGTTTCAAAGAAAGTGCGAAAATTGGCTTCGCTCTCGCTAAGCGATTGCTGTGCAATCTTTCGTTGCGAAATGTCCTGAAAAATCCGCAAAAGAGCTTTTTCCCCATTGAATATCATCCCTGCATGACTGATCTGGTACGTCTTATCGCCCATAAAGTGTTGCATTTCAACAATATCATTCTGACCAATTACTATCTCGGATTTTAATGGGCATTTGTCACATTGATCTTTGTAATCGCAGTAAAAGTCCCAACATTTCTTGCCAATAGCTTGATTGCCAAATTCTTTTTCCAGATTTTCACTTAAAAACAAAATTTTCCCTTCCTGATCTATTACATCCATTCCAAAAGGGATTGTTTGCAATAGCGACTTGTTAAACTCATTGCTCTCCTTTAGTGTTTTGTTGAGCCGGGTAAGTTCAAGGGCCGACTGCTCCAGCAGATAGTGTTGCTCGCGCAATTGTTGCTTTTGGTTGTACAATTCCAGCAAAACCTTGACCTTGCTTTTAAGGATTTTGGGACTAAAAGGCTTTATAATATAATCGACAACACCCGATTCGTAGTATTCTTCCAATTTTGTATCATCCATCACCTGGGCGGTAATGAAAATGATGGGAACAATTACGGGGCTCCTTTCATCCTGAATAACACGGCCCAATTCAACACCATCCATAACTGGCATACGGACGTCAATTAATGCAATAGCGATCTCCAGATCTTTAATTTTCGACAATGCATCTATTCCAGAATGTGCAGTAATCAGGTCAACATCAAGCTTTCCCAGAATACTTTGAATTAAATTCAGGTTTGTCTCGACATCATCTACAACCAAGATCTTGGGTTTCATAGCTGGCTAATTCGTTATAGAATTAAAATACATTTTACCTTAGAGAAAATTTCAATGCAAATGTAACAAATTCATCGGGTTCAACGCCAACATACGGGGAATAAACCTTCTGAACAGTAACCTTAAAAAGTTTATTTTTAATTGTTTGTCCAGAAGGTTTTTGTCAAAGTTTGGAAAATCAACTATTTAAACAATCGGATTTATTTTATGGATTCCGAGAGAAGTTTATTGACAATTCCCGACCATTTTTCGACGAGTTGGATTTCGTTTCTCATGACAGGATTGTCGGTAGCTGAATTGTAAAATTCCAGAATAATGTCTGGTTTGTTTTTATCACGGTTCGATAGAACCAATTCAATCCGTTCAACAACCAATTGATTTCCACCTCTATAACTTACCGATCTACTCTTATTTAAAGACTTACACCCTATTATTTCTGCCAAATCGATCGCTTTGGCAACTTCTTCCGTTTCGGTTTTTCGGATAAAGAAGAGTTTATGCGTTGTTTTATCGATTCCGATCAGAAAATTATACCAAAGATCATACTCCGAAATTGTTGCGTTATTAATATCGGCAGTACTCTTCAATATCAGTAACGACCTCTTCTCTTTTTTCTTTTGGTTGATTTGGAATAAAACGATGGGCACAACACAGACCAGTACAATGACTAGTACAAAAATGATTGATCCTATATCCATTTGATTATAATTAAAAAAAATTGAACAATACAAATCACAGCATGGAATTTTCCCCTGCGATCTGATGATAAATTGTCGATTAATTTTTATTCGGATTACCAGAAATAGTGGAATGGGAAAATGATATCAGTCGTGTGAAACCAATGAATTGAGCAGTTCGCGTAGAATAAATATTTATTATAGCGGTTTACATGCCACATTTCTGCAACCTTTGTACAGGCAAGAAAAACATTCAGTGAATTTTTTAATGCTACAACTGGAAGTTGGTTAAATCCTTGTACAAAATTCCTGCTATTTGTTGGATTGCACAGGATGTCGGTTGAAACCACTGTAAAATGGCTCCTGTGATCCGCCGGATGGTTCGCACTGAAAGCGGGATTTACAATCAGAGCCTTACTGTAGCATAAACTTAAAACAAAGCAGTATAGTACAATAACATGAAGTATCGTTGATATTCTTTTGTACCTCCTCATATTACAAATTTAGAATATTCAATGAAATTATAAACATTAGGAATTCTTTTCGTTGAAAATGGGTCAAAACATATTTGTAAAACGTCCACTGGGATAAGCCGCCTAAAATATGCTGTTTTCGATAATTTCAATTTCTTCTTCCGTGAGGTGGTAAAGCTTGTAAACCAATTGGTCGATTTGGGACTCAATAGCAGAAGTATCAGTATCCATATTTTGAGATTTTAAACCCAAAATCTTATCCGATAGAACAGAAAGATCGTGCTTAAATAGTCTAAAGCTTTTATGGACGGTGAAACCACTTACGTAACTGATTTTCAACCTGACAAAACCGCCCCTGACATAATCACAGGTATTCATGAGATAGAATTTACAAAGTGAAGAGTTTAATAGTGCCAATAATGAAGTATCATCACTAATTATCAATTGATTATTGTCGTTGCCATAATAGCTTTGTAAATCATATGCGAAGCAATTAATCACATCGCTTATTCCTGGCCATATAATTTTTATTTTTTCAAATTCACTGTAATAATCGCAAGCTCTTAATTCCCACCAAAAATCGCCCATGTCGGAACGCTTTTCAGCTTTATCCTTATAAAACATAAGATGTTCAGCTATAGCAGGATAGTTTCTGGCAAACCAAGCCCAAGCCACATTTTCAGGCATTGATCCATATCGCGGCATTGGCTCAGAAATATGGTATGGACTATCTTCGGGCAAATTTTTTCTGATTGTAAACCCTTTTGGAATAAGGATCAACCATTTATCGCTAATTGGTTGCTGATAACGTTTAATATCCCTACCAGCCAGGAATGGTTTGATTAGTTCTGCACTTTTAGGATCATCCTCTATAAGTTTGTTTTTTGTATCCCCGTCAATCACAAATGCCTCGTTATAACCAGTTTTTATACCATAGAGTACTTTGCCTTCAACATAATTATAAAGTGGTTGGCCACTTGATTTTATTTTTAGTAAAAGATTTTGAACCGTCTCATTTACCAATTTCCAGCCATTATCATCCAATTGGTCCTGGCTTACAAAAAACTTTCCCTCCTCAATAGATGTTTCCATGATCCCTGAGGATGAAACCGTATCGACAATAGCGACTTTAATTGAATTTGATTGTGTCGATGATTTGTCTAAAGCAAACAAACAAGGATAAGTGGTTGCCTCATCGAACACTGGTAATTCCCCAAAGTCAATAATTGAACGAATCGTGAACTGTTTCACCCAATTCCTTAATTTGATCCCATAACCGGCACGCATCCATTTATTGGGTAAAATATAAGCAATTGTACCGCCATTTTTCAGAATATTTATTCCCCGTTCGACAAAAAAGACATATAAGTCGGCGATTCCAGTAAAGGATTGATAGTTAGATTGAAGATAAGGTTTGATATTGCTCAGTTCTTCCTGCCTAATATAAGGTGGGTTCCCTATCACAACATCAAAACCCTCGAAATCACCATTCTCATTCAGTACTTCAGGAAACTCGAACCGCCATTCAAAGGCGTTGGAAAACAATTTGCTCTTTTGCAATTGCTCAAGTTCAGTTGTTAATTTTCGTAATTCAACTCCGATCTTTACTTTTTGTTTTTCTAGCCCTTCTTTATTTTCATGTTCAAATACATGATTTGATTTAAACTTGTCCAAATATTCCTCATTCTTTTTGGCAATGAGCTTATCGAGAGTAACAATTCTCGGATCGCGGTAGCGAAATATTTCAACAAACGAATTAATATTCTCATTAATCCTATATTTCAATTGTTTATCATCAGTTCGCTTATATTCCTCAACCCAAAAACGATATTGCTGTAACCTGTCATTGAAATTGGCTATTCTATCCGAAACATCGTCATTAAGTTTGTACCTACTGATCAATGAGTTTCCACATTTAATATTAATATCAATATTTGGAAGTGTTTCAAGTTCGCGTTCGTTTTTATAGTAAGTATTTTTCAATAATTCGATCCACAATCGTAAACGGCAAATCTTCACTGAATTGGGGTTGATGTCAACACCAAATAAACAGTTTTCGATAATGGTCTGTTTTTCATGGAACAAGGTTTCCTGAACCCGTTGGCTTTCCCTGTTGGAGCAGTTATATTCAAAAAAATCACCGTCTTCATCAGTTACCATCAATTCGTCGCTTACAACTTCAAAATGGTATTCCTTCAATCGTTTGCCTTTCCTATCAAGAAGTATTTTCAAGTCACTTTTAATGGCAATTATCTCATTCAGTGCCGATACCAGGAAGTGTCCCGAACCTACTGCAGGGTCACAAATTTTCAAACCATTGATAATCTGGTTCGCCTCTTTACGGTCTTCGATCTTGTTATAAAGTGATGTAATATCGGTACAATTCCAACCTTTGATTTGATTGAATCTCTGAATTACCGCTTTACGGATGGTTACATGGCACATATACATGGTGATGAATCCGGGTGTAAAAAATGAGCCATCTTTGTAACCGTTAATTTTCTCAAAAATCAATCCAAGTACAGATGCATTGATCAACGTCTTGTTATCCTCCTGAATTTCTTCGCTCCCTTCGCTGGCAAAGTCGTAGGAATTCAGAAAATCAAAAAAATATTGTAGCGGGTTGATTGGCCCTGACCTTTTTTTCCCTGTATCGTCCTTTAATACCGTCGATGAATAAACCGGCATTGCTTTGTCGTTGCGCAATTGGCTGATAAAAAATGTGGCATGTTCTATCTCGGTTGGTTCAAAAAGGGAACTGTTTAGATATGGGACTTTTGCAAAGATCATTTTAACATCCTCGTGGCGATCATCATGTCTTCGTGCAAGAACCTGGAAGAAAAGGCTGTTTAAATTATCATAATCCTTTATCATTGATAGGTTAAGAAATTCGTACGACTTATCCCCTTGGTGATAAGTTACCAACTGGGCTTCTAACAATTTCAGAAATAAAATCCGGTTGATCCATGTTATGCACAATTCAAGACCAACATTGAAAAGCCTTTCCTGCAAATTTGCCCCAAATTGGACCGGATTTTCGAGCCTCGAAATCTTATCAAGGCTATCTAATTGAATAATAGCATTTTCTATTAATGAGCCAGAATTTCGTTCGCCCTCTTTGTTTCGCCCGATCAATTTCTTACTACCGTCTTTGGTTTCGGTCAATCCAATAATATGGAGCAGTTCGTTGTAAAACCGCTTATCGAGACTATTGCTGTCGTTGGCAAAGGGTAGTTTTAAAAGATGTTCCGGCGAAAGCAATTTGAATAAGGCAATAAGCTGGTTGTCATCTTTTTTGTCATAGTTGCGAAGCTGAATTTCATAGTCACGGATATCAAAATAGGTGAATTCGATTTCGTGATTGATTTCTGAAATAAAAGGTTCCGCAATTTGTTTATAGAAAAAATCCGTTTTTGTATCGGCCAACCTACCACTTTCAAAATCGGAGAATTGCTTCACAAATTTAGTGTTTTGGGCAAAAATCCTGTCAAAAAGTGTTGCATCAAAAACAAACCATTCGTTGATGTTGGTAGCAATCAGGTATTTGATTTCAATATTTTTGTGTGTAATCCGCTCATGTAGGTAATACAAGACCAATTCCTGGAAGGCCTTTACATTGATTTTGTCCTTTGTTACCATTTCGGCCCTATTCCCCGGTTTTTTAGCTTCGATGATGACTCCGACAGTATGTGTAGCTTTATCTCCGTTGTGAATAACAAGGTCGTTCCTGCCCTTGGTATTAATGAAATGATTGGGTTCGTAACCTGTTTTCTTTAGAAAATCAATTACCAGGTTTTTATGGAACTCTTCAGATTCAGTATCGTTGATCCTGTCGAGCAATTGGATCAAGAAATTTTTAAACCGATCTATCTCAGACCTGTTTGGTTTTACTTTTAAAAAGGCTTTGTTGAGCGCTTTCCGTGGTTTCAGGATTCGTAGTTGATCAGACATAGTTTAAAAGGTCAATTTTATAAACACAAATATAGCATTATTTATGCCTAGAGATATTAATTTACAAAGCATTGCCAGCAACCCTTCATTACCGCAAATTCTCAGTCCTGCTTGCATCGAGGCGGAGAAAGATAAACAACAAGACCGTAAAAGCCCAAAGCGATGAACCTCCGTAACTGAAAAAGGGAAGTGGAATCCCTATCACAGGGGCGATCCCAATGGTCATGGAGATATTAATGGCAATATGGAAAAACAAAATACAGGCCACCCCATAACCGTAAACCCGGCTAAACTGTGATCGTTGCCTTTCAGCCAGGGTAATCAGGCGGATCAATAGAAACAGGAAAAGGCCTACAACAAAAGTTGATCCGACAAATCCCCACTCTTCTCCTACGGTACAGAATATAAAGTCGGTACTTTGTTCCGGTACAAAATTATATTTGGTTTGCGTCCCCTGAAGAAATCCCTTTCCAAGTAAACCGCCCGAGCCAATAGCAATCTTCGATTGATTCAGATTATAACCTTTATTTAATTTGTCGATTTTGATGCCTAACAACTGATCAATCCGGTCACGTTGATGCGCAGCCATTACGTTATTATAGAAGTAGTTGACAGAGATTGATATACCAACGGCAAAAATAAAAAACAGAAAAATTCTCCAGGCTTCCCGAATATGATTAATAATACCATAGATGATAAAAGATACCCCTGCAATAGTTGTCGTAATCAATAATAGTTGAAATGGTGAGCCACCAAGACCAACAAGCGCATTGACTGACCAAATCAATCCAAATATTCCTGTAACACCAAGAATCCCGATAAGCGTTTCTTTAATACTTTGGCGAAGAAAACCATAAGTGGCAATGGAAATGGAGAGTAGGAAGATGAGCATTTGAAACTCATTGATCAAGAGGGAGAGAACAAAAAGTGTTGCCGCCGCAAAGCCCCAGAAAAGGACCATTCCGTTAAGCCCCTCCCTGAAAAATACAAGGACGAATACGCCAAATACGAGTGCAGAACCAGTGTCGTTTTGCAAAATAATAAGAATTGCAGGAACCCCGATCAATGCGCCCAATATCAGATAAGAATTCATCTTTTGCATCTTAAATTCGAACTGGCTGAGGCATTTTGCTATGGCAAGATTAGTAGCAAATTTTCCCAGCTCGGCAGGTTGTAATGCAACTCCACCAATTTCGAACCAGGCACGGGCACCATTAATTTCTTTTCCCAAAAAAAGGACTGCAACAAGAAGAAAAATGGTGATGCCGTAAATATGATAGGCAAAGGCAGCATAAAATTTACTGTCAACTGTGAGTACCATTATTGCAAGGAAAACACCTGCTATAATCCAGATCAACTGCTTACCGTAACGTTGTCCCATATCGAGGATACTTTGATGCTCATCGCTATAAACAGCCGCATAAATATTGATCCATCCCAGCATCACAAGTGTCAGGTAGAGAATGACTGATATCCAGTCGAGATTGAGCCATATGTTGTTACGTGATTTCAATCGCCTGTATCTATTTTCATGGTGGATATTAAATCGGAGTTCAACATTGCATCTTCGAAATGTTGCCTGTTCTTGGCAATCTTTCCCCGGAGGTATTTTTCAATGATCAAACTGGCAATAGGTGCAGCATAACGTGCCCCCCAAACCCCGTTCTCGATATAAACTGCAATGGCAATCTGTGGATTGATCTTTGGGCCAAACGCCACAAAGGCAGAATGGGCTTCACCATGTGGATTTTGAATCGTACCGGTTTTTCCACAAATAATCACACTGTCTATTTTTGCCGATTGGCGGGCTGTTCCCGCCTCAACAACCTGCTCCATTCCCTGAACGATCATTTCATAATTTTCAAGTCCTGCATCGACTGCATGTTTATCAAATTGCAATACTTTTTGAGAACCATCGTAATCCTGAATACTTCTTACAAGGTGTGGTGCGATATAATATCCACGGTTGGCAATCAAAGATACCATATTTGCGAGTTGTAACGGTGTTAGCAGCAACTCACCCTGCCCTATAGACAATGACCTGATTGTCATTGCATTCCAATGGCTCGATCCGAAATATTTATCGTAATAGGATACAGCAGGAACACTTCCTGAGGTTTCGGCATATAGATCCCCACCGATTTTCTTTCCAATTCCCATATCTAGCAGGTGGTTCCGAAAGGCATCCAAACCTTTATCAGAAGATGGGTAATGGTTGATTTCGGCCCTGAATGCCTGCCAAAAAAAAGCATTGCACGATTCGCGAATAGCAGAAACCAGGCCTAGCGGTGTTTCGTGGTTGTGGGTACACTTAATGGGAGAAGACCCTGGTCCCTGACACGAATAACGTGCAGTTTGTAGTATTCCTTCCTGAAGGCCTATCAATGCATTAGCCAGCTTGAAGGTCGATCCTGGTGGGTAAGATGAAGAAATTGCTCTGTTCAACATTGGTTTATAGGGGTCGTTCAGCAATACGGCATAATTTTTAGAACGTTCACGGCCAATAAATAACCCTGGATCAAAGGTCGGGGAACTAGCCATGATAAGTATCTCTCCTGTTGAAGGTTCAATTGCAATGATACTCCCTACCTTACCAGATAACAACCGTTCACCATAAGCCTGTAAATCAGCATGTAAGGTAGATGTCAAATTTTTTCCGATCGAAGCGGCAGTATCAAGGCGACCCTGTTCAAATGAACCTTTTGGCATATTGTGTACATCGACCATCATGTATGAAATCCCTTTTCTTCCACGAAGGTCTTCTTCGTACATCTTCTCAATACCGCTTTTCCCAATATAATCACCGCTTTCGTAATAGGAATTATTATCGATCCCCTTCTGGTCAACCTCACCGATGTATCCCATCACATGTGCAGCCATTTTGGAAGGGAATTGCCGTAAGGTACGAGCCTGAATAAAAAATCCGGGGTATTTAAAGAGTTGCTCCTGAAGGACTGCATAAGTCTGCGAAGACAACTGTTTTATAATCGGGGAAGGTTTGTACATCGAATAACTCCTGGCATTTTTGATCTCTTTTGCCAACTCCTCTTTTTCTACGCCAACAATCCTACAGAAAGCAAGCGTATCAAACGGTTTCATTTCCCTGGGGGTAATCAGTACATCATAAGCAGCCTGATTGAAAACCAACAGTTTACCAGTCCTATCGTAAATCAAACCCCTGGCAGGAAAATTGACCACCCGACGCAATACATTGCTGGCTGCCGATATTTTATAGGAAGAATCGAGCACCTGTATTGTAAACAAACGGATTACAATGATAAGTGCTGCGAGGGAGAACAGACTAATAACAAGGTATTTGCGCTTACTGTAAACGTCCACTGTTCATGTGTTTATAATTTGTTTTTTAAAGGCCACATGGAACTCGCCATGAGATAATTAAGCTTCGGTGTGAGATTGGATCCCGTGGCTCGTTTCATAGATTTAATCTGTTATTTGCGGAAGATTAAAAACTGGCTCAATACAATCAAAACAATTGAAAGGATTGAACTTAACACGATCCGTACCAAGGTCATCAGCACATCGCTAAAGGTGAAAGCCTCTATGAAAAAAAGGAAAAAATGATGGATGACCACCATAAAGGCCGTATAGCCAGCAAACCAATTCAAGCTCATGTTTTCAACCCTGGGTGCTGCCACAGAATCGAGTGTTTCGCGCGAAGAGATCAACCGAAGTATTCCTGGCCTTAAAAAACCAATCAAAAGTGATGCAGAAGCATGGACGCCAGGGGTGTTCGTAAAAACATCGACCAACAGTCCCAGAAGAAAAGAGACAAATAATAGCAGTGCTCGGGGTGTATCGAAAGGTAGCAGAATGATAAACAAAATATAGAAAAATGGCGCAATCATCCTGGCAATCAAAATATTGTTGAAGATTAGCACCTGCAATAACACAGATACCACAAAAACAACTGTATATTTTAGCAGGTTAATTACCATTGTTATTTAGCGATTCCAATTGTTTCATCTCATTCAATTGTTTGTTCTCTACCAAACCGACAATTACCAAATTTTTGAAATCAGCAGCAAGCATGATTTCAATTTTGTAAAAATTACTTCCTGTTCCAATTGAAAAATCTGAAATTGTCCCAATAATCATACCCTCTGGAAAACTCGACGTATAACCTGTGGTTACGACAGTGTCGCCATTCTGAACCGGAACATGGTACGGGATTTCGTTCAATTGTACCCGTCGGTAGTCTCTTCCGTTCCACGAAAGTGATCCAAAATAATCGTTGCGCTTAATTTTGGCACTGATTTTCCAGCGGCTGTTCAACAAAGAAATAACTGTACTGAAATTTTCGGAGACTTTATAAACCAATCCAACAACCTGGCCATTTGCAATAACACCCATATTTTCTTTAACGCCGTCGTGCCTTCCTTTGTTCAGGGTGATAAAATTATGTTGCTGATTGATCGAATTGTTGACAACACGGGCTGTGGTGAACCGGTAAACCGCTTTTAATGATGAATCTTTCGCGATTCTTGGAAGATAAATTGAATCTGACGAACGGTAGTTCCCCGGATTTGACTTCAATAAATGCTCCTGCAATGCTGCACGTAAAACGGCATTCTCTTCGGCCATCCTCACATTAACCTGCTTAAAATCAAATATCTGCCATATTGAAGAGAAAGTCTCAAATAAAGTTCCCGAAATAAAGTTACTGGAATCAAAAAAAGCAGCCCGCTGATAGTTGTTGTAGGTAACGACCATCGTGAGTGACAGTGTTTCCAAAACTATAAACAAGAATGCAACATGATACCGGTATAGGAGCCTGAATAAGTTCTTCATAAGCAAATTAGGAAAGGATTTTGCCTTTCCTGTTCCGCAGTATTATCGAAGTAAAAATGAGAATTTATCAACGTTCTTGAGTGCTACACCTGTACCACGAGCAACAGCACGCAAAGGATCTTCAGCGATATGGAACGGTATGTTGATCTTGTCATAAAGACGCTTGTCCAATCCGCGCAACAATGCACCTCCACCGGCAAGCCAGATACCACGAGTGACGATATCGGCATAAAGTTCGGGAGGGGTTTGCTCAAGGGCACTCAGAATAGCGGTCTCAATTTTAGAGATCGATTTATCGAGACAGTGTGCAATTTCCTGATAAGAAACCGGAACTTCAATCGGAAGAGCTGTCATCTGGTTCGGCCCACGCACAATGTAGTCACTCGGCGGTTCGTCAAGTTCCGACAAGGCAGCACCTACATTGATTTTGATATCTTCAGCGGTGCGTTCCCCGATTTTAATATTGTGCTGATGGCGCATGTATTCCATAATATCGGCCGTGAGGTCGTCACCAGCAATCCGGATCGATTTATTCGTGACAATACCACCCAAAGAGATCACAGCAATCTCGGTTGTACCTCCACCGATGTCAACCACCATATTTCCTTCAGGTGCCTCAACATCGAGTCCGATACCAATAGCTGCCGCCATTGGTTCATAAATCATATAAACATCCCGACCACCGGCATGTTCTGAAGAGTCGCGGACGGCCCTGATTTCAACCTCAGTAGAACCTGAGGGAATACAAATCACCATTTTCAAAGCAGGCGAGAAGAACCTTTTCTTAGGGTTAATCATCCTGATCATTCCACGGATCATCTGTTCAGCCGCATTAAAGTCTGCAATAACACCGTCCTGCAATGGACGGATCGTTTTCAGATTCGCATGTGTCTTACCCTGCATCTGCCTGGCCTTCTCTCCGATAGCCACCAGCTTTTCAGTTTTCATATCGATTGTAACTACCGATGGCTCATCAACGACCACTTTACCATTGTGGATAATGATCGTGTTGGCAGTTCCAAGGTCAATGGCTATTTCCTGAGTAAGAAATGTAAATAAACCCATATCAATATTATTGTGTTCGTTTCTTAAATTGATTAATGTTTAAAATGTCTGAAACCTGTAACGACCATCGACATTTGATGACTGTCACAGAATTCGACTGAAAGCTTGTCCCTGATGGACCCACCCGGCTGAATTACTGATTTAATCCCTTCATTGTTAGCAATTTCAACACAATCAGGAAAGGGGAAGAATGCATCTGAAGCCATTACTGCACCATTCAGGTCAAAACCAAAAGATTTTGCCTTTTCAATTGCTTGTTTTAACGCATCGACCCGCGAAGTTTGCCCCACACCGCTTGCCAATAATTGTTTTCCTTTTGCCAATACAATAGTATTTGATTTTGATTGTTTTACCAAACGATTGGCAAACAATAAATCATCAATTATTTGGCTATCGGGTAAAATTAACGTTACCGGGCGGAGGTCTTCTGCTGTTTCACGCTTTAAATCACGATTTTGAAGAACAGTTCCATTCAAAACGCTCTTGAATTGAAGTTGCGGAAGGTCTCCATTCTTCCTGATCAAAACAATCAGGTTCTTTTTGGATTTCAGTACCTCAAGTGCCTCAACAGTATAGTCAGGCGCAATAAATACTTCAAAAAACAGTTTTACAGCCTCTTCTGCTGTCGCTTTATCCACAGTGCCGTTTGTGACAAATATACCGCCATAAGCTGAAACCAGGTCTCCTGCCAGGGCTTGCAGATAAGAATCCAATACTGTTTCGCGAGAGGCGCATCCACAAGCGTTGTTGTGTTTGAGGATCGCAAAAGTGGTTTCGCTAAATTCGTCGATCAGGTTAACGGCTGCATCAATATCCAGAAGATTGTTGTAAGAAATTTCCTTACCCGACAACTGAGAGAACATCGCCTCAAAATTTCCAAAGAAAACACCTTGCTGATGCGGGTTTTCACCGTAACGCAAATGCTTTGCCGTTGAAAAACTTTGTCTGAACTCTGTAGGCCATTCACCGGAAAAATAATTGTAAATAGCTGAATCATAATGAGATGATGTGGCAAAAGCCTCAAGGGCATACTTTCTGCGTTCTTCAAGGGTAGTGTATCCATTTGCCGATGTAAGCAATTCACTTAACGATGAATACTGTTCCTGATTCGAAATAATAACCACATCATTGAAATTCTTGGCAGCCCCCCTGATCAGGGAGATACCACCGATGTCGATCTTTTCAATAATTTCATCATCCGAAGCCCCTGAAGCGACTGTTGCTTCAAAAGGATATAAATCAACGATTACCAGGTCAATTTCGGGAATCTCATATTGTTTAAGCTGAGCAAGATCGCCCTCGTTTTCACGGCGGGCCAAAATTCCTCCAAAAATTTTGGGATGCAATGTTTTTACCCGGCCACCCAGTATTGATGGGTATGTTGTCAACTCTTCAACAGCAGTAACCGGAACATTCAAACTCTCAATAAAGTCTTTTGTACCACCTGTCGAATAAAATTTTACGCCGAGTTTATCAAGTTGAGTAATAATTTCGTCCAGTCCATCTTTATGATATACAGATACTAAGGCCGATTTTATTTTTTTTGATTCGCTCATTATCTAATTCTTAATATTTTGGTGCAAAGCTAATAAAAAACCTTCACGTTTTAGAAGGCTTTCTGTTATGGTTTTATCATCTTTTTATAAATTAGTTTACAAGGAAAATGTGTATTGGAAATATTTCCTACCTTTAGAAAGTATTAATATATGATTATGATTGTTCTCAGACTTATACTCGAAAGCTTTAGATTTGCCTATAAATCATTGGTAGTTAATCAACTAAGAACTTTCCTTTCGCTGCTTGGCATCACGATCGGAATTTTCTGCATCATCTCTGTTTTCACCATTATCGATTCTCTCGAAAAAACAATCCGTGATAGCATATCCAAATTAGGAAGCAATGTAATTTACATCCAGAAATTTGCCTGGGCTCCACCTGAAGGCGAGACCGAATATCCATGGTGGAAATACCTCAACAGACCTGTCCCTAAATATTCTGAAACACAGGAGATTATACGCAGATCGTCGTTGACTCAATATGCAGTCTATAATTTTGGTTTTAGCCGGACAATCCAGAACGGCCCCAATAAAGCCGAAAACGTGACAATATTGGGTTGCTCTGCCGGATTGATTGAAACCTGGAGCCTGAAAATTCCATATGGTAGGCCAATGACAGAGGAAGAGTTTAATTCTGGGTCGAATTTTGGAATGCTCGGAGCTTCAATTGCAGAACAACTGTTTCCGGGAATATCACCAGTAGGTAAAACCATTAAGATCCAGGGTTTTTCTGTGTATATTGTCGGTGTCTTTGAAAAGATGGGCGACGATATTTTTGGGACAAGTATGGATAACAGGGTGTTGGTTCCGGCAAAATTTGCTGCACGGATGGTCGATCCTCGATTGGATCTTGGACAAAGCATTATCGTAAAAGGAAAGGCCGACATTCCGGCTGCTCGTCTATCCGAAGAGCTTGAAGGGGTGATGCGTTCGATCAGAAGGTTAAAGCCTGCCGAGGAAAACGATTTTGCATTGAATGAAGTGAGCCTGATCTCAGGCCAATTGGATAGTCTTTTCAAAATTATCAATATTGCAGGGTGGATCATTGGTGGGTTTGCCATCCTTGTTGGAGGGTTCGGAATTGCCAACATCATGTTTGTGTCTGTAAAAGAGCGCACCAAAATAATAGGTCTCCAAAAAGCCCTTGGGGCAAAAAGCAGGTTTATCCTGATGGAATTCCTTTTTGAAGCCACCGTCCTTTCATTGATAGGAGGTGCCATTGGATTACTGATCATTTATGGCGGAACGTTTATCGTAAGCAAGACTTTCGATTTCAACCTGGCTTTATCCCTTGGGAATATCATGACCGGTCTGATTATTAGTATTGTCATCGGACTGATTGCCGGTTTGGTCCCGGCCCGCACTGCCGCAAGGCTCGATCCGGTAACGGCTATGAATGCGGTGTAAGTAAAACCTGGATTATCAGTATTTTACGAAGTTAGTCGATTCGTGACATGTATTTTAAACCTTACTAAGTATACGAACATCATGGAAAACGACAAAGACATCTTTACGACAATTCAATTGTTTGACAAGAATGGCAATCCGATTACTGACAAACTAATTCAAATATGTGATTCCAGATTATTATGTACTTGCGACAGCATTGACCTTTTACCTTTAGGTGCAATCATTGATAATGAGAAATGTGATCTTTATCGGGAAGGTAATAAGGATAAGAATTTTTTGATAAATAAGCAAGACTTGAAAAACATAACATACAGTAAGGTATATAATGGATGTTGTGGGCCGTCTGGAGATTTAATGAACGTTCTTGACCTAAACAATAATCCAATCGCATTCGAATATGGAGATTGTTGGATGAGCCATTATATTGAAATACCTAAAAGTAAGGTAATAGCTAAAAGGGAAAAGATTGAAGAAGCTATTATTTTATTTGCATTGACAGAATATGATAACAAGGAAAAAATAGTCGATAGGGTTATCGGCTTCGATTACAATATTGTCAAGCAAAGACTTGATAAAAAGATCGACGAAAGATTGCATTCAGAAATAAACGACTCTGAAACTGAAAAAGAACTAAAAGAAAAAATGGAATACATAAGGCTACAGGATATTTCCATAGAACTGGGCGAAGACAATGATATTGACGACTTTTGGCTCTTTACCAAATATGATGAAAATCGGCGATCTAATTATTCAGAATAATCATACTTACAGTGCTGTCCTTTCGAAACAAACGTCTATAATCTAAGTTGTTAGCAGGTTCAAAGTGTTTATTGAATCAATCCCTTTTTTGAAACACGTTCAAAAAGTAATTCAACCGATTACCTGAATCATTTTGTTTGAGAAGAAATCTTCTGGAAAAAAATCCATCATTTAATGCAAGGGATGAATCTGTTTCGGTACATTTGGCTATTCAATTAAATGTAAATGAACATGAAAAAAATAATTCTTTCAATTGTCGTTTTATTCACATTGGCCCTTCCATTTTCGCTAAAGGCCCAATATTCATACCTTTACGAAAATGAAGATTTCAACGTTCAATTCACCTACAACAATGATGGAAAAGCGATTGAGATTGTGATGAAATCCGCCGATGAGGATCGTTGGGTCAATTTTCAAATTGTAAAGTTTCAGAAGTTGGGAGAGGATGGTTACCGGTATGTAACAAAGAATCCTGTCGGCAATGTGATCAACATGGATTTTTATGGCAATCAGGATCGATTAATGGTGACAATTGTTGCTTTAAATGACCGGATCATCTTAAGGAATACAAAACATTATAGCTATGACAATCGAAAATTTAAATGAATTTTAAAATGAATCGTATCTTCAGTTTGATAATTGTATTTATCATATTTACAGTTAGTTGTACCCATAATTCAACCAGTATATGGCTGGATGACCTGAAAATAAAGACCTTCTCCGAAGGGATTCCTTCCGTTTCGGCAAAGAAAAACCAGGCTGGCGATTCCATTTTCATAGCAGGTAAGTATTTTGAAAGAGGCATCGGTGTTCAGTCGGTCAGTGTCCTCTCGTTTTTGCTGAACGGAAAAGCAGAACAGTTTTCCGCAATGGTTGGAGCTGATGATAAGGGGAATACAAAAATGAAAGTCCAGTTTTATGTCCTTGGCGATCAGAAAATACTTTTCGAAAGTGGTAACATGAAAGTCGGAGACGCACCCAAAATAGTAACTGTGAACCTTTCAGGTATTCAACGGATGGGACTTCTGGTCACTGTTAGCCTGGAGGATGAAGGTTATGGCAAAACTTATTCTAACTGGGCCGATGCAAAGATTGTGATGCAGGAAGGAAATACGCCCCTGAACATCCCCAATAATGACGAAAAATACATTTTGACACCCCCGCCTCCAAAAACGCCCAAAATCAATTCGGCCAAAATCGTGGGTGCAACTCCAGGTAAACCTTTTCTTTATTCCATCGCAGTCACCGGTGAACGCCCCATCAGTTTTTCTGCTAAGAACTTACCTAACGGACTATCGCTTGATGAAAAAACCGGAATCATTTCAGGCAAGGTTACGAAAAGAGGCTCCTACTCCCCTACCCTACTGGCAAAAAATGCTTTGGGGGAAGATTCAAAGCAGTTGAAGATTGTGATTGGCGATACGATTGCCCTTACACCTCCGATTGGTTGGAACGGCTGGAATTCGTGGGCAAGGAATATCGACGGTGAAAAAGTGATTGCCTCCGCGAATGCCATGGTAAAGATGGGATTGAGCAACCACGGCTGGAACTATATCAACATCGACGATGCCTGGCAAGGACAACGCGGAGGTAAGTTCAATGCCATTCAGCCCAACGAAAAATTTCCGAAGTTTAAGGAGATGATCGACGAAATCCATTCAAAAGGCTTAAAATTAGGTGTTTACTCAACCCCATGGATATCAAGTTATGCCGGATATGCCGGTGCATCTTCCGATTTTGAAAAAGGTGAATACCCCGATTCTGTAAAAAATAATAAAAGGGCCTACCGCCGTATTGGAAAATACCGTTTCGAAATGGAGGATGCCCGTCAGATGGCAGAGTGGGGTGTTGACTATCTCAAATATGATTGGCGTATCGAAACGAATTCTGCTATGAGAATGTCGGAAGTTTTAAAAAAATCGGGTAGGGATATTCTTTTCAGCATCTCCAATTCGGCGCCCTTTGCGAATGCAAGAGATTGGATGAAACTTGCAAATACCTGGCGCACAGGTCCCGATATCAGGGATAGCTGGTTGAGCCTTTTTACGTCTGCATTTACAATCGATAAATGGGCTCCGTTTGGTGGTCCCGGGCATTGGAATGATCCGGATATGTTGATTTTAGGGAATGTGACCACCGGAACAGATTTACATCCCACCCGCCTCACACCAGACGAACAGTACAGTCATGTGAGCCTTTTCAGTTTATTGGCAGCACCCTTGTTAATAGGTTGTCCCGTTGAACAATTGGATGCTTTCACGCTGAACCTGCTTACCAACGATGAAGTGATTGAAATAAACCAGGATCCTTTGGGAAAACCTGCCCGGTTAGTGTCTGACGAGAACGGAGTCCAGATCTGGCTGAGACCTTTGGAGGATGGCTCTTTCGCCGTTGGTTTGTTTTACACCGATGACTATGGGAAAACGCCTCAATCATATTTTCGTTGGGAAAATGAACCGGTGAAACTCTATATTTTTGGTTTTGAAAAAGTTGGTTTAAAAGGGAGTTGGAAGATCCGCGACGTATGGAGACAAAAGGATTTGGGTGAATTTGACAAGACTTTTGGTTCTGAAATTCCCCATCATGGCGTTAAGATGCTGCGGATGGTTCCGAAATAGAAAGAGGAAAGAGGAAAGTGGAAAATGGAAAGTGGAAATTAGAAAGTGGAAATTAGAAATTGGAAAATATGAAGATACACATTGCTTTATGCTGTTTTATTTTGCTTCTGAGCCTTAAAACAGTCCTCGCACAGACAAATAATAAGGTTCAGGCAAGGGTCGATTCGTTGGATGTTTTTGGACGCGAGGTATTTATGCCTGCCGGTCAATATAAATGGGACTGGGGCCAGGCAACCATGCTGAATTCAATGGTACACCAGTACAACTCCAGGCCGGAATCGGAAAAGAAGGTCTATCTGGATTATATCAGGACTGCCATGGATTTGACCATAAACGATGCGAACGGGTTGCATCCCAATGCAGTAGCCTCCGGTCATGGGATGGCCTTTCTGGCGAAAGTAACCGGCGATCCCAAATACATTGAAAAGGCCAATAAAATATATGCCGATTATCTGACCACTCCACGAACCAAAGCAGGTGGGGTTTCGCACAGGACTGAAACCATTGAGATGTGGGACGATACCATTTACATGATCAGCATGTATCTGCTTGAAATGTACCGATATACCGGTGACGAGAAATACCTCATGGAACTTCTGAAACAATACCGGATTCATAAGGAGAAATTGGCCGATAAAAAATGGGGCCTCTGGGTACATGGGTATGATGACGACAACGACGATTACAAAGACCGCTGCAGCCAGGTTGGTTGGGCAAAGATGACCCCGCAGCGCACCAGCATCGAATTCTGGGGGCGCGGCAACGGTTGGGTGGTGATGGCATTGGCCGATGCTTTGAATACTGTCCCGGCCAAA